>JAPLKS010000009.1 GCA_026387915.1 Gemmatimonadota bacterium
CGCGGGCCGACATCTTCGACTACATCGAGCGCTTCTACAATCCCACCCGGAGGCACTCGACCCTCGGCAACAAGAGCCCGATCAACTTCGAGCGGGCGGCAGTAGCTTAACTCCCTGTCTACCGAACCCAGTGCATCTCAAACATCCATCACACCCAGTGCAAGCATCCAATACAGCGTCCGCATGGGAGCGGACTTGGCGTTGGTGGACAGATAGACGATGTCGGTACGGTAGAGCAGCCAAATCTCCACCGCGAGAATGAACATGTACGTCGTGTAGATAAACCCGAATCCCGCCATCGCCGACGTCAGATTGGGGGTAAACATGATGTTCAGCGCTCGCTCTGGGTGCCCGAGGTGCGTGAGCAAGGGGAGTGTAGCAAAGAGCAGGAAGGCCAGTGCCATGAGCATCGCAAAGCGACTGACCGGCTTCAGTTCCTCCTTTCCGAACACATGGTACAGCGAGGAGATAATAAACGCGCCGGCGACGATGCCCGTGATATATGGATACAGCACGATCATCGTCGTCCAATAGATGTGCGCCTGATTCGGCAGCACGTAGCCTTCGGTGATGTAGTGATGCATAGCTAGATCACATCCGAGTCGAGGCCGATGTAACGCGTGCGCGGATTGGTTCCGAGATACGACTTGAGCACTTGCACGCGGTTCGTGGCGAGAATCCGGCTGATCTCACTGTTCGGATCGTTTACATTGCCAAAGATGCGCGCTTCAGCGGGGCAGCACTCCACACAGGCCGGCTTGAGCCCCTTCGTTATGCGGTGATAGCACCAGGTGCACTTGTCGGCCGTGTTGGTCTCTGGGTTGAGAAAGCGCGACCCAAAGGGACAGGCCTGCACGCAGTACCCGCATCCCACGCAGCGCTGCGGATCCACAAGCACCACGCCCTCGGGTGTCTTGTACGACGCGCCGACCGGACACACCTGTATGCACGGAGTGTCGATGCAGTGATTGCACAGCTTCGGAACAAAGAACCCGCGGGAGGGCAGTTGGCCAATCTCTGCCGGTTGGTTGCGATCCGGAGCGTCGTCGGGGAAGCCGTTCTCACCGCCTTTGGGGGAGTTCACGACGACTTCGCCGTTCGGGTAGAACGTGTACTCCTCCACCCACGTGCGGCAAAATCCGTCCGGGACGTTGTTCTCCGCCTTGCAGGCGCGAACGCACGAGCCGCAGCCGATGCATTTGGTGGTGTCCACCACGAAGCCGTAGATCACCTCGGGCGCACGCTTCTTGCGTTTGGCAGGCGTTGTGCCAGGGGTGGCATCCTGCGGCAGACGCATCAACGCTGTGGTGACGAAGAGTCCGCCGAATACAAAGGTTTGGGCGCCCGTCGTAGCGACTTTCTCGAGAAAGGAGCGGCGGGTCAGGTCGCCGTCGCTCAACGGTTGTGTCATTTGACCACCGTCGTGTGTGGATTGTGGCAGTCGGTGCACTTGGACGCGGCCGTATATTTGCCGCCGGTCTCGATGATGTGCCGCTCGACGTTCTTGATGCTCTTGAGCGTGCTGGGCCGCTCAAATGTTTTGAGGTGACACCACTCGCACTCTTGCATGCCGCTGGTGACGCGGAGTGCTTTGGGATTCTTTTTGATTACGTCTGGATAGGCGTCCACGGAGTCTTCGCTCATGACTTTCACGTGGAGCAGGCCAGGGCCGTGGCAGTTCTCGCACTGCGGCGTATGATGCTTGCCTTTGGCCCAGGCGTCATTGATTTTGGCGTGGCAGTCGGAGCAGGCTTCGCTGCCGAGGTGGCGCGGTTCGCGCTTGGCGGCTTCAGGAATCGCGGAAGCCCGGAAGGGCCCTTGCGTACCAAAGTCTTTGGGCACCACTTGCGCGCGGGCGCCGAGAAACGCGATCACGACGATCGCGACGAGTCCGAAGAGTCGAACAAAGTGTCGTGCGTGCCCCATGAACTGCCCCTGGCAGAAAGGTGGCCGCAATTTGGCAGATCAGGGAAAAGCGACGGCGATGGAGCCAGTGACTCCATCGCCGCCTCTCCCCGATTACCACATCAGAACGTCGGTCGCCCAGTTTCGAGCGGGAGTGCCGACGGGTGCCAGCTGACCGTGAACGTCAGCCAGTTTGCGGTATACGGGTTGTAGTTGTTTCCGAGGAAGTGGTACTGACCGGTGTTGGTGCCAGAGGTGGCGCCAATGTTGCCGGGCAGGTTCCCCGAGAAGTTCGTGGCCACGGGACCACCGGCAAGCGTCGTCGTCGTAAAGACCGGCGCCAACGTGCGGAAGTCGTTCTGCTTGTAGGTCTCACCCTGATAGCGCAGCGTGAACGCCCAGTTCTCATCCATCCGGTAACGGAGGGCGAGGGCCATCGGCTGGAGCTTCTGGGTAACCTCCGGCCAATCCTCGGCCGTGGCAGTCAGGTTCTGCGCGGCCGTGCCACCCGTGGGTGCCGCCGCATTGCGGTTGTACACCCAGAAGTGTCCTTCCGTGCTCGACGCGCTGGCGGTCATGTCCAACACGTCCGGAATCAACACCGCGTTGACGCTGACGAACGACGTCGTGCTCTTGTCGCTGTTCGTGTTCGTCCACTTGTACGTGGGGTTGTCATACGTGGCAGAGCCCACCGCGCCCGTGCGGAGGCGCATGTTCAGGATGTTGTCGATGTTTTCATTGGAGTATCCCACGCTCACGCCGACGCGTTTGTTGGGGGTCCAGTCGACATCCACGCCCGTCATCGTGCTCTTGTCGCTCGCCGTGCCGTACTGCGCGCCGGGGAACTGATCGTCACCCGTCTGGTAGGTGAGCGCAACCGTAAGCTCGTCAATCGGTGTCACCGTCGCCAAGAAGTTGAGGCGCTTGCGGTCACGGTTGGAGATGTCGAAGCGGCGAAAGCCCAGGATTTCCGTGCCGGATTCCGTATACCACCCGTACCGGCGCTCGCCAGCCGAGTAGCTCGCGTGCAGCGAGATCCAATCCAAACCGTTGTAGTCAAGGCTGATGCGCGGTGTTTTTTCACGCGTTGTCTGCGCATTGCGCTCTTCCACGCTCCGGTTCCAGTCTTCCACCGAGTACCCAACGGCCAACGCGAGCGACCGTACCAACTCGTACGTGGCGCTCACTTCCGTGTTGATCTTGTTGTACGGCACGACTTCGGTGTACAGCGAGTCTCCGAGCGCAATGCTGCGATCGCTCACGACCATCGCCTTGATATGGAACTGGGCGGTGGAGTTGTCGTAGCTGTGGTTCCGGTACCGTGCCGCCAACGTCAGGCCCGCAAACGGCCGGCTCGTCGCCGAGAAGTTGACGGTGGACTGCTTCACCTTGCCGTCGAGGCTCGCTCGGGCGTTCGAGACCAAGCCATAGTTCACGTTGGACTTCAACGAGTCGTTGTTGGTCTGGGCAAAGAACGGATCGTTCTGGTACTGCCAGCTCCCCGACACCGACCCCGTGACGCGCGTTTTGTACGGGAGCGAGATAGCACCCACGATCGTGGCCGCATGCGCCGTGTTGTCTGGCGCAAGTGATACGAGTGAGCTGGCCGCGCCGAGGGTCGGCGAACTCAGGGCCTGCATCGGGTTGTCTACCATCACCGACTTCACCGCGTTCTGGAACCGCGAGTAGTCGTATGAGACGGTGAACTGATAGCTCTTGATCACCTTGCCGAGGATGCCGTCTGGCCCCTTGGCAGAGGTGAACGACTGCGCGAGGCGAATGTCGCTCGTGGTCTGGTCAATTGGCGAAACAAACTCGCGCTGCGGCCCGCTGGAGCCATTGAAGCTGATCGATTGCGGGATGCCGCCCTTCTTGGCCGTGTGGATGTACTCAGCCTTGAAGTCGAGAGCGGACGTCGGCGTAATTCCAAGCGACATCTTCATGGGATCCCACACCGAGCGGACGTTCCCGATGTACGGCGCATTGCGCCACGCGGTCGAATCGGGACGCGGGACCGGCAGGGTATTGAAGCCGGGGACAACGTTCTCGGCGCCTGGCGAACGGGCGTCCGACGAATACAGGTGCTGGAAGCGGCTCCAGCTCAGGTCAAAATCGTAAAGGCCCGGGCGCTTGGCTTGCAACCAGAGGTTCTGGTCGGTGTCGCCGGGGCGCCGGTAGGTGAGTTGATACGTGCCGAAACTGTCGGCTGGCGTATAGATGAGTTTGAGGCGCTCTAAGAGCATGCCCGCGGGTAGCGAGCGATACTCCTCGAACTTGCCTCGATCTAAAGCCGACGGTTCCGTGGTGAACGTTCGTACGCCCACCTCGGCTGCGGCTGAAACGCTCCCGCTCTTGGGCGACGCCTGTCCGGAGCCTGTCGAGGGAATCCCCAGGACCACTCCGCAGGCGACGACGCACGCGGTCAATGTCTGAAAATGACGCATCGTTGGTTTCCTTTGCGAGTAGCGTCAGCGAGTGAAGAAGGCGCCGGCGGGATGATTCGAACCGTGGATGTTCAGGTGGCAGTTGCTGCAACCTTTGTTGTAGGCGAAGCGGGACGTGGCCTGATCGGTCGCCTTTGCGAGTGAGCCGCCGTGCGCGGTGGGATGGCACTGCTGGCACAGACGAGGACGCGACACCTTGAGCATCTTTTCCTTGTTGCTGCCGTGCGAGTCGTGACAGTTGGCACAGCTCTCAATCACCGGCGTGTGCTCCCAGAGGAACGGACCACGCTTCTCCTGGTGACAGCTGAAGCACGTTTCCGCCACGGTCACGCCATTCAAGAGCTTGTCATTGGCGGAGCCATGCGGATTGTGGCAGCTGGTGCATTCCATTTTCTTTTCGCCGAGCGGCATGTGCGAATACTTGGCGATGGCCGCCTTCTTCTGCGCGTGACAGGTGCCGCAGGTGGCCGCGACGGTCGACTTCTTGAGTGCGCCACGCTCCGACTCGTGATGCATCACGGCGTGACAATCCGTGCACGCCACGTTCCGCGCTTCGTGCGCGCTGCCTTTCCACAGCGTCCGCGCGGTCTTCTCATGGCACTGCAGACACACGGCGTTGCGATCGGCAACCGTGGTCGTGGTCTTGCGGCTGTAGGTGATCATCTCACCCTTTTCTTCGCCGCCGGAGTTCGCGTGCGTCTTGCTCGGGCCGTGGCACGATTCGCAGCCCTTCTTCTCATGCTCGGTGCGGGGGCGACCCATCAAGAGCTGCCCTTTGCCAGACTCGAGAAACGGTGTGGCCATTTTCTTGTGGCACTCAATGCACGATTCGTTGCCGGCATAGCCCGCCGCCGGCTTTTGCGCGTGCGCCGCCGACGGCAACACGGCGACCGCCAATGCGGTCACCGCAATCGCCACGCCACGGAACAGATGTTGTATCGCTGTCATTTCACTTCCTCTGGCCGCCCACGGTTGGGGCGGCGCGTCGGGGTAGGGTAATAGCCAGAATTACGGCTTGGCCTTCGCGGCGAGCTCGTGCACGTACTTCGACACAGCGGCCATTTCCTCTGGCTTCATCTTGTCCTTGAACGACTTCATGTCTTCGCTCTTCCCCTTCTGCAGCACCTTCACCACGGAATCCTCGGTCCGCTTGGCCATAAATTCCGCGTCAAACTTTTTGATCTTTTCGAACTTCTTGATCATCGTCTGCGGCGGCGATCCGATTACCCCGTGGCACTTCTTGCAAAACTCGTCGTAAAGCGCCTTGCCGTCGGGGGCCTGCGCGGCCGCGCTGGTTGTGAGAGCCGTGGCGAGGATGCCAACCATCAGGAAAGCACGCATGGGTTACTCCTTGGATTTGGGCGCAGGTGGAAACGTGTCAACAAACTCGGGCTTCTTGAGATCGCCATTGGGACCGCGCAACGTCACGAGATAGCGCGTCATCTCCTCGATCTCCTGGTGGGACAACGTCGGCGGGCCAAAGCTCGGCATCTTCGTTTCCGGGTGGAACCGCAGCGGGTTCTCGAGGAACGAGTGGAGCCAAGCGCCCGAGTGCTTCAAGCCAACTTCGGTGAGCGGCGGCGCGTCTTCCTTGGTTCCGCCACCCTTGCCGCCAATCGCGTGACAACTCCCGCAGCCTTGCGCCGAATACAGCGCGCGGCCGGCTCGTTGTACATTGCTCAACGGACGTCCCGTTTCTGCTGCCACTGCTTCCGCACTGTCTTCAGCCATGGAAGCGCCGACGAGCAACACGCAGCTGCCCGCAATCGCCAGCAGTGAGGCGCGGGCCAACGGACGCTTCGAGAACGATCGCGTGCTCTTGCGATCGAAGAACGGCAGCAGCACGAGCACGATCACCAGCACCGCGGGGATGCCCACCGCGACAAAGCTTTCCATCGAACCGGGGACCAGTTTCAGCAACTGGAAGAACGGTAGGAAATACCATTCGGGACGCGGCACATACGAGCTGTCCGTAGGATCGGCCGGCGGCTCGAGTCCCGCACCAAAGCTGCGGGCCAGTTGCAGCAGGATCAGCACGATCGCCGCACCCATGACCACATCTTTCGTCGTGATGTCGGGCCAGAACGGGACGCCAGCGCCCTTGCTGCGCTCGTACGCCTTCTTATAGAAGGCGGAATACTCGGCATCGCTGGTACGCGTCGGCGCATCGGCGTCGAGCGCCTTCGTGCGCGGCGCAATGCCCTGGCGCACGATGATAGCCAGGTGCAGGAGCACGGCAATGAAGAGCATCAGCGGAAGCAACAGCACGTGGAGTGCGTAGAACCGCGCCAACGTGGCGGCGCCGAGTTGGCTGCCACCGCGGAGCAAACGCACCATAATCCCGCCGACAATCGGCGCGGTGCCGGCGATGTTCGTGCCCACCTGTGTCGCCCAGTACGCCTTCTGGTCCCACGGCAGCAGATAGCCAGTAAAGCCGAAGCCGAGGACGATGAAGAGCAACACCACACCAATCAGCCAGTTGATCTCGCGCGGATACTTGTACGCGCCCATCACGAACACGCGGGTCATGTGCGCCAGCACCAACACCACCATCGCCGACGCGCCCCAGTGGTGAATGCCACGGAGCGTGCTCCCGCTCACGACCTGATCCTGCAAATACCGGATGCTGTCGTACGCGTGGTCGGGCGACGGCGAGTAGTACATCGCCAGCACAATCCCGGTCACCACTTGCACCGCGAACACCGTCAACGATGCGCTGCCGAGCGTGTGGAACCAGGTCAGTCCGCCGGGCATCTTGCGGTCGAGCAACGCCTTGCGCACGCCAACGAGGTCCACCCGCTCGTCGATCCATTTGAATGGGGAGGCCATGATTACGACACCACCCGCTCGGCAATGCCGAGGCGGAAGTCGCGGTACCGCACATACACGGCGCTCTCGCGCACTTCAACTTCCAGCTCATCCAGCGGGCGCGGCGGCGGGCCGTCCATCACCTTGCCGGTCTTGATGTCAAACTGGCCGCGATGGCACGGGCAGTAGAACGCTTTCTTTTCCTTGTCGTGGACGTAGGAGCAACCGAGGTGCGTGCACTTGGCGTTGTACGCTTTGAATTTTTCGCCATCTTCGGTGAAGAGCCATACACCGTTCAGCGTACGCGTCTCAATCCACGCGTCCTGGTCCGTTTTCACAAAGTTCACGCGCACGGGCTCGCCGACGTCAATCAATGCGACGTCATCCGCCACTTTGATCCAATCGTCAGTCGCCTTCTTCGGAAGCGCGGGAGAGACAAAGGCCCCTGCCGCCGGAACACCAACCGCCAAGGCGGTCAGGCCGGCGCTCACGGTGCTCACCTTGTGCAGGAACCCGCGACGATCGATGGTGCCGGTGTCCGGCGCCTCGCCTTCGGGTTGGAGCTTCTGGGTGGGAGTGGGCTCGTCCATATAGGTAGCGTCAATCCTGTAGAGGGTGTGGCATTCGCTCCGATTCACTGGTCGGCGCAATCTTTGTATGTGCAAGGTGCGAGCCGAACTCGGTATTTCTACGTAAGTTGAGCTACAGCAACTTGTTAGAGCTCATTGCTTGACACGTAACGCGAGAAGCCAAATGGGGGAAATCCCCCATCTTTAGCGGTGTTGTGCTAATATTTGTGGGGCATATCACCATGCGGCGGTGGCGTGCCGATACACGCAACTCCTTTGTAATCAGCGCGATACAGGCTTTGCGGTGCGAGGCTCTCATCTTGCAGTAGCTCTTCTTCGCGCTCACAATCGCAGGTCACTCCGTATCCCGGAGACTCGATGGCGTTGTCGCAACAGCCGGCACCACGCCCCACGTCGTGGGTGCATCGTGTGTACGGTCGCCTCAATCGGCGGCTGCTCGCGTGGTTCCTGCTGTTCTCGCTCCTTCCGGTCCTCGGCACCAACGCGGTCGGCTACGGCCGCAGCGCGACCATCATCACCTTGATCGTGGAGCGCTTTTTGGTGGCCTATGCGCGCCTCGAGGCACAGCACGTTGGGGACCGCATTCAGGAGCGCCTCAAAACGCTGCGCGCGATGGCGTCTGGCAATGAGACGTTGCTCGCCGGCGTGATGAACGTCAGCGGCAACGGAGGTCGCGCGTCCACCGGTGGAATCTCTGCGCTCGCGGCGTCCCCAGACGCCGTACAGCGCTACCTCGTACGGGCTCGGCAAGAGATGCGCGCCTTTGATGCGCTCGCCCTCTTTGCCGTGGACGGACGCATGGTGGCGGCGACCGATTCACTAATTGTGTGGGGAGCGCCACCCGTCGCGCATGTGCGCAGCGGATTCGCCGAGTTCGTGCAAGGGGGAGATGACGCCCCGGGAACGCTCGTGCTCCGGCTTATCGTGCCGATTTTGCGCGACGACTCGCTCCCCGTTGGCTATCTCGTGGCGTCGGTCCGACGGAGTTCCGCCGCAGCGTTTCTCCAACTTCCTGACTATCGAACCAGCGGTATCGAAGGAATTATTTTTGATGCCGAAGGGCATTCGATGATTTCAACGATGCCGCACGCCAATGTTGCCGAACGCTCCACGGTGTTTCACCCCGCACTGACGCCGTCATCCGAGGCGGTGAGTCGCTATTACGACGGCAACGGCCGTCAACGGATTGCCGCGGTCTCGGACATTCCGCAATCGTCTTGGTTCTTTGTTGCCGAGGTTTCGGCGGAAGATGCCCTTGCACCGCTGCGTCGCCTCGGTGGGCTCTCGCTGCTGCTCGAAGTGCTCCTCGCTGTGGTGCTCATTGCGACGGCCGTCGTTGTGGCGCGCGAGATTGTCGCCCCGGTGCAACGGTTGGCGGTAGCGGCACGCCGTGTGGCTGCTGGCGATCTTGCGGTGCGCATCCCTGTGCGCGGCCACGACGAAGTGTCGGAACTTGGACACGCGTTCAATGAAATGACGAGAGCCCTCGCCGACGCCACGGAACGTGTGGCCGAAATGCACCAACGCGAAATTGAGCGCGCCTCGCAGCTCGCGACGGTCGGCGAACTCGCCAGCGGTCTCGCGCACGAAATCAAGAATCCCGTCGTCAGCGTCACGAACGGATTGGACCTCGTGCGGCGCCGGCACGGCGACGACCCCGGGCTCCAGCCAATCTTCGATGAAATGGGGAAGCAGTTGCATCGTATTGAGGCCACCGTACACGATCTCTTGGCCTTCGCGCGCCCAGCGGCGCCGCGGCTCGGACAGGTGAACGCCAATGCCGTGGTGGCTCGCGCTGTGTTGCTCACGCAACCCGCCGCAGAGCAGGCCGGTGTGCGCATGGTCGTAGAGGCGGAGGCGGACGATCCGCAGTTGCAGGCCGATGAAGGGATGGTGTATCAAGCCCTCGTGAATCTCCTGATGAACGCCATGCAGGCCACTCCGGCAGACGGCTCGATTCGTATTGCGACGCGCATCGACGGACGTGATGTGCTCATTGACATCGCCGACACGGGCAAAGGCATTGCCGCGGCCGATCTCCAGCAGGTGTTCCGTCCGTTCTTCACCACACGACACAAGGGCACCGGACTCGGTCTCTCGATTACACGCGGTATCATCGAGCGCCACGGCGGCACCCTCACGATTGAAAGCGCCGAAGGGGTTGGCACAACCGTGCACATTCGGCTTCCCAAACGCATTGACGACTCCGCTCCCCCAGAGGCGACCCGTACATGATTAAGCCGCGCGTCCTCATTTGCGATGACGAAATGCTCATTCGACTCTGGCTCGGCGAGCATCTCGCCGAGGCGGGGTACAACACGGAAACAGTAGAAAACGGCAAGGAGTTGTTGGCGGCGTTTTCGCGTGAGCCGGCAGACCTCGTCTTGCTCGACCTTCGCTTGCCCGGTGAGACGGGGCTTGAGTTGTTGCCCAAACTCAAGGCCATGGACGCCACCTTGCCGGTGATCATGATGTCGGCGTACGGCGAGGTAGAAACGGCCGTGGCAGCGGTCCGTGCCGGGGCGTTTCATTTTCTCGAAAAACCCATCGCTCTCCCCGAACTCACGTTGTTGCTCGAGCAGGCGCTGGAAACGCGACGCCTTCGCTCCGACGTAGACCGGTACCGTGAAACCAATAGTTGGCAGTTCGCCGATGTCGCGCTCGTCGGTCGCTCGCCCGCGCTCCGCCGCATTGCGGAGACCATCGCGCGGGTCGGGAGCAAGGGAAGTGCGGTCAACATTCTCATTCGCGGTGAGAGTGGGACGGGCAAGGACGTTGTGGCGCGCGCCATTCACGCGCGCGGCCCTCGACGTTCGCAGCCTTTTATTAGTGTGAATTGCACGGCGATGCCCGAGCATCTTGTGGAGAGCGAACTCTTTGGCCACGAAGCGGGCGCGTACACGGACGCCAAGGAAGCCAAAAAAGGGCTGTTCGAACTCGCGGACCGCGGCACGCTGTTCCTCGACGAAATCGGCGATATGCCGCGCGCGCTGCAGGCCAAGCTGCTGCAGGTACTCGAGACGCATCGGTTCCGCCGCATCGGCGGCGTGCGCGATATCGAAGTGGATGTGCACGTGATCACGGCGACCAATCGGGACCTTGAGGCAGCGCAAAAAGCAGGGGACTTTCGTGAGGATTTGTTCTACCGCCTCAACGTGCTCCCAATCATGATGCCGCCGCTCCGCGAACGGCCGGAGGACATTCAGCCGCTCGCCACGCACTTTGGCGGGGTGCTCGCCCGCGAACTGGGACAGCCGGTGCGCGAGCTCGCTCCTGAAGTGGCGCGCGCCTTTGACCGGTACTCCTGGCCGGGAAATGCGCGGGAACTGCGGAATGTGCTCGAGCGCATCCTCCTCATCGAGGACGACACGATGGTGCGCCTCGAGCACCTGCCTCCCACGATCGCAGGGGTGGCGCCTACGAGACCGAACGCGTTGGTGCTTCCCGCCGAGGGGCTCGATCTCGACGAAACCGAGCGGGAGCTGATTGTGCAGTCCATGGCCCGGGCGGGCGGAAACAAGACAGCCGCCGCCCGTCTGCTAGGCCTCACCCGTGATACCATGCGCTACCGCCTTGAGAAGTTTGGTATCCAATAACCGCCACGAACCGATGGGTCCACTCCTTGGCAGTACTTCCATTGCCTGAGTGCGTGGCGACGACTTATTTGTATACATATGGAACGCCCAATTCGAGTACTCGTTGCCAAGCCCGGTCTTGACGGCCACGACCGCGGCGCCAAAGTTGTCGCCGCGGCCCTCCGTGACGCGGGCATGGAAGTCATCTATACCGGCCTGCATCAGACGCCGGAAATGATTGCCAGTGCGGCCGTCCAAGAGGATGTGGATGTGGTTGGCCTGTCGATTCTCTCTGGCGCGCACATGACGCTCTTTCCCCGCGTGAAAACACTGCTCGACGCGCAGGGGCGGAGTGACATCCTCGTCACCGGCGGCGGCATTATTCCCAAGGAAGACATGGATGCCCTTGCCGCACTCGGCATTGGCCCCCTGTTTGGACCAGGGACCTCCACGCAGGATCTCGTGGAATACATTCGAGGGTGGTTCGCCGCGCGACCGCAGGGCGTGTGACCACACGACTGCGCGATCTGAGCGACGCGACCCGCGCGCTTGAAGCCACGCTCCGCCTAGGCGGCGGACCGGAAAAGGCAGCGAAACAGCACCAACAGGGCAAGCTCACGGCTCGCGAGCGCGTGACGCAGCTGATGGACGCCGATTCACATTTTCTCGAAATCGGGTTGCTCGTCGCGCATGATCGCTACGACGGGCAAGCGCCTGGCGCCGGGGTCATTACGGGTGTCGCCATGGTCGCCGGACGTGAATGCGTGGTGGTGGCCAATGACGCCACCGTCAAAGCCGGAAGCTGGTGGCCAGAGACCATCACCAAGATTCTCCGCGCGCAGGAAGTGGCCATGCGTTGCCACATTCCCATTGTCTATCTCGTGGACTCCGCGGGCGTCAACCTCCCATATCAGGGCGGCGTCTTTCCAGGGCAGTACGGCGCCTCGCGCATTTTCTATTACAACTCACTCATGCGGCGCTACCTCAAAGTGCCGCAGATAGCCGCCGTTATGGGGCAGTGCGTCGCGGGCGGCGCATACCTGCCCGCGCTGTCCGACGTCATTCTTATGGTGAAGGGCACCAGCTTCATGGGACTCGGCGGACCGAATCTCGTGAAAGGCGCCACCGGTCAGACCATCGATGGCGAAACGCTCGGTGGCGCCGTGACCCACACCGAGATCAGTGGTGTGGCGCACTACGCGCTCGACAGCGATACCGACTGCTTGCGGAAAGTGCGCGAGCTGGTGGACCGGCTCCCGAAGGCGCGCGTCGCGGCGATGGAAGCGACCATTTCCAACGCCAAGGCGCCAACCACCGAGCCCGAACGGCTCTACGATTTACTGCCGCAGGATCACCGCATGTCGTATGACATGCATGAACTCCTTCGGTGCGTGTTGGACGATGGCGCGCTCGATGAATTTCAGCCGCAGCTCGCCAAGGAACTCATTTGTGGTGATGCGCGCATCAATGGCATCTCGGTGGGTGTCATTGCCAATCAACGCGGCCTCATCAAGGGTCGTGAAGGCGAACGGCCGCGTTTTGGCGGCATTGTGTACGCCGAGAGCGCGGAGAAGGCGGCGTTCTACATTGATCGCTGTAATCGGCAGGGACTCCCGCTGTTGTTCGTGCAGGACGTCTCGGGGTTTATGGTGGGTCCCGAGTCGGAGCACGAAGGCATCATTCGCGCCGGCGCTCGTTTTGTAGAAGCGATGGCAACGGTGATTGTGCCGAAGATTGTGCTCACGGTGAATCACGCCTCTGGCGCCGGCTACTACGCCATGGCGGGGCAGGGCTTTGACCCTGATTTCATTTTTTCCTGGCCGACCGGACGCATGGCGGTGATGGAGGGCGAGTCGGCCGTGCAAGCCGTGCACGGTCCGGCCATTGCTGCCGCCAAGAAAGCTGGGACCGCTGTCTCCGACGAGGTTGCGGCCTCTATGGCCGAAATGCGCGCGGATTATGAACACCAACTCGACGCCCGCTTTGCTGGGGCGCGTGGCTATATCGACGCTATCGTGTATCCCGAAGACACTCGCACCGCACTGACCATGGCACTGCGCAGCACGTTGCAAAATCCCGGCCCGCATCTTGGCCCCTTCGTGCTTCCGTCACGACTCGAGGTGGACGCATGACCGCGCCAAAGATTGTTCGCGTTGCTGGAGGACAGGGCTTTTGGGGTGACTCGCTGGACGCGCCGCGTCAGCAAGTCACACGCGGCCCCGTTGACTATCTCATGCTCGACTACCTCGCCGAAGTCACGATGTCCATTCTGCAAAAGCAGAAGGAACGCGACCCGAATATGGGGTACGCCCGCGATTTCATCGGCGCCATGGAGAGCGTCCTCGACGCCGTGGTCAACAACGGCGTCAAGGTGATCGCCAATGCTGGTGGCGTGAACCCGGAAGCGTGCGCCGCGGCGGTGCTCGAGATGGCCGCGGCGAAAGGTGCCGCTGGGAAACTCAAAATCGGTGTGATTACCGGCGACAATCTGCTCAGTCGCATTGACGAGCTCATTGCCTCTGGCCACGAACTGCGCAACATGGATACGGGCGAACCACTCTCCGTGGTGCGGGACCGCGTGGTGGCGGCGAATGCGTACATCGGGAGCACGCCCATCGTCGAGGCACTCGCCAAGGGCGCGAACGTCGTGATCGTCGGACGCTCGACCGATACCGCACTCACTATGGCGCCGCTGCGTCATGAGTTTGGATGGGGCGCTGAGGATTGGGATAAGCTTGCGGCCGGCATCATTGCCGGGCACATCATTGAGTGCGGGGCGCAATGTTCGGGTGGCAACTGCTTGCACGACTGGCGCTCCATTGAACACCTCGAAGACGTGGGCTATCCGATTGTCGAAGCCACTGCCGACGGCACCTTTGTGGTGACCAAGCACGCGGGCACTGGTGGGAAGGTGTCGGTGCCCACGGTGTCAGAACAGCTCGTGTATGAAATGGGCGATCCGCATTCCTACATCACGCCAGACGTTGTCGCGGACTTTTCCTCGATTCGCCTCTCGGCGGATGGTGAGAACCGCGTACGCGTTCATAGCATTGTGGGCCGACCGGCCACCGATAAACTCAAGGTGTCCATCGCCTACCGCGCGGGTTACAAGGCAGTCGGATCGCTGGTGTATTCGTGGCCGGACGCGCTCGAAAAGGCGCAGGCTGCTGAGCGTATTTTGCGTGAGCGACTCATTCGCCTTGGATTGCACTTTGAACACATCCTCACGGAGTTTGTTGGCGCCAACGCGACGCATGGGCGCCTCGCTGGACCTGACGCCGGCAAGGATGCTCCCGAGGTGCAATTCCGCATTGGTGTGCGCGACGCAGACAAAAAGAAGGTCGAGCGCTTTACCCGTGAAATCGCGCCGCTCGTGCTGAACGGGCCGCCGAGCGTGACGGGGTTCGCCGGTGGACGGCCGAAGGTTGAAGAGATCGTGGCCTACTGGCCGGCGTTGGTGGACAAGTCCGTCGTGCAGACGCACGTGGAGGTGATCTCATGAAGGTTCGTCTGCTCGACATCGCGCACGCACGTTCCGGCGACAAAGGCGACACGGCGAACGTCGGCCTCATCGCTCTGAAGCCGGAGTGGTATGCCGTCTTGGCTCAGCACGTGACACTCGATCGCGTGGTGGAGCATTTTCGCGGCGTCATCAATGGCGGCGTGGAACGATTTGAACTGCCCAACCTGCATGCCTTGAACTTTCTGCTGCATGGAGCGCTCGACGGTGGCGGTACGCTTTCGCTCAAGACGGATGCACAGGGGAAAGTGTATTCCACCGCCATGCTCCGTCTCGTGCTCGACATTCCCGACGCCGAGGCACGCGCGCTGAAGTTGCCCGCGTATCTCGGCGCGTGACGGTCGCAGGGGACGTGCTGATCTACGGCGCCAACGGCTATACGGGCCGGTTGATCGTCGAGGACGCGATTGCAAAGGGGCTACGTCCAATTCTTTCTGGACGTAATGCTGCTGAAGTGAACGCACTCGCGGCAGCGCATGGGCTGGACGCACGTCCCGCTTCACTCGATGACGCCGCGGCGCTCGACCGCGCATTGGCGGGATGCGCCGTGGTGATTCACTGTGCGGGGCCGTTCTCGCGCACCGCGCGTGCCATGGCGGACGCCTGCCTTCGCACGGGCACTCATTATCTCGACATCACCGGAGAAATCTCGGTGTTCGAGGGAATGGCGGCGCTGAACAAGGAAGCTGCCGCAGCGGGTGTCATGCTGATGCCAGGCGCGGGCTTTGATGTGGTGCCGAGTGATTGTCTGGCGGCCTTTCTCAAGTCGGCGCTTCCCGATGCCACCTCGCTGACGCTCGCGTTTACGGGAGGCACGGGGCTCTCGCGCGGAACCGCCACCACGATGATCGAGAATGTGTCGGAGGGCGGTGCCGTCCGTCGCGGAGGCAAGATTACCCGCGTGCCGTCGGCGTGGCGCGAACGCGATATCGACTTTGGCGATCGCGTGCGGCACGCCGTCACCATTCCATGGGGCGATGTGTCCACCGCTTGGCATAGCACCCGCATCCCCGACATCGAAGTCTTTACCGCAGCAACGCGCGGCACCGTGCGCGGCATGCGACTCACCCGCTACATCGGGTGGCTACTCGCCACGGCGCCGATGCAGCGCTGGCTCAAGGCGCGCATTCGCGCCGGCGCGGCAGGCCCCAACAGCACACAACGCTCGAAGGCCGTCGCGCGCTTGTGGGGTGAGGTGCGCAATGCCAGCGGCGCGTCGGTGCAGGCGCGGTTGCAGACGCCCGATGGCTACACGCTAACGGCGCTCACCGCGGTGGCTGCCGCGCAAAAGGTGATCGCGGGTGGGGCCGTGCCGGGATACCAAACACCATCCCGCGCATTCGGCGCCGATTTTATTCTCGAAATTCCGGGGACGGTGCGTACGCTGGTGCCCGCCGCAGCGCGGTGACCATGCGCCCGGCGACCGTCGCGAAGCTCGCGTTGGCTGGCGCGGGAGTGGCCGTCTTTTTGATTGGCGTTCGCGCAGACAGTTCCGTGCTCCGGTGGATCGGCACAGGGCTCGTCGCGGTGGCGTGGCTCCTGCGGTTCATCAAGGACGTGCCGCCGAGCAGCGACGCGTAGCGATATCGTGGAGCGTCAGAGGCGATGACGCTGGCTGCGCAGGGACCATCGCGACGCGGGTGCCGCGCTACGACACCTTCGTCCAAAGAATGATCACGCCACATGTGTTACGCCGCTGCGGATACTCCGGCGGTGCCTGCGCGGAGCCAGCAAAGTATTCGATAGCTGCCAACTGATTGGCTGGCACGCTGTTGATATCAAATAGCATTTCCCCCGGCAGCGCCGAATAGACCGGCGATCCATCGAGGTACACCGTGGCGTAGCAGTTGCGGTCGCTTGCGCCGCGCCGCCGGTCGGCAGACGTCACCGCGACGTTGCCGGAGTTGATGGCCATGCGCCCGCCGGCCACCCACGTGGCACCCGTGTTGGTAGAACGCACCAAGTGCGGCCCCGGAATCTGCATGATGATGTCCGCGGTCACGCGCGATGAGCCCTTGTCGAAAACTTCCGGGCCAATAAATGATCCAAAGCCAGTGGAGCGGCGGCGCTCGAAACCTTCGAGCTTGATTTTGCTGAGGTCTCGTGCAACGACGTCAACTTCCGGAAGTGTCGTGGCGGCAACCGAAAGGCCAATCTCGCCGTCGAGCGTGTCGCCAGGGGTGAAGTCGAGCACCGTGGTGACGGCCTGAAAGCCAATCCGCCGCACCGTCACGATCTGGCGGCCACTCGGCACGTTCCCGAGGTGAAAGCGCCCGGCCGAGTCGGAGAGCGTCTGGATGCGGGTGCGATTGATGGCGATCTGTGCGCCAACGACGGGCACGTTGGTGCTATCCACGCGCACCACGCCAACAAACGTGCTCGTGCGCTGCGCCGCAGCGGGGGAGCTGAGGGCCAGCAGGACGAACGGCAGAACTGTGCTCCGGGGGAAGCGCATGCCGTGAACTCCCGAAAGGATGATGCTTAGTCTACCACGCGGGCGGTTACGCCGTCACATCCGGAGTTCGCGCGGCCTAACGCATCCAGAGAACGATCGCTCCGCAGGTATTGCCTGAGAAGTTCAGTTCAGGGGGGAGCGTGGCATTGCCCCCATAGACCTCGATCCCGGCTAAGTTCTTGGGGCTCAAGGTGTTGAGGTCAAATAGCATCTGCCCGGGACGTCCCGTGAACACCGGCACGCCGTCGAGCACCACAGCGGCGTAGCACTGGTTCGGTGGCGCGCCACGGTTGAGGTCGTACTGCTCAACCTTGAAGACGCCGTCGACAGATTGCTGGCCGCGGGAGCTTACGGCCCAGGCCGCCGTGCTCACGTTGGAGCGATAGACGCGCAACGCGGGCACCGTGTTCATCACGTCAGAAATGGCACGCCCCTCGGCTTTATCGAGGTCTGCTTCCGTGAGAAAATGCCCAAACCCGCTTTCACGCCGGCGCTCGAAGTCAGCCATGCGCGCGGAAGACTTCTTTCCTTTCACCTGCACACCCGGTAGGGTCTGCGCCGCGCGAAGCATCAGGAAGTCGGTGTCGATGCTGTCACCGGCCGCAAAATTCAGCTGCGTCGTAATCTGCTGAAACCCTACCCGGCGGACGGTGACGATTTCGCGTCCGGCTGGGATGCCGCTCAGGCGAAAATGCCCAAGAGAATCGGTCATCGCCGAAATCCGAAGGCGGGGAAGCGACACCTCTGCCGCGCGAATTGGTAGCTCCGCGGAGTCCGTGAGCACCTGGCCTCGTAACACAGCAAGCTTCTGCTGCGCGGACAAAACCGCGGGGCAGGTGACGGCGACGAGCAAAGCAGCGATAAAGGCAGTACGGCGCAACGGGACGTCTCCAGAGGGGAACCCCTCATAATACCCGCGTGGGTTCCCCCTGTCAGCGACTTGGCGCAAAAGCGGCTGGTACGGACGCCCGACCGAGTCTATCTCGGGCCGGGGCCGAGGATATAGCCGCTTTTGACGTCGCGGGCCCCCGCACTCACGCCAAGCCCCACGCTGAGGCCAACGGCAAGCGCCGTTCCGCCCCCTACGAGGGAGCCCACCAGCGGAATCCAGTGCAGCAGGGCGACCACAGGCCAGGCCACGACGAGCGCCACGATGCCCGCGACGATTGCCGCCGCTGGCTTCAACGCCGCCTCAACGTACCGCAAGCGCTCGCGCACAAACCGTCGTGCGGCGCCATAGCTCAACCACGAAGCCGCGAGAGTCGCGACCAGTCCGAGGAGTCCCCACATACGACCTCCGTTTCCTCACTCTACGCTTGGCGTGGCTTGCAGGTTTCACCTGTCGCGCGGCACGCGGATGCGCCAAATTCATCCGCATGCATTCACGCCTAGTCGAAATCAACGCGGCCAATGCCGCCGTGCGCGCCGAACTGGCCGCCTTCCTGAGCAACTGCACCCCCGCGCAACTCCAGCGCAATCCGGGGGACGGAAAATGGTCGGTGACGCAGGTGGTCGAGCATCTCGGGCGTACCGAAGGCTCCATCGCCAAGCTACTCGAAGGGCTCTTTGCCAAGGGCGTCGCAGAGGGACTTCCGGAAGACGCCGGAACCGCCTCGCTGATGGCGTCGCTCGATCGCTTTCGGGTGCAGAGCAGGCACGCGCCGCTCTCGGCGCCTGAGCGACTGGTGCCCTCAGCGCAGCCGGTTTTTGCAGAGGCTTGGGCGTCGCTGCAACAGGTCCGCCAGCGGACGTTGGCCGCCGTCGCGACCGTCGATGGGCTCGACATCACGCGTGTGAGCGCGCCGCATCCATTTCTTGGGGCACTCGACGGCTACCAATGGGTGCTCTTCCTAGGCCAGCACGAAGCGCGGCACCTCGATCAAATCCGGGAGATTGTCGCGGGCGCGTAGCCGGAGCACGATTCACGAGCTCGGTTGTACTATCTTTGGTCGATGCCCCGCCCAGAACTCCTCGCCCCCGCAGGATCCCTTGACGCCGTTCGTGCGGCGGTCGCGAATGGCGCCGACGCCGTGTACCTCGGCGTCGAGAAGTTCAACGCGCGTGACGAAGGCGCCCAGCTGACCCTCGACGATCTTGAGCAGGCCTGCCTGATCGCGCACGAGCGTGGCACGCGGGTGTATCTCACGCTCAACATCCTCGTGAAGCCGGACGAAATCGAGGACGCCCTCTTTCATCTGGGCGAGTGTGTTGATCGGGGGATCGACGCCGCGATTGTGCAGGACATTGGGTTGGTGCGACTCATTCAGCGCACGTACCCAGGCTTTGAGATTCACGGCTCCACACAGATGACCGTGCACGACGGCAGCGGTGCGCGCGTGATGCAGCAACTCGGTGTAGAGCGCGTCGTGCTCGCGCGCGAAAATACGCTCGATGATATCCGAGCGATTCGGGCCGAGGTGCCGGGGCTCGGACTCGAGAGCTTTGTGCACGGGGCGCTCTGCATCTCGTATTCCGGGCAATGCTTCATGTCTGGCATGATCTCCGAGCGCAGCGCGAACCGCGGCTCCTGTGCCCAGTCGTGCCGCAAAGACTACGTTCTCACGGACATCGACAGCGGCGCGGAGTTGGATCGCGGCTACTTGATCTCGGCCAAAGACCTTGGGGCCTGGTCCCATCTGCAGGAATTGGCAGACGCTGGGATCGGCTGCCTCAAAGTTGAGGGGCGCAAAAAGAAACCCGAGTATGTGGCGACCGTGACGCGCACCTATCGCGAGTTTTTCGACCGCGTAGAGCGCGGCGAGTTCGTGGAGCCGGCGGAGTCCGAGACCGAACCGTTGGTGCAGATCTTCAGCCGTGGTTTCACGGGCGGGATGTATGGCGGGCGAGCGGGTCGCGACTATATCACCCGCACCCAACCTGACAATCACGGCCTTGAACTCGGTGTGGTGGTGGGCTCGGAGCGCGGCGAGTTGCTGATCGACGTCCGCACCCCAGTGGTTGCAGGCGATGGGCTCGGCTTTGAGCCAGCGCGCGGGGGCAATCCGGATGAAACGCGCGGCTTCGCGGTGAGTGCCGTGCGTACGGTGTCGGAGCGGGGCGGGGTGGTGCGACAGGCCCTGGCCACGCGCTCGCATATTCCCGCCGGCTGGACGGTGCTCAAAACATCCGATGTGCAACTGCTGGAACGGGCGCGGAAGAGCTTTGCTCCCCTCGAGGGACCCGCGCGCGTGCGCCGAGTGGCGCTCGACGTTCGTGTGTTTGGTAGTGCGGGCGCGCCGCTCAAGGCGTTATTCGCGGCGGACGGAGAAGAAGTCACCGTGACGTCGGAAATCGCGCTTGCACCGGCGACCAAACGGGCGCTCGACGCTACGGTTTTGCGTGAGCAACTCGGGCGCGTCGGTGAGACGCCGTTCGTATTGCGCGCGCTCGAGACGAGCGGGCTTGCGGACGGCCTCTTCATTCCGGTCAGTGAAGTCAATCATCTGCGGCAGCGTGCCACCGATGAGCTCACCGTGCGCCGCGATTGGGCGCATCAGGCACTGCTCGCTGAGCGGCGCGCTGCTATTGCCGCGGCAGCCCACGTGGAGCCCGTGGCGCGTGGGCCGGAAACGGAGACCGTCGCGGATTCCAACGCTTTTGTGTTGTCGGCCGAAGTGTGGAACGCCGACGATGCGCGAGCCGCACTGAGTGCTGGCGCCACGGAGATTGTGTTCGACCCATTCCTTCGGCATCCGGCGCCCTCGCGGACGAGTATCACGCAGCTGGCGGCCGAGGCCGCCGCGCTCGGCGTGACCTTCCGCATTCGCACGCCGACCATTGTGCGCCCCGAGGATCGGCGTTCGCTCCTGCCGTGGCTCGCGCTCGGCTTGCCTATACTCAGCGGCCATATCGGCCTTGTCGCTGAGTTGGCGGCGCAGGGGCGCGAAGTGAGCGCTGACTATGCGGTCAACTGCTTCAACGCGCAGACGGCGGTTGAATTGTTCCGCATTGGTGCACGGCGCGTCACAGCCTCGGTGGAACTGACCGTCGACGAGCTCAGTGCGATGGTGTTGCCGTGGGAAGGGAAGGGTTTTGAGGTCATGCTGTACGGCCGCCCGGAAGGGATGACCATTGAGCATTGCGTCCTCTCGGCCGCGTTCGAGCGTGAGCCTACCACCTGCCGCGATTTGTGCGTGCAGAAGCACCCGAACGTCGAGCTGGCCGATCCCAGTGGCTACGTCTTTCCGGTCGCCACTGATAGCGATTGCCGGAACCGGTTGTTGCATTCGCGGCCGATTGAAGGCGGCGAGTACGTGCCGCGTTTATGGCGCGCCGGTATTCGGTCGTATCGCGCGGTGTTCGGTATTCCCGGCGAGAATGTGACCGGCGTTATCGCGGGCTATCGTGCGATGCTATCGGCCGTTGCCGCAGGAGAGCGGACCGACGTGATGACGGTCCGCGCCGCGATCGGTGGCGAGTTTACGCGTGGCCACTTCGCGAGAGCGGTGTAGTCTCGCCACCCGGCGTTACATCGAGTGCGGCGCGGACGGAGCCAAGCAGTTCTTCTGGGGTGAACGGCTTCGCGAGAAATCCCGCTGCGAGGTCGGCGATTTCTGCTTGATGCGCCATAGCGGACGTGTAGCCGGACATCAGAATCACGCGCATGTCAGGGCGACGCGCGCGTAAGCGACGCGCGAGTTGCGCCCCATTAGTCTGCGGCATGACGAGGTCAGTGACCAAGAGGTGAATCGTCCCGACGAATGCCCGTGCTTGTTGTAGCGCGTCCTCGCCGTTCGAGGCCGCCAGCACCGTGTAGCCTTTCGCCATCAGCATGCGTGCCGCCGCCGTGCGGATAGACGGATCGTCTTCGGCGATGATGATCGTTTCGGTGCCGCCCGGTGCATTCGCGAGGGATGCTGAGGGGTGGACGGTGGACGGTGCCTCGTGATGCCGCGGTAGAAAAACACTGTAGCTGCGCGCGTTGCCTGCTGCCGGCGCACTCCACAGCACGCCCTGCGCCCGCGAGACGATCGCGCGCGTGACCTCCACATTACTCCGCGAGTCGGCCGCAGCCGCACGCGCCGCTGCATCGGGCAAGCTGCGCGAACCACTCCCGGTCACGCGGAGCGTCACGTAGTCGCCAGGCGGCACTGGTGGGCCGTCGCCGCGCATGGGAATCGCGACGTGAAGCGTGGACGTCTCAATGGAGATCGTGCCGCCGGCTCCGGTTGCCGCACGCTCGGCCACGGCCAGATTGACCAGCAGCTGCTCAAACTGACCGGCGTCCATGCGCACCGTCCAGTCGAGATCGTCGAGGCTCGTCCGGATGCGCACGTCATCACCTAAGAAACGTTGCAACATCACGTCCACTTCCGACACGCGCTCACCGGGCACAAAGACTGTCATCTCGCCTGAAGTTTCGCCGGCAAATGACTGCAGTTTGCGCACAAGCCCGCGCCCGCGTTCCGCGACAATCGCGATCTCCGCGAGATCCGTGGCCTGCGGATCCCGGACGCGTGCCAGCGACACCATGCCAAAGATCGCGGTGAGCACGTTATTGAAATCGTGCGCAACGCCCGACACGAGCCGTCCCAAGCTCGCGCCGCGCTGCCGTTGCCGGAGTTCGGCCTCCAAGGCATGGCGCTCGGTCACATCACGTGCATTCAGAATAAGTGTGGGCTCGCCGTTCGTGCCCATGGCGAGGGTCGCCACGCCGTCGAGAAGGCGTAGACCGCCCGCCCGATGGCGGAAGCGAAACAACATGGGACGCGGCACCGAAGGTCCGCACTGCGCATCGTGAAACACACGACGCACACTTTCGGTGTCATCGCTGGCACAGAACATCAATACGCTGCGCCCGATCAGATCCTCGCTTTTCCAGCCGAGCAGTCGCTCCACGGATGGCGTGATGAACAGGATCGCACCATCGGGGTCCACACGGAACACCACGTCGGTGGCATGTTCACTGAGCGCGCGGAACTCTTCATCGCGGGCGTGGAGCTGTTCCGCGAGTCGGCGTAGCTCACTGGCGTCGCGGCTGCTCACGGCGACGCCGATCACACGGTCGCCGTGACGTACGGGCGACATGGTCACCGCTTCGATCAGCGACTCACCGTCGGGTAAGGGTGTGGTCGCGTCGAGTTGCAGTGATCTTCCGGTCAACACGCTGCTATAGCGCGCTTCCCACGCGGGGAGATCCCGCGAGGCGTGAAACTGCTCGACGGTGTGACCCACGAGCGGTTCGTGTCCCGCACTGCGGATCATGCGGGAGCGGAAGGTGTCGTTGTACGCCACGAGCCGGAGTCGGTCGTCTACGATGTGCACCGCGTCGCCGCTGACATCCATGATCGCGGCGCGCTCCACATGCGAGCGGGCGAGCGCGGCCTCGGCCTCGGCCATCGCGGGAAGTGGGACCGTGTCAGGGGCGCGTTCATCCGCTGTGGCGGCGGCGAATGCGCCGACTGCAATGGAGGTCCACGCCGTGGCCGTAATGAACGCTCCCAGCCATTCCTGAGACGATGGCGCCAACACCGTCTGCAACCCCCCGGCGAGCTGTCCAAACGCGAGGACCGTAAAGCCCAGCGCCAGTACCTGATGCCCAGCGGTCAGCGACTGTCTTTCGCGGAACGCCTTCGCACACCAAGCCGACGTTCCGCCTGCGAGGAGCAGGAGCGTCACAGGTGCGACCCACGTTCCTGCTATTTCAATCGGCACGCACGCGGCGGCAATAGTACAGGTCGCGGCGGTCAGCACCGCGCGCACAACGCGCTCGCGGCGTCGTCGCCGCGTTTGCAGCGTATTCATCGTCGCACTCACCACGGACCACGCGAGTGCGCTGGCCACAACCACGCCCGCGACACGAAGTGTCCACAGCCCAGCACTCTGATGCGCGACCGTACGAACGAGCGCCTCTCCGGCCGCCAATGAAGCGACCGCCGCCCACCAGCCAGCCTTTCGCGCGCGTCCGCCAAACCACGCCGTCCCTAACACAAGGGCGCAGGCGGTGGCAACGACGAGCTCGAGAAGCGGGGCAAAAGGCATGCGGCGGTGATTTCAGGTGACGGATACGTCCAGTACCCCCAGACACATTGTCCGGATGGGCTACAGGCAGAGTATCGGCCGCCTGCTACATGCAACTGAAGTAAATTGTTCAACGAAGCGTGTATTTGTGCTGACACACCGTGCCGCATCGGCTATTGTTCCGCGTGACCCCCGAACTCCTTGCTCGTGCGCGCCAAGTCCTTCGTGATCAGTTTGGTCACGAGGCGTTCCGTCCTGGTCAGGAACAGGCCGTGGCGTCGGTGCTCGAGGGGCATGACACGTTGGTCATTCTCCCCACCGGCGGCGGAAAATCCGTCTGCTATCAGGTGCCGGCGCTTGTGCTCGACGGGCTCACTGTCGTGCTCTCGCCCCTCATCTCCCTCATGAAAGATCAGGTGGATGCCCTCGAGGCGAAGGGTATCCCCGCCACGTTCATCAATAGTTCGCTCGGCGCTGCCGAGATCAGCGCGCGGCTCGCGCGCGTGCAGCGCGGCGAAGTCCGACTCTTGTATGTGGCACCAGAGCGGTTTGACGTGGGCTCGGCGGCGGAGCGGATTGCCGCGGTTGGTGTGCGGCTCTTGGCGGTGGACGAGGCGCACTGCATTAGCGAGTGGGGTCATGACTTCAGGCCGAGCTATCGGCGCGTGCGCTCGATCCGAGAGCGATTGGGTGAGCCGCCCACGGTCGCCCTGACCGCTACGGCGACCCCGGAAGTGCGCCGCGACATCGCGCGGGTTCTCGCGCTCCGCGAACCGCGCGTCATCGTCACTGGGTTCGACCGTCCGAACCTGCGCTGGCACGTGGTGCGCACGAAGAACGACGCCGAAAAGGACGGCACCCTCGCGCATCTTCTCGAACGCCACACTGGGGCGGCCATCGTTTACGCCGCGACGCGCAAGACCGTCGAACGCGTGGCGACGCGTCTCGAGCGCGCCGGCATTCGCGCCGCCGCGTACCACGCGGGGCTCGATGATAGTCGACGGCGCGAGGTGCAAGAGTCGTTTATGAATGAAGGGCTTCGCGTCATCGTCGCGACCAACGCGTTCGGCATGGGGATTGATAAATCCAACGTGCGATTGGTGGTGCACCACGCGATGCCCGGTTCGCTGGAGGCCTATTACCAAGAGGCCGGTCGAGCCGGACGCGACGGCAAAACGGCGGACTGCGTGCTGCTCCACGCCTTTCAGGACCGTTTCACTCACGAGTTCTTTATCAAGGGAGCGAGCCCTGAACGATCGGTGGTTGAGGCTGTGTACGCCGCCGCGCGTCAGCGCGCCGATGCCGGTGGCATTGTTGAGGGCGACCTCGCCTCGCTCGCGGCGGCTGCGCGCGGCAAGGTATCAGATCGTGAGGCCGAGTCGGCCGTGCGAGTGCTCGTCACGGCTGGGGCGATGCATCATTCCGCCGGATCGTGGTCGTTGGCGCGCGTGCGCTTGCTGGCCACGCACGAGCGCATCCGGCTTGAGCTCGACGGCGACGCCAATCTGCAGCGCGATCTGCTCCGTGCGCTCTGGCGCCTCTCGCGCGGCCGCATCGCGGACGGTGCGATTGTCGATCTCAGTGCGCTTCCTCCCGGGCTCGGTGATCCGCCAACCCTTGCCGAACAACTCGACGATCTCGAACGGCGGCAGTTTCTCGTGTGGGACCGTGTGGGTGAAGGGCTCGTACTCGACAACCCGGCGAACGCCATTGACCAGTGGCCGGTGGATTGGGAGTCACTCGAACGGCGACGGCAGGCCGAACTCTCCCAACTCGAGATGGTGCAGAAGTACGCGTATACCGATCGGTGCCGCCGCGCCTTTGTGCTGCGCTACTTCGGCGATCCGCCCGCCAACGCCACCTGCGCGCAGTGCGACAACTGCCTGCACCTTGGCCACGAAGCCGTGCGCGATGAGGTCGAGGCGTCGCCAAAGAGTGGGCGCGCTCTGGTCAAGAAAACGCGCGCCAAACGCCAATCTCCCGAGGAGCTCGACGTCCTGAGCGATGACGATCAGGCATTGCTCGACCGCCTTCGCGAGCTGCGGCGCGACATCTCAAAGCGCGAGGGGGTCCCGGCGTATGTGGTGTTCCCCGACAAAACGCTTCGCGCCATGGCCGTCGCCAAGCCCCGCACCCCGGGCGCCTTGGCCGATGTGCACGGGGTAGGGCCCGCCAAGATGGAGAAATACGGGCCGGCATTCCTCGGCGCGGTACGCGGCGACTAGCTGCTTCGTTGGCGCATTTTTAAGGTGGAAAGCCATTCCGATTTTGCGTCCCCCTGTCATATTTGATGCACTATGGATGACAGCGTTTATTTCTCTGAGCAGCACCTCGCCGTACGCGATATGGTGCGCTCGTTCGCCCGCGAAGAAGTCGCACCCGTTGCCGCACGCTTTGACGAGAGCCAGGAGTTCCCCTGGGAGAACGTCCGAAAAATGGGCGAACTCGGCCTTCTCGGCATTCCGTGGTCCGAAGAACTCGGCGGCGCGGGGCTCGACATTACGAGCTTCATGATCGCCATCGAGGAGCTCGCGCGCGTCTGCGCGTCGCACTCGATCACGATTAGCGCGCACACCACGCTTGGCACCTCGCCTATCGTCAACTTCGGCAATGACGCGCAGCGGAAGCGCTACGTGCCGCTTCTGGCCTCCGGCAAAGTGCTCGGCGGCTTCGGACTCACAGAGCCCGGCGCTGGCAGTGATGCCGGCGGAACGCGCACCACCGCGGTCAAGAAGGGGCATCATTACCTGCTGAACGGTTCCAAGCGATTCATCACGCACGCCGGAGTCGGCGAGATTTTTGTGGTGACCGCCGTGACGGATCCGACCAAAGGCACGAAAGGGATCAGCTCGTTCATCCTGACCAAGGAAACGTGCGACCTCGCAGCCGCGCGCGAGGTCGGAGTGGGACACGACAGTTCACTCCCCGTGTTGTCGGGCTTTACCTCGGGGCGCAAGGAAGACAAACTCGGCTGGCGTGCGTCCGACACACGTGAACTGATTTTTGACGACGTCGAAGTGCCCGAAGAAAATCTGCTCGGTATTGAAGGGCAGGGGTTCATCAACTTTATGCGCACGCTCGATACGGGGCGCATTGGCATCGCCGCCCTTTCGCTCGGCATTGCGCAGGGTGCGTTTGATCTCGCGCTCCGCTACGCCGCCACACGGAAGCAGTTTGGACAGGCGATCATCGAGTTTCAAGGGTTGCAGTTCCAGCTCTCCGATCTTGCAACGGAACTCGAAGCCGCGCGCCATCTCACGTACCATGCCGCCTGGCTCGCGCAGACCGGACGTCCGTACGGCAAGGAAGCGGCCATGGCCAAGCTGTACGCTTCCGAGCTGGCCATGCGCACCACCATCAAGGCCATTCAGGTGCACGGCGGCTACGGCTACACCAAGGATTACCCGGTGGAGCGAATGATGCGCGACGCCAAGATTGGCGAGATCGGCGAGGGAACCTCCGAGATTCAGCGCATCGTCATTGCCCGTCATCTCCTCAAAGAGCTCGGCTCGGTTCTGTAGCACCGGCCCTTGATTTGCGCCCTGCCGCGCGACGGAAGTCGTTGCGCGGCAGTAGTATGCCGCCGTTCCATCGCAGCACAATTGGCCCCACAGGCCATTGCGAATACGCCCGTCACTCCGTTAGCTCTCAGGGTCGCCTTGTGCGACAAATGGAGCCCCCCGGCGCATCCTGACCCGGCTGTGACGTGGGGAGCCAGCATGAACAAAACGGCCAGCCGGAGCACCATCGGTTGGAAAGACGGTTTGTTCGCTTCCTTCTCGTGCCGCCTGACGAATCGACAGGATGCCAATCGCATTTGATCGCACGACGCGCCACACCAGACCGGTCACTCCGCATCTCGCGGCGGTTCACCGGGTGGACGCATCGTGTCCGATCACGAGCGAGCAGGGAAGCCCGTGTCTTCCGGTTCTGCGGCAGGCCCGCCGCGCAGTACGCGCAGCGAGCCGGCTGCCTGCCCCTCACGTTCCCAACTCCTGGATGATCGCGCCGGCGTTTGCCGGGTCGGGCCGCGCGATGCTCCAGTTGGTGTTTGATGAAGCGAGAGATTCTGATCAGCGCCACGCAGCGCGAAATCCGCGTGGCTATTCTCGAGGACGACCAACTCGTTGAGTTGGCGGTTGAACGCCCCGAAGCGCGCCGCATGGTCGGCGACATCTATTGGGGAAAGGTCGACGCCGTGTTGCCGGGTATTCAGGCAGCGTTTGTTGATATCGGAACGGAAAAAAGCGCCTTCCTCCACTCGTCCGACCTCGTCTTCGATGAAGATGAAGATGACGACGACGATGATGAAGACGATGATGCCGACGACGCCGATGACACCGAAGGCGCCGACGAGCAACCCGAGAACGCCGAAGCCGCCGCCAAAGCCGAAGCGCCTGCGCCGCGTAAGCCGCGTGGCCGCGGCCGTCGTCCGCGCAAAGAGCCGCCCCAGATTCAGGATGTCCTGAAGCGCGGGCAGTCCATCATTGTGCAGGTCTCCAAGGAGCCCATCTCCACCAAGGGGCCGCGCGTCACCGCGCAGGTCTCGCTGGCGGGGCGCTTCGTGGTGTACATGCCGGCCGCGTCGCGCGTCGGCGTCAGCCGTAAGATCGG
Organism: Gemmatimonadota bacterium; assembly: GCA_026387915.1. Taxonomy (NCBI): domain Bacteria; kingdom Pseudomonadati; phylum Gemmatimonadota; species Gemmatimonadota bacterium. The sequence continues at coordinate 28,872 of JAPLKS010000009.1, forward strand.
CGAACGCGCCGAGCGTCAGCGCCTGCGCGAGCAGGTGCAGAAGATCCTCCCCAAGAACTCCGGCGGCATCATTGTACGCACCGTCGGCGAAGATGTCACCCCCGAGACGTTTGAGCGCGAGATCACCACGCTCATCAGTCAGTGGAAGCGCATCGAGAAGAAGACCAAGTTCGTGGGCTCGCCGCCTAAGCTGTTGCATCGCGAGACGTCGCTCACCCGCGGCATCATTCGCGACCTGTTCAGCACCAAGGTCGACAAGCTCACCGTAGACTCCAAACAGGTCTACAACGAAATCACCGAGTACCTCAATGCCATCGCGCCAGAGTTGCAGGATCGCGTGGTGCTCTACGAGGAACAGGTGCCGCTGTTCGACAAAGCGGAGGTCGAAACCGAAATTCGCGACCTCTTTAAGCGCCGCTGTGATCTGCCAAGCGGTGGCTACCTGATCATTGAGCCAACCGAAGCGCTCGTTTCTATCGACGTCAACTCGGGACGCTACACGGGCAAGAAGGATCCGGAAAAGACGAGCCTGCGCACGAATGTCGAGGCGGCGCGCGAAGTGGCACGCCAACTGCGACTGCGAGACGTGGGTGGCATTATCGTCTGCGACTTTATTGACATGGACACCAAGGGCAATCGCGACAAGGTGCTGCAGGAGCTGCGCACGCACCTCGGTCGCGATCGTGCCCGCACCAAAGCCTTCGCGGTCAGTGACCTTGGGTTGATTGAGATGACGCGCCAGCGCGTGCGACAGAGCCATCTCCAGCAGATGACCGAGTCGTGCCCCATTTGCAACGGCACGGGTCGCGTCTTTACGCCCGAGACGATCGTGCGCCGCATGGAGCGGTCGGTACGCCGCATTGCCGTGGAAGGGCGCAAGGACAGCCTCGTCGTCAAGCTGCACCCCGATACCGCGATGTATGTGCTCGAAAACGAGCGTGACCTCATCAAGAAGCTCGAGAAGGGCCTCGGCTTCACCCTTGAGATGCGCGACGATCCGCTCCTTCGCCCCGACGAGTTCAAGCTGGTCGTCAAGGGCGCCGGCCGCGACGTCACACAGCAGTACGCGGTGGCATAACCTTCAGTGCTTCGCTCGTCACGGTGTGCGTGGCGCGTCGGTGTACAGGAAGACAAAAGCGCCGGAGTGGCCACTCGCCACTCCGGCGCTCTGTTATCTCGAGCGTTCGCTAGTCTTTCTTGGCGCCCAGCCCCGCTTGCTGCACCATCTGCGCCGCGAGCACGGTCTGGATAACTGTCGCGACGTTCGATGCGGTTGACCCCGCCGCTCCGCCGTCCTCGCCACCGGAGATCGTGATCATCTTCGCCTGCGCCAGCGCGGCTGCAATCTGCGGCGCGATGAGCGGCAGCATCTCAATCTGGCGGTACCGGAAATAGCTCTCGCCGCCGGCCTTGATCGCTTCATTCACCTTCTGAATGCTCTCGGCGTTGGCCGATGCAATGGTTTTAATCTTGATCGCTTCGGCGTCCGCACTCGCCGAGGCTTCAATGCGCACACGCTCGGCGTCGGCGCGGGCCTGCGCGATCTGCGTGGCTTCGAGTTCCGCCACGCGCTGAATGCCCATGGCCTCTTGGCGTTTGGCTTCCGCCTGTGCAACCAGCGCGGCGTTCGACGCTTTGGTTTGTTCGAGTTCACGATTCTTGTCGGAGATCACGCGCTCGGCTTCGAGCTGCGCTTCCTTCGCGCGACGCGACTGCTGCGCCGACACAATATCCGCATTGGCCTGCGCCTCAGCGGCCGACATGCGGCGACGCGCCTCCGCGACTTCCGACTGCACCACCTTGATGTTGAGCGAGTTGAAGATGAGCCCAAGGTCGGTCAGCTCGCGCGAGCACGCCTTGCGAATGATGACAGCCAACGGATCGTCGTCGTCCTCGAGTTCGTCGTGCCCAACGGTGAGAGCGGTATGCTCCACCACGCGAACGACTGGCAGTGGGGCCGGCTCGCCGCCCGGAAATGAGCGCGTGGCCGCCTTGGCAGAAAAGAGTTGGTCGTGCGTGAGCAGGTTCACCGCGCGACGCCCCGAGCTGGAGAGCAAATCGGTGAGCGTGCTGAGCTGATCATCCGTCGATTTCGAAAAGAATCGATTGGCGGCGGTCTTGATGAGCGTGTCCGTGTCGCCGACCGAAACGATCGCGCTCGCGAGCACGCGCACCTTGATCGGCTGCGGCTGGCCGTTATCGGCGACATCAGCCGTTTGATCGGTGATGTCGAGGTCCACGTTGATCACCTTGCTCGAGATCGTCGTGCCCGTGGTGAGGAGCGGGATTTCTTTAGACTTGCCCGGCCCGCGGTACATCACGGTTCCGCCGTTGAGCCAACTGACAATGCGGATGGTGCCCGCGTCCACGTTGCGAAGAAAGCTGGCGACGATGGCAGGAATGGCGACGAACACGCCAATGAGCACAAACCCAATGAGTAAAACGGGACTGAGATTCATGGGAGGAGAGGGGGAGTGGGAAGCAATGCAGAGCAACAATTGCGATCAGCGAACGATCGACACCACACAACGGCCGCGCGCGGTATCGACTTCTTCAATACGCACCATCTCGCCGGCCCGAACGCGCCGCGCTTCTCCGCGGTCATCCGCGCGAAGTGATGCGAGCACCTGCACCACCTGACCGTCAACATCCACCGCGATGAGCCCCTGACCGTTCGCGTCAAAACCTGTGACCGCCATGGCCGTGTCGGTCAGCGCACTCTCGAGCGTGAGTGCAGGGTTAGAGGCAAAGCGGAAGAGAAAGTTCCAGAACGGGCCCACGAGCAGGAGTTCGAACAGCACGCCGCCAGCCACGGCCGCTGCGAGGACGGCGATCGGCCCCACCACGGGAATCGCACCGAGCAGGCCACGCAGGATGATGCCAGTGGTGCCGAAGCCCACGAGCACGCTGAACCAGAGGCGCGGCGAGAGCAGGGCGCCGAGTCGATCGCTGAGCTTGGACTGGGCCGAGGCGACCAGCTGTGCTGCGCCGGAGGCGAGGTCGTGTCCTCCGTGGGCGCCGTCAGGGGCGCCAGCGTGCCCGCTGCTGGCCGAATGGGCGACGTGCCCACCCGGAGGGCCTCCGTGGCCGTGCAGAGCCCCAGAATGGCCGGAGGGACCGACGTGGCCGGTATGGCCGGCATGCCCGCTATGGCCGGTGTGTCCACCGTGCGAACCGGTAGCACCGGCCCTCGCTGCGACGCCGCCAAGCGCCATCAGGCCGAGTCCCGCGGTACCGAGAATTAGGCTGCCAGTATAGAGATCCATTGCGCGACGGCCGGGATAGGAAGCGGCCGCCCCTCCGCACGGAAGTGAAGATGCCCGTGGGCACGGAATGCCGCCAGCGGGGCCTCGAAAGGCGACGCACGATTTATTGGCGCTACCGCTTGACCTCCAACCTCCAATCAGCTATAATCTTAGGCTCGCGATTAACTCATCTGGAACAGAGTCGCCACATGGCATACGCAATCATCAAAACCGGCGGGAAGCAGTATCGTGCTGAGCCGGGCAAGACGCTCCGGGTCGCCACCTTGCTGGGTGACGCCGGTACGAAAGTCGAGTTCAACGAGGTGCTGCTCGGTTCCGACGGGCGCACCGTGAAGGCTGGCGTGCCGATGCTCGCGGGGGCCAAGGTCACCGCTGAGATCGTCAAGCATGGACTCGGCGACAAAATCGTCGTGTTCAAGTTTCGTCGGCGTAAGAACTACGCCAAGAAGCAGGGCCACCGTCAGGCTTTCACTGAAATCCGCATCAACGACATCACGCTCGGCTGACGCCGGCTGTTTTTTGAGAGGGTAACATGGCACATAAAAAGGGCGTTGGTTCCTCCCGTAACGGGCGCGATTCCAACCCGCAGTATCGCGGGATCAAGAAGTTTGGCGGCGAGCAGGTGCGCGCCGGCAACATCATCCTGCGTCAGTGCGGTACCAAGTGGCACCCGGGCACGAACGTCGGCCTTGGCACGGACTACACGATTTTCGCCCTGATCGACGGGCACGTGAAGTTCGAGCACAAGAACAAGCGCCGCTACAAGGTGTCGGTTGTGCCGCTCGTACCGCGCGAGCCGATGGCTGCGACCGCCTAACGATCGCTTTTTCTGCGAACGTGTGAACGGCTCGACCTCAATGGTCGAGCCGTTTTTCGTTTTGTCGGTACCGAGCGGTGCGCCTCAGCTGCCCCGTGCCGAAACCTTGGGTACGTGCGCCGCGTAAGGAGCACGGGACCTATCCCAGGGGAAACCATGAGTGTCTGGTCGATGCTGTCCGCCGAGCTGAAGAACGCCGGTCGGGCCGCGCAGGGTGCGTTGGACGAGGGCAAGGTGCGGCTTGAGCTGTTTCGCATTGGACAACTCTGCGACAAAGCGGCGCGCGACCTTGGCTACGCGGTTCATCGAGCGCATCGCGAGGGGCGTACGATGGAGCCGGAGCTGTTCGCTCGATTGGCGGACGCGTTGAGCACGCACGAGGATGAACTCAAGCGGCTAGAGGCCGATTTGGCCGCGCAGTCGGCGGCGACCTCGGGTGCCGCACCTGACTCCGCGCCCAACCCTCAGTCCGCTGGCGATCCCCCGGCCAAAGGCGGACCGGCCTCCTGATGGGCCTTCCGAAAATCCTCCGAAGAAAGGGGGAATTTCGGATTGCACTTTTTGTTTTCCCCCTCCATTCTAGGGTCAGTCTGTCATCCCCCCAGAGCGAGGAGGCCTGATGTTCGGTCGCGGAGTGGTGCGCGCAGTGCTCATGACGGTCGCGGTTCTCGGGCCGTTGGCCGTGAGCGCCCAGAACGCCCCCACGGAAAAAGTGCAGTACGTGCGCGTGGTTGGGGCCGACTATCAGTTCACGGCTCCCACGTCGATTACTGAAGGGATCGTCACCTTCCATCTGCTGAACTCAGGCGCCGACGTGCACCAGATGTCGGTGATGGAAATTGGGATCGGTCATACCGTCAAGGAATTCTACGACGCCATGCACGCCAAGGGTGTGCCGCCGGCGTGGGCCGTGACGGTTGGGTCGACGTCGATCATCCAAAAGCAAACGGAAACGTTTCTGACGCTCCGTCTCCCGCCTGGCAAGTTCGTGCTGGCCTGCCTGATTCCGGCGAGCGATGGTCGCTCCCATACGGAAAAGGGGATGTATCAGGCGATGAACGTGACTCCGCTTGCTCCCGCGAAACCGACGGCCCCCGCGGCTTCGGCGGCCCCAGCGGCTCCGGCGAAAAAGCCGTAGCGGTCGCCGGCGGTTCGGCGGCGGCTAACGGGGGAAGAGTGTTCGGGCGAGGGCGACGTCGTCGGTGCACAGCGCATCGACGCCGAGCGCCGCGAGTGCCGACATGGCGGCCGCATCGTTGACCGTCCACGCCACGATGCGCGCGCCCAATGCGTGCGCGTCGTGGACGAGGGTTTGGTCAATCATCTCCCATTGTTGCCAGAGGTCGCGCGCGTGCACGCTGGTCAGTCCAGCGAGCGGTTGCACGTGGTAACTCACCTCCAGCACCCCGCGCGGGAGCGGTGCCGCGAGTCGTTCCGCTTCGGCCACCTGACGGTGGTCGAATGCGTGCACGGCATGACGGGGGGCGCCGCCCGCGAGTAGCGCACACGCCGCTGCGGTCGTGCCGGCGCCTTTGAGTTCGCAGTAGACGTTGAGGGTGCTCCCAACAGCGTCCAACACGTCCTGCAAGCGTGGAATGGGCTCGCCTCTCACTCGGAACCGGGAGACCTCGCCCCACGAGAGTTCGTGGAGAGCTTTGCCCATAAGCGCCGGTTCCGGAGCCTCACGCGGGATCGCATCGTGGTGGACGACCAACACGCCGTCGGTCGTGAGATGCACGTCAAGCTCAACACCGTCAGCGCCAAGTAGCTGCGCCCGCCGGAACGCCGCGAGGGTGTTTTCGGGCGCTTCACGGGAGGCGCCACGATGGGCGATGATTTCGGGCGCACGCACGGCTGGCTCCGGGTCCGAGAACTGAGTGGCGGGGTAACCACTCTATATTAACGCCGTTCCCCCAGCGGCGTCTCATTTTTGAACCAATGCGAGTGCCGACAACGCAGGACGACGCGGCACTCGACGCCGCGCTGATCGAACGATGGAAACTAGGCGACCAGCGGGCGGCGACCGAGATCGTAACTCGGCACGCGCCAGCGCTCGCCCGTTTTGCTGCGAGTTCTGGGGAGCGTGACGGGATTGATGAGCTGGTGCAGGACACGTTTGTGCGGGCGTTCAACGCGCTCGATGCGTTTCGCGCCGACAGTTCGCTCCGGACATGGCTCTTTACGATTCTGCGGCGTCTGGTGCTGGATCGGCAACGAGCCGAGCGTCGTCATGGTGGAGCCGTGGAGTTAGCGGAGGACCACGCCGTGCAGGGCTACAACGCGCTCGACGCACTCGTGGCTGACGAGACGGCGGCGCGGGTGCGGCAGGCGGTACAACGGCTTTCGACGATGCAACGAGAAGTGTTTGTGTTGCGAGTCACTGAGGGGTTGGTGTACGCCGAAATCGCGAAAACGCTCGACAGCACCGAAGGGGCGTGCCGAGTGCATTATCACAATGCGATGCGGGCAGTGAAGGAGTTTCTCAATGATGCATGATTGCGAAAACGGAGAGATGCGCGACCAGTTGCCGGCCCTCGTGCACGGCACGCTAGCTGCGGCACCGGCACGCGCCGTGGCCGCGCACGTCGCGCAGTGCGCGGACTGTCAGGCTGAAGTGACGCTGTTGCATCGCGTCCGATCGTCATTCGAAACGCCGCATATCAATACCGATCGTATCGTGGCCATTCTGCCGCTCCCCGGCGAGGTGATGGCGCGCACGGCACGTCTGCGTCGTTGGCGGCTGGCGGCGGCTGCCGCAATCGTTCTGGCCGCTGCGGTCTCACTGGCCTCGTTGCGTCAGCTGTTCGACGGTGGGTCAAGCGCGGCGCGCTCGGCCAATACGATCGCTGCAAGCCGCAGCGACGGGCCGGTGATGCCGTCGATCGTGCCCGACGAGAGTGTGCAGGTGGCCGGACTCGCGCCCGTCAGTCGGTCGACCTCCCCGGTCACGATTGGCGCCGCGAGGCATTTGTCCGATGCCCATCTACGCTTGTTGCTTAAGGAAATGGACGGACTGAAGGCGCTCCCCTGCGCTGATCCCGAAGCACCGCATTTAGCGCGTGTGCAAACTGACTCAACCGAGGACCGCCCGTGATGCGACGTATCGTGGCAATCGTAATGCTGGTCGCGCCCGTACTGGCCGCTGCCCAGGGACAGCGCGGCGTTCGTCCCGTGCTGGAAGAACAGGTGCGCGCCCAGTTGGAGCGCGTGTTGCGCTCGCAGGTGGGGCTCAACGACGGACAGCTGCAAAAGGTGCAGGAGCTGACGAGTCGTCTCGAAGCGCAAAAGGTATCGCTCAATCAGGAAGAGAGTCGCGTACGGCAGGTGCTCCGCGACGAGGTGCTTTTGGGTGATACGAGCCGGAATGTCCGCGTGGCGGAGTTATTGGATCGCATTATCAAGATCACAAAGCAGCGGAACGATCTGCCGGAGCAGGAGCAGAAAGAGCTCGCGCTGTTCATGTCGCCGATGCAGCGCGCCAAGTACTTCGGCGTGCAGGAGCTATTTCAACGGCGTGTGCGGGAACTGCTTCAGGAGCAGCGGCAAGAGCAGGCGCAACAGAAGCCTCCCGAAAGACCCTAGGCTCGGTGCGCGCGCTGGTGACCAGGCGGCTAACCGGGTGACGAGCGCGCCGGTCTAACGCTTTTCAAAACCCAGCGGTCATCACGATGAAGACACGCGCCACAGATGGTGGACGGCGCGACTCGGAACTCTTGGAGGATGACTCTATGAAACGCACCGTAATGCAGGTCGCAGGAATGCTTGCCATGGCCGCTGGCGCGCTCGCCGCGCAGGGCGGCGGGGCTCAGGCTCCGCGGCGTCCCGCTCCGCCTGCACAGGCTGGGCAGGGTCCCGGTCGCGGAATGCCGATGGATAGCGCCGCACGTGCGCGCCGCCAGCAGGATATGCATCAGGCGATGGCGCAGGGGCTCAAGGCGCGCTTCGGTCTCAATGACGCGCAGATTGCCAAGCTCGAAGGCGTCCATAAGAAATACGGTGAAAAGCGGCAGCTGCTGGCAGAGCAGGCGCGCGACATTCGCATGTCGCTTCGCGACGAGATGTTGCGCCCCGATTCTGCTCGCACGGCTCAGTTGACGACGCTCCTCGATCGCCAGGCCCAGTTGGGCCGTCAGCGCTTTGAAATGCAAGAGGCTCAGCAAAAGGAACTCGCCAGCTTCCTCACGCCACTGCAACGCGTGAAGCTCGGTGCCGCCATGATGGGCGGTGGCCGTGGCGGAATGGGTGGCGGTCGTATGGGGATGGGCAGTGGCCGCGGCGGGATGGGTGGCGGTCGTACGGGGATGGGTGGCGGTATGGGAATGGGCGGCGGCCAGGAGATGCGTCGTGGTCCGGGTCAGGGCGGTGGGCAGGGTATGCGGCGTGGGCCACAGGATGGTGGGCAGGGCATTCGCCATGGTCATGGCCAGGGTGGCATGATGGGGCAGATGGATCGTGGCATGGGGCAGATGCATCAGGGCATGGGGCAGATGGACTGCGCCATGATGGGACGCATGGGTGGCATGGGGCAGATGGAGCCGGGTATGGGAGGCCGTATGGGAGGCGGTATGGGTGCGCCGCCGTGCGCTCCGACGGCTCCTAACGGCCCGCCCAACGGCCCGCCGGCAGCCGGCCAGCCGCAGCGCCGTCCCGCGCCAGCGGTCCGCCCAGACTCGGTGAAGAAGCCGAACGAAGGCTGATCTCGCCGTACGACTGGAAGGGAAGGCGCGCCGTCACTAGCTTCACGCTGGTGACGGCGCGCTTCTTTTTGTTGAGCGCAGGCGCCCACCACCGGTCTCGGGCCGGGATGGCGGAACTGGCAGACGCAGCGGACTCAAAATCCGCCGAGCGCAAGCTCATGTGGGTTCGATTCCCACTCTCGGCATAGCAACAGCAAAGGGCCGGCGATGATCTCGCCGGCCCTTTGTCGTACAGGTGAGCGCCGGTGACTAGAAGCGGAAGCCGTAGCCGATGCTGATCAGAATCGGATCAACCTTCACGGCCGACACCTTTGTACCACCCTTGGTGACATCAGTGCCAATCGTCACCATCTTGGCGTCGATGTTCAGGAAGCGTCCTGCGGACAGCTTGTAGTCCGCGCCGATCTGCCCGGCAACACCAACCGACGAACTTCCGAGGTCGAGCGCACCAACGCCGGAGACGTTGATGTCGGTGTTCATGATGAGCGTCAGATTGGCGCCGACGCCAACATACGGACGGAAGTCAGCGTCCGGCATGAAGTGATACTGGGCCAGTAGAACCGGCGGCAGATGCGAGAACTTGCCGATCTTGGCGCCATTCAGCTTGACGTCATGTTCCTGCGGATACGTCAGGATCAGTTCGGCGGCCCAGTTCTTCTGGAAGAAATACGAGATGTCGACTTCCGGGAAAATCTTTGAGCTGACGGTGATGGCGTCCGCCTTGACGCCGAGCGACGGAATGGCATCAGACTTATTGGCTGGCGTGAGCGAGAGCGCACGAATGCGAATCATCCACGGGCCTTCGGCGGACTGTGCAACGGCGGATTGCGTTACGGCGAGCAAAGCGCCAGCGAGGAGCAGCGGGCGTAGCATACGCATAAATGGTGACTCCGAGTTGAGTGGAACGAACGAGCCTCATACATACGGCCGTTGTGCACTCGGCGGAGTCGGGTACGGGAAACGCGATCTGTGAGGGTGCGCCTGACAAAGAGCAACCCGTGTCCGGAAATTCAAATCCCCGTCAGCATGAGTGCTGACGGGGATTTGCCAAACGTGACGCGCTGCTGGTTACTTCGCTAAGTCGCCAATCGCGCTGGCGAGGGTGTGCGCCTTCGGTGCATCGGACGATCCGCGCGCATCGCCGTGCAACTGTGTGGAGAGCTTGCTGAGCGCGTCCTTCCGCGCCTGACCGCTGAGTTTCTCCGCTGCCGAGAGTTCAGCGCGAATGCTCGACAGCTTGTCCGCGGAATATCCCTTTGAGCGTTCGAGTTGGTCCACATACGAGCGCGACAGTGCAAAAGATGCCGGCCACACGAGCTTCTGTTGGCCTTGCACGTTGAGGTATTCGAACTTCACCGTCTTGGCGGCGTCAATTTCGTTTTGCGAAATGAACGCACTCGGCTGCAGTTCGAACACATCGAGCCCACGGGCAATCTCCGAGCTGTACATGTAGCCGTTGTACCAGTACACGGACCATGAGCCACCGCTGGCGCCAGCGCTTGACGTATCGATGGGGCCGCGATCCATAAAGGCGATTTCTTTCGGGTGTGCGTTATCGGTCCAGTCGAGTAGCGATACGCCGCCCTGGTACCACGCCTGAATCATGACGTCACGTCCCGGAATCGGTACGAGCGATCCGTTGTGCGCCACGCAGTTCTCGGCGCTCGTTTGGGCCGCCGGCATTTTGTAGTAGCTCGTAAACGCCAGCGTCTTCTTGTTCACGATGTTAAACAGCGCGTCGGCACCCCATTCGTAGTGATCGGTCACGCGGCAGCGCGGCGCGGAACCGCCGCCCCATTCGTCGCTGAAGAGCACTTTGGTGCCGTCGTTGCTGAACGTCGCGGAATGCCAGAACGACATATTGGAGTCGGCCGCCGCATACAGGCGTACCGGATGCGCGGCGTCGCGGATGTCGAGGAGCACGCCGTAGCCACCGCACGCACCGCCCGCAAATCCTGACGCGGGATACACGGTGATATCGTGGCACTGCACGGGGCCACGATTCGCCGGAACCGCACCACGACCACCGCGACCCGCGGCGGGCGCTGCGCCACCGCGTCCGCCGGCCCGACCACCACGCGCGGCTGCCTGCGCGGCACGATCGGTGGAATCGGAAGCGCTGCGGCCCGAGTTCTGTGGTGCGCGGCCCAAGTCGGCGAGAATCGGAGCCTTGGTTACGACATGCGCCGCCACTGGGTTCGCGAGCGGCACTTGAATGATTTCAATTTTGAACAGTTCGCTGTTCGGATCCAGCGCGGGGTCGAGGTCCGAGCAACCCGGCAGTTCCGTCGGCGAGCGCACGCCAGCCGAACCCGAAACATAAATGTAGACGTTGGCCTTGTCGTTCAGATCTTCGACCACGGTGTGCGTGTGCGAGCCGCGGCACGTCTGGACACTCTGGATGTACTTCGGGTGCTTCAGATCCGTCGCATCAAAAATGCGAATGCCGCGAAAGCGATCCTTGCTCACGGAATCCGGAATGCCGGCGAGGCCGCAGTCGAGGCGACCGCTTGGGGCTTCACCCGAAACGAAAATTAGGTTGCCGTACACCGACACGTCGCTCTGCGATCCGCGGCATACTTCCTGGTGGAACAGCTTCGGGTCACGAGGATTGGAGATATCAAAAATCTCGTAGCCATCGTAGTTGCCCTGCACCACATAGTTGCCGCGGAAGGCAAGGTCGGAATGCGTGACGCCAACAAACGGTCCAACCGGGAGCACATTCTTCACGAGACGCATGTTCCACGAAGCTTCCGCGGCGGGCGTGCTGACCATACGACGCGTAGTGTCTGCCGGCAGCTTAGCGAGCGTGCCTGCTTTGAGTCCGACACGTGGATCGGGACTCGGCGCGGCGGTGCTCATGTTCACGGCGGGCGTCGGAGCTACGCCAGCGGAGGCAGAGCTCTGTGACGCGCATGCCGACGCGTACAGCGCCGTGACGGCCAACGTCGCCGTCAAAACGCCGGCCGCGAACTGCCGGATGTTCGGTACTGATGCCATGTGTGCTTCCCGGGTGGGTGTGGGTCGTGCGTGATCGTAAAGGCGTGGCCGTACTAGTGGCGCGAAGTTGGCGGCACGGTGGAGAGCATCTTCTGCATGCGCTCGATCTCGGTGGTTTGGTCGGCGAACACATCGGATGCGAAGCGGTACACGACATCGTCGTTTCCGGCGTTCTTGGCGCCGAGGAGATCGTTCACCATGGCCACAGCGCCTGCGTGGTGGCCGATCATCGCTTCAAGGAAGAGGCGGTCGAAGTCCGCGCCGCGCGATTTATCGAGTGCGGCCAGTTGCTCCGCGTTGAGCATGCCTGGCATGAGCATGTCGTGCACCATGCCGTTCATCTTCATCTTGTGGTGCGTGGCATCGGCGGCGGGCACCTCTTCGCCGCGATCGCGGAGCCAGCGCTGCATTAGCGCGATTTCATCGCGTTGCCCCACGACAATGCGCTCACAGAGCACCGCGACATCGCGACGGGCGCCATGCGACGGCGCCCAGCCTGCGATCAGGACCGCCTGCGCGTGGTGGGGAATCATGCCCGACATGAATTCGACGTCGGCCTCAGAGCGCACGCGGGTGGTCGCCGCTTGTGCGTGCAACGCCCACGGCGACACGATGGCCTGGGTGATCAAAGCAAGCACGACAATCGCGACGCGACGCGACCAGCCCGTTGGCGAGGACAGGATCTGCATGGTGGAGAGTCTCCGGAGACTGCGGCGGGGCGGGCTCCTCAACCGCGAGGGATCTCTCGCGGCGGAACCACGCGCCAAGCGTAACTGCCAAACACGATACTATCATATACGGCCGCCTTTGGATAGCCGCTGGATCGGGCACTGCCGCCAGGTCCGGCGGCCAGCGAAGCCCTGCTTTTGCGCGTATGTTCTTGCGGCTTAGTCTCGTGCCTCCGAGGAGGCCGAGACGCCCGGTTTGTACGTGGTTTGGAGCCACACACTCCCGCCGGCGGTAGTAGCGTCGGCGCCCTCACCCGAGAGTGCCAGGAGGCATGATGTCCCGTTGGAACAGGTCCGCCCGTCGCGTCACGTGGGCGATCGCCGCAGTTGGCTTTTTGCTCCCCGTTGCGACCTTCGCCCAGCAGAAGCAGGACGAGGAGTACGGCAAGAAAATCAAGGAATATCTGCAGGATCCCCGGATCAGCACGGAGCTCGTGGATCACCTGCCTGCGTCCAACACGGTGCCGACGCCGCTCAAGTTCCTCGGAAGAATCGTCGGCACGCCCGGCGAGTTGACCTCTGCCAAGGACATCCACCGCTACCTCGAGGCCATCGCCAAGGCCGCGCCCGGTCGCGCCAAGTTCTTCAAGATTGGCAAGACCGAAGAAGGGCGCGACATGGTGATGCTCGCGATTGGTGACGAGGAGACCATCCGGAACCTCGACAAGGTCAAGGCTGATGCCGCGGCGCTGACTGACGCGCGGACCACCACCGAAGAAAAGGCGCGCGCCCTCATCAAGACGGCCAAGCCAGAATATTGGATCACCAGCGGTATGCACTCGCCGGAGCGCGGTGGCCCCGAGATGCTAATGGAGTTGGCGTATCGCCTCGTGGTGGAGGAGACGCCCTTTATCCAGAACATCCGCAAGAATGTGCTCACGCTCATCACGCCGGTGATCGAGGTGGACGGGCGCGAGAAGATGGTGGACAACTACTACTACAACAAGACGCGCGCCGCCGGCACGGGCACGCTCCCGCTGATGTACTGGGGCAAGTACGTGCAGCACGACAACAACCGTGACGGCATGGGCCAGTTCCTCGCCCTCACGCGGAACGTGACGAAGACGTTCCTCGAGTGGAAGCCGATCATGATGCACGATCTGCACGAGGCGCAGACGTATCTCTACTCGTCCACCGGCACGGGCCCGTACAACAACGAGCTCGATCCGATTGTCGTGGGTGAGTGGTGGCAGTTCGCGGAGAACGACGTGGTGGAAATGACCAAGCGCGGCGTGCCCGGCGTCTGGACCTACGGGTTCTACGATGGCTGGGTGCCGAACTACATGTTCTTTATTGCGCACGAACACAACGCCATTGGCCGCTTTTACGAAGTGCAGAGTTACGGCCCCGAGAACTCCGTGGTGACGCCGCCCGCGACGACCACGAGCAAAGAGTGGTTCCGGCCGAACCCGCCGCTGGCGCGCATCAACTGGGGCCCGCGTAACAACACGAACATTCAAGAGTCCGCCATTTTGTTCTCGCTGCAGCATATGGCGCGCAATCGCGAACTGTATCTCGAGAACTACTGGCTCAAGAACAAACGCGCCGTAGCGCGCGGTAAGGACGGTCCGACGTACGGCTGGGTGATTCCCGCAGGGCAGCATCGCAAGGCCAACACCGCTGAGGCGATCAACGATCTGCGAACGCAGGGACTCGAAGTGCACATCGCGTCGGCCGCATTCAAGGCCGGTGCCGTGGATGTGCAACCGGGCGATTACATCGTGCGTGGCGACCAGCCCTATCGCACGCTCGCCGATATGTATTTCTCGCTGCAGAACTTTGCGCCGGGCAATCCGTCGCCGTACGACGACACCGGCTGGACGTTCCAGCTGATGCGCAACCTCACGATCACGCCGGTGAGCGACAAGAGTCTCCTCGACGCGAAGATGGCGCTCGTGACGGCACCGGTGAAGGCGGCCGGTGGTGTGACGGGATCGGGGAGTGTGATCATCGTGGAGAACGCCGCTGACAATGCCCTCACGGGCTTCCGCTATCAGTTCAAGGATGTGAAGATGGCGGCGGCCGAGGAAGCGTTTGAGGCGGGCGGCCACAAGTTTGCGGCGGGTGCGTTCATCATCGCCAACGGTGACCGCGCAAAGCTCGATGCCGCCATCAAGGATGCTGGCCTCTCGGCGTGGGCCGTGTCGGCAATGCCGACGGTGAAGGCGCACGACCTCGACATTCCGCGCATTCTGTACCTGCACAGCTGGAACCGCACGCAAGACGAAGGCTGGGTGCGTGCGGCGTTCGACACCTACGGCGTTCCGTACACCTATGTCGGTGACAAAGAACTGAAGGGGATGACCAATCTTAAGGCGAAGTACGATGTGGTCATCTATCCGCACGTGAGCGGCAATGCCGCGTCGATGGTGAGCGGTGTGCCTATGACGTCGGGGCCTGCTATCCCGTACCAACGCTCAGAGAAGTTCCCGTCGCTGGGCTATCCCGATTCCACCTCCGACGTTCGTGGCGGCATGGGGATGGAAGGGTTGATGAACCTGTACAAGTTCGTCCAGGACGGCGGCACGCTGATCACGGAAGGGGCGACGGCCACGCTGTTCCCCGAATACAACCTCACGCCTGGCGTGACGGTGGAAACGCCGGCCGGGTTGTTTGCGCGCGGCACGATTCTGCGCGGTGTGTTCAACGACGCCAAGAGCCCCATCGCGTACGGCTACACGGATCGTTCGCTGCCCGTGTATTTCAGCCAAGCGCCGGTGCTGAATGCCGGCGGTGGTGGTGACCTCGGTGGCTTCGGAGGCGGTGCCCGCGGCGCGCCGGGGATTAGTCAGAACGTGACGCCGAATGCCACGCCGCTGCGGTTGTCTCCGTTCGATGCGACTGCGGAACCTGCTGCCGCGGCCGGTGCCGCTGCTGGCGGACGCGGCGGTCGTGGCGCAGGTGGTGGTGGTGGCGGCGGACGCGGCGGGGCAGGTGGTGCACTCGGCGATCGGCCGCGCATCATTCTGCAGTTCCCGTCCACGAGCGCGGACATGTTACTCTCTGGAACGCTCGCCAACTCCGATGGCCTCGCGAATCGCGCGCAGGTGGTGGATTCGCCGATCGGAAAGGGACATGTGGTGATGTTTGCGATTCGTCCGTTCTGGCGCTGGCAGACGCAGGGTACCTACGCCCTCGGCTTCAACGCCATCCTTAACTGGAACGATTTGGACGCTGGCAAGGCAGCAACGCCAGCGCCCGGCGGTAACTAATCTTCGAGTAGGAATACAAAGCGGCCCGCACCGAAACTTGGTGCGGGCCGCTTTGCATTGGGGGGGCTTCGTTGCCGGCGGGTGGGCCGGATGAACGAAGGCGATCCTTACTGCTTCGGGCGAGCGATCACGGCGTCCACAACATGGACCATGCCGTTCGACGCTTTCACCGAAGCGATAATCTTGGCGCCGTCAATGAACGTGTCGTTGCCTTTCTTGGTGATCGTCGCGGAGGTGTTGTCGGCCATGCCGAGCACCTGACCGTCGGAGAGCGCGTCCACAGAGAGCGCCGACGTCGTGACATGGTGCTGCAGCACGAGCTTCAGCGTTTCTTTGTTGGCTGGCTTGAGCAGATCATCGACGGTGCCCTTCGGGAGTTTCTCGAATGCGGCGTTCGTCGGGGCAAACACCGTAAACGGGCCAGCGTTAGCGAGCGCGTTCACCAGGTCGCCCGCCTGAAGTGCTGCCACGAGCGTGGTGTGATCCTTGGAACCGACGGCGACCTTCACGACGTCCGGCGTGGATTCATTGTCCTGCACGGACGCCTGGCCCACGGGAGCGGCAGCGGCGGCTCCTTGGTCGGCTGGGGCGGCGGTGCAGGCGACTGCGGCCAGCACAGCGAGAGAGAGCGAAACGCGAGACAATGACATGTGGAACATGGAGGCTCCGAAGTGCGGTGGATGGGGGCATAATGTGGTATGTCACCTGCAACAATGGGGCATCAGACGGCGCTCCGCAGTCAGGAAACACCGGACGCCCGGTTCCAAAAGGAACCGAGCGTCCGGTTACTACATTCGCCCCGTTTGGACCGACGAACTATGTCAGGCTTCGTACGAGGGAGAGAGCGGTGAACATTACTTCGAATCGAGCTTCCGGCCCGCGTTCAGGTTGTCGAAGTGGAGGATCGCGTTGAACACCATTGCGTAGCTGCCGATGGTCTCGCCGCGCCACACCGGATTGATGGCGAACATCACGATGTGCCCCTTTTGCATTGGCACATCCACGACAATCGGACGCTGCGCGATTTCGGTGCCGCCGTCGAGCAGGCCGCTGACCAACAAATCACGCTGCTCCGAGAACCGGAACGCCACGCGTGGACGCTGGTCCGGGGGAATGACGTTGAGCGGATTGCGCAGCTGATCGTCGGTGATCGGCGCGGCTTGCCACGGCTGCACCGGCACCCGGGGCAGTGCCTGAAAGCGCGCGTCGAGCGCGGGGCGTCCTTGCACTTCGTCCGGATCGTCGGCGGTGCCGCGTCCGGTCGCACGAGGGCCACCACCGCCAGCGCCGCCGCGACCACCGCCGCCGCCGCTGGTGTTACTCACCGTGAACGCTTCGCCGGCGTCGCTATACACGGCCAGATTGTCGTTGATGCCGTACGTGAGCGGGCTGGCATCATCGACGACGTGCGACTTGAGCAGCGAGCCGACCACCTTGCCGCGCGGAAGCGATACCGCTCCGACGCCAGCGGCAAAGCCATTCTGCAAGGCAAAGTCGGAGGTGCCGAGCGACGTCACCAGCACGCCACCGCGTGCCGCGAACCCACGCAGGTTGGCGAGTCCGGTCAAGCCGAGACCAGGACGCGTGTCGTCCGTCTGGGCCCACGTGCCGATGTTTGGCGTTTCCGGCGTGTTCTTCCACGGCATCGGGTTGCGCCACATCGGCAAGCCTTCGACGATCGCCCCGCTCGCGGTCGGCGGAAAGAGAATGACGTCGTACTTGGCGTTGAGGTTGGCGTCCTTCGCAACATCCTGCGTGCTGATGTACTCAAACGGAATCTGATTGAAGTCGAGCGCAAAACGCCACCAGCCCTCCGTCTGCGTGCTGCTCGACCAGGCGTGCAAGACGGCAATGCGTGCGGCGCGCGCCGGATGTGTCTTGACGCTCGGAGCCGCCGACAGCGCGGTCACCTTGACACCCAAGTCGACGGCGGCCTTCTCGAGTTCGCTCCGCTCCACACCGCGTACGAGGTATGACCCGCGAGCGTACTTTGCACCGCCCGCTTCGAACGGTTCTTCGGCACTCTGGAAGTCGGCCGTCTTGAGCCGATACCGGAGCGTGGTGAGCGCGTTGTCGCTGTTGTTGTTGATCGCGTAGACGCCGCCCGTTCCGGTTACTCCACCTGGCGAACGCACCTCTCCCGTCACGCGCTCCATGGGCGTATCGAGCACCTTGGCGTCGGTGACGCGCACGGCCTGCACGTTGAATCCTTCGGGGAAGGTCCAGCCGGTGTCGTCGTACGGGCGCTTCTGCGGGTCGGTCGGGCTCCAAAACTGGTAGTCGAGGAGCGCGTCCGCGATGCGCGAATACGGTTGATCCATGCGGATGATGTACGATCCGGCGGGGAACTGCCGTGTCTCCGTCGCGGGGCCAGCCGGAGCGGCTGGTGTGTCGCCGCCGGCCGCCGCACCGCGGCCACCGCGACCGCCGCCAGCCGCCGCCGCGGCACGCTTCACCGGCAGGGTGACGCTAAAAGCGGCCGTCGCGCGAGAAATCTCCACTTTCTGCTTCTGCATAAGGCGAAGCAGTTCCGCCTGTGCGCCGAGGCGCGGATCATTGGCGGAAAAGACGTACGCGCCCGGGCCTTCGGTGCGCGCCTTCAGGATGGAGCGCTTGCTCTTTTCGTAGAAGTTCGTGAGGAACAGGTGACGATTGTTGGCAAAGTACTGCAGCGAGACAAGGAGCCCCGTCTGCTCGTAGTTGTTGTTATTCCGTAGCGACCATTTGACGCGCGGCAACGGCGGATTCTGCCGGTACCAGGTGCGTTCGGTTTCGTTCGACGAGAGCGTGCGATCCACGGTCTCGGCGGTGCCGCCGTTGCCGTACGTCTCGTAGAGGCGGCTGATGCCGTTGTGCGTTGCGGCAATGAACATCAAATAGCCGGGCGACCAGGTGTCGAACGTGCCGTGCGCGAACACGCCGGGCATACCAAGCCGCGTCATCTCCTGCACGTTGTTCCAGCCCATCATTTGCCATTCGTTGGTGAGGAGCGGGTCGACCCACGCATTGAACGGGCCGTCGCCAACGGTGTTGTCGTAGAGGAAGGCCACGGACTCGTGCAGATCGTGGAGCACCTGCGCCTTCCAATCCACGTAGGTGTTCAGCACGTTCTGGGTGAGCTTGAGCGTCATCCCCATCGCGTCGCGATTGTTATCGTGGCGGACGTAGTGTCCCCAGTACGCAAGCTCGGGCGCGGTCTCACCCGGATGTTTGACGTGCCAGTTGTACAAGTCCACCATGCGGTCGCGGCCATCGACCTCGACCACGGGCGTAATGAGCGTGATCACGTGATCGCGGATGTTGCGGACGTACGGGCTCTCGTCCACTGCGAGACGGTACGCCAGTTCCATCAAGGCCGTCGGTGCGCCGGCTTCCGTCGAGTGAATCGTGCCGGTGATGTAATAGATCGGCGTGGCGTCGCTCGCGATCTTTTCCGCCTCGGCGTCGTTCATGCCGATCGTGCGCGGATCGGCAAGTTTGGCGAGCTTGGCCCGATTGGCGTCAAGATTATTGATGAGTTTTTCGGACGCGATTGCCACGGCAATCATCTCGCGCCCTTCTTCCGACGTGCCGATGGAAACCACCTTCACACGCGGACTCGACTTGGCGAGCAGCCGCATGTAGGCGTACACCTCATGCGAGTACGGGAGCTTGGTGGGCGAGCCGGCGATGTCGCCGAGCACGGCCTTTGGGGTGGGGACGGTCTTGGACGCGGGGAGATAGTCCACGAGCGGAGAGAGAAAGAACTTCTCGGTGGTGTACTCGAGGATCTTCTTCGTGTACTCCTCGTCAATCGCTTGGTTCGGTGCGCGCCCCGGTTTGGCGGCGGCGGGATCGCCGGACTGGCCGCGAGCGGCGAAAGCAGGCATCGCCACGAGCAGGGCAAGAGCGAACGCGGAAACGGCGTGACGCCGCATAGGGCACCTCAGTGGGAGACGGAAGAACAACGTGCTGGTATTCTACGCCGAAATCCGACGGGGGCAAATCGGATGGCGGCGGCCATCGCGGTCGGCGTCCGGATTCCGAGGCCCAGCCACGGGGTGGGGGCGGGGCGTCGCGGTGGCGCCCGGCTGGCCGCCAGCGGATCAGCCGCCTGTGACGTATGGTATAGATGGCGCCCGAGCGCACTGTATTCGTCTTCTGATTCGAGGAATCATCTGATGCGGAACCGTTTTGTTCCTGTCGTCGTACTGGCTGGTTTGGCGATGTTGACGTTGACCGCTTCGCTGGGGGCGCAGGCCTCCACCACTCGCGATAGTGCGCAGAACACCCCCGCGTGGCTTGCCGCCAATCGTGCGCAGCTCGGGAAGGAATCCTACGCCGCGCCCACGGACCTGATTTCCAAGCTCGTGACGGCGCCCCGGCACCTGAACGTGTCGCTGACGTTGGCGAGCCCGAACCGCAAGCTATTCCTCAAGGAGCAGAGCGAAGGGATGCCGAGCGTGACCACGTTCGGAAAGCAGCACTATTACCTTGGCGGCTTACAGGTGGACGGCAAGGCCAATCGCAATCGCTCCCTCACCAACCGCGGCGCCACGGGTTTGCAACTGGTGGATCCGGCCACGGGAAAGACCATCGACATCGCGGCACCCAAAGGCGCATCGCTGAGTGGTGCCGTCTGGGCACCGGATTCCAAGCAGATCGCGTTCCTCGCGAACTTTGATGACGCCACGCAGGTCTTCGTCGCTGACGTTACCACCGGCAAGTCCGTACAGATCTCCAAAACGCCACTGCTCGCCACGTTGGTGACCGCCGTGGATTGGACGGCCGACGGCAAGGGCATTACCGTCGTGCAGCTTCCGGACGGACGAAAGGCTGAGCCAAAGCGCCCGGAGATTGCGACGGGCCCGCTCGTGCGCACGTGGACCGATGGCAACAAGGATCCCGAGCGGAACTTCTGGAGCCTGCTTCAGGATCCGTATGAGCAGGAGCTGCTCGAGTACTACACGACTGGTCAGCTTGCGTTACTCGACGTGAAGACCAAGACCTCACGCAAAATCGGCGCACCGGCGATGATCTCGGCGATCGACGCCTCGCCGGACGGCTCGGTCTTCCGCGTCACCACGATGCAGAAGCCGTTCTCGTACGTGACGCAGTACACGAGCTTTGGCACCAACGAAGAGCTCTGGGATGCGAGCGGCAAGCTGCTCGCTACCATTCAGAAGCGCCCGCTCCGCCTCGGCAGCGACACAACGGGCGGTGGCGCCGGTGGTCGCGGCGGACGGGGCGGCGAGAGCAAGCGCGGGTTGGCGTGGATGCCCGCCGGTCCTGGGCTCTACTTCATTGAAAGTGTTCCGGCCGCACGCGGTGATTCGGCAAATGGCGCTGGCGCTGGCGCGGGACGTGGTGCCGCCGGTGGTGGGCGCGGTGGAGCGGGGGCGGGTGCCGCAGCGCGACCGGATCGCGTGGTGCAGTGGACGGCGCCGTTCGGCACGGCGGACACCAAAGTGATGTACACGGCCGATGGCCCGATCACCAACCTCAGTTTCACGGACGACGCAAAAATGCTGTTCGTCGCCGCGACCAGTAACGGTACGGGCGATTTGTACGCCGTAAACCTTGCTGAGCCGACCAAGAAATATTCGCTGATTCGCCAGCGTGGCTTTACGCCGTCGTTCCTGAGCGGGCGCGGTGGACGTGGCGGCGGTGCTCCGGCCGGTGGGCGCGGCGGCGCAGGCGACGACTCGCTTTCCTTCTTTACGAATCCTGGCGCGATGATTACCCGCCGCGGCACACTGGGCGGCTCCGTGGCGATGGTCTCCTCGGACGGTGCGGTGTTCCTGCAGGGCACGCAGTACTTCCGCGATTACCTCGCGAGTGCACCGCGTGAGTTCGTCGACAAGGTCGACATCAAGACCGGCACGAAGACGCGCATTTTCGAAGGGGCCAAGGATGCCTACGAAGCGGTTGGTGCGGCGCTCGATGATGACTTCTCCAAGATCATTGTGACCCGTGAAACCGCGACCGCTGTTGCCGACGCGTATGTGCGCGACGTCAAGGCGGGGACCGGAACCAAGCTCACGAACAACGTGGATTACTCGCCCGAGTTCACTAACCTCGTGCGCAAGCGCGTGACCGTGACGCGCCCGGATGGCATCCATTTCATCGTCAAGCTCACGTTGCCCGCGAACTATCAGGCCGGCACACGGCTTCCGGGGATGTTCTGGTTCTATCCGTATGAGTACACGGATCAGGCCGGCTACGAGCGGACGCTTCGCACCGAGAACGTGAACCGTTTCCCAGTGGCAGGCCCTCGCACGATTGAATTTCTCGCGACGCAGGGCTATGCCGTCGCGAATTTCGATCCGCCAATCATGGGTGAAGCGGGGCGAATGAACGACAACTACATCTCCGATTTGGTGATGAACCTCTCGGCGGTGATCGACGAACTCGACAAGCAGGGATTCATCGATCGGGCGCGACTCGGCATCGGTGGCCATTCGTACGGCGCCTTCAGCACCATGAACGCCATGACCCACACGCCGTTCTTTAAGGCGGGCATCGCGGGTGACGGTATGTACAACCGCACGCTGACACCGACGGGGTTCCAGAGCGAACGGCGCGATCTGTGGAGCGGCCAGAAGACGTATCTCGAGATGTCGCCGATGCTGGTCGCCGACAAAATGCAGGGCGCAATCCTTATGTATCACTCGCTCGAGGATCAGAACGTCGGCACCGATCCGGTGAGCTCGATTCGCATGATGCAGGCGCTGCGCGCCAATGGAAAGACGGCGTCGCTGTACATGTATCCATATGAAGATCACGGGCCGGCCACCAAGGAGACCATGCTCGACCAGTGGGCTCGTTGGACCGCTTGGCTCGATACGTACGTGAAGCACGCGGGCGATCCGGCGCTCAAGAAGGCACCGCCGGCCGCTCCGGCAACGCCGATCATTCCGTAAGCGCGAAGCAACCCTGTAAGACAGAAGCGGCGACGGTCAGGTGACCGTCGCCGCTTCTCGTTTCCGTACCGCTCGCTTTGGAGCGGGCAAGGTGTGCTGAGGTGTGGCTACGCGTGTTTACTGGTGGCGCGGCGTTCCACTCTGAATGCCCTTCGGGCCGTGCGGCGCCGCCTTGGACGGCATCGCAAACACGAATGGGGTCTGATACAACTGGCGCACCTTCTGTCCCTTGAGTTCAGCGGGGGCAAAACGCATCTCGGGCAATGCCGCCTTGACGGCATTCGCGAACTCGACGTTGGTCGTCTTGATCACCTTGAAGGTGTCGAGGATCGGCGTGCCGTCCACATCAACCACAAACTGCGCTAACACCTCGCCTTGAATACCGGCGGCCTTGAGTGCCTCGGGATACTGCGGAAAGAGAGTCCCCGGCTTCTTCATGGCCGGGCGATCAACCTGAGCTTCGGCGTACACCTTGTCGCTGGAGGCCAGGGCGGGCGCTTGAGCGCGGGCAGCGGTGGCCAGAACAGCGATGAGGGGGAACACGTGCCAGACACGCATGGTGAATCGATCTCCAAATGGGAAAGAACCGTGAGGAATACATCCAGGCAGATACCCGCCTGCCAACAGTATCACTAGTTACTCACGGGCGTTCAGTCGGTGAAAAGCCCCGATCGGCGTCCGGTAATCCGGAAGCCAATCGGGGCTCTAGCCCCACCGTTCCCCGACGAGCCTAGCTGAGCCCGACGATGTCCCCATCGGCGTCGATCGACATCCCCTCTGCCGCCGGCACCTTGGGGAGCCCAGGCATGGTCATGATGTCACCGGCCTTCGCGACCACGAAGCCAGCCCCAGCCGACCCGTACACCTCATTGATCGTGATCCGGAAGCCCTTGGGCACGCAGAGCCGCGCCGGCTCGTCCGTGAGCGAGTACTGCGTCTTGGCAATGCACACCGGCGTTTCGCCGAGTCCAATGGAGGTCAGGTATTCGATGGCGCGTTCAGCCGCGGGCGCGTAGTCCACGCCATCGCCGCCGTACACCTTCTGCACGATCGTCTCAATCTTCTGTTTGATGGGCAACTTGGCATCGTACAACGGGGCGTAGTGTCCAGTCTTGGCGGCGAGCATCGCCAGCACTTCCTTGGCCAGTTCCTCGCCACCGGCACCGCCCTTAGCCCACACCTCCGTCAGAATCACCTTCACGCCGAGCTTGGCGGCGTAGTCTTGCACCATCTTGAGTTCCGCGTCGGTGTCGCTCAGGATGCGGTTGAGTGCCACCACAACTGGCACGCCGAACTGTTGCACATTTTTCACATGGTGGGCGAGGTGCGGCAGGCCGCGTTCAAGCGCACCCAAGTCTTCGGTCTTCAGATTCTTCTTGTCGAGTCCGCCCTGCATCTTGAGCGATCGAATCGTGGCGACCAGCACGGCAGCTTCGGGATTCAACCCGCCGAAGCGGCACTTGATGTCAAAGAATTTCTCGGCGCCAAGATCGCTGCCAAACCCGGCTTCCGTGACCACGACATCGCCGAGGGCCAATGCGGTCTTGGTCGCGATGATCGAGTTGCAGCCGTGCGCAATGTTACCGAACGGCCCAGCGTGAACGAGGGCAGGGCCTCCTTCGAGTGTCTGCACGAGGTTCGGGCGAATCGCATCCTTGAGCAACATCGCCATCGCGCCAGACGCTTTGATGTCGCGCGCACGTACGGGTTTGCGATCCTTGCCCGCCGTCGCGCCAATGATAATGCGGCCCAAACGTTCCTCAAGATCCTCGCGGCTCGACGACAGCGACAGGATCGCCATGACTTCGCTCGCGGGGATGATCACCCAATGCTCTTCACGCACCACGCCGTCGCCCACACCGCCGAGTCCGATCACGGCGTTCCGGAGCGCGCGATCATTCATGTCGATGGTGCGCGGCCAGGTGATGCGTCGCGGGTCGAGGTTCGTCTCGTTCCCTTGCTGCAGATGATTGTCCATCATCGCCGACAACAGTGCATGCGCGCTTGAGATCGCGTGAAAGTCGCCCGTGAAATGGAGATTGATATCCTCCATTGGAATCACCTGCGAGTAGCCACCCCCTGCGGCACCGCCCTTCACGCCGAACACCGGGCCGAGTGATGGCTCGCGAATGCAGAGTACGGCGTTGGTGCCAATCCGGCGCATCGCCTGCGCGAGACCAACGCTGACGGTGCTCTTGCCTTCGCCAGCTGGCGTTGGGCTGATGGCGGTGACCAGCACCAAGCGCCCCTTGGCCGGACGTTGCGACAACTCCAGGGGAAGCTTCGCCTTGAACTTGCCGTACTGGTCAATGTCGTCGGGCGTCAGCCCGAGATCAGCGGCGACTTCCGTGATGGGACGCGGCTTGGCGGCCTGGGCGATTTCAATGTCGGTCGGGAACGTCATGGTGTGGTGTTTAGGAAGTGAGAATGCGGGAAGGATGACAATACACATTCGCCGACTCCCCGCGCAGGAGGCCAACGAGCGTGATGCCGGCGCCGTCGCCGAGCCGTACGGCGAGTCCGGTGGGTCGTGAGATGGCCGCGACAATGGAGACGCCGGCGACCGCGGCTTTCTGGATGAGTTCGTAACTCAGACGACTGGTGAGCAACAAGAAGCCGCTCGCGGTGTCGGTGTCTGCGCGCCATAGAGCGCCGAGCACTTTGTCGAGCGCGTTGTGCCGGCCCACGTCCTCCCGCACCACGAGCAGCTCGCCGTCGGCTGACACCCAAGCTGCCGCGTGCACACTGTGCGTGTCTCGATTCAGTGTTTGCGAGGCGCCCAGCGACGCGCCCGCTCGGTAGAGTGCGGCGTCCGTCACCCGTTGCGTGCCGGTCACGGTGGGCACGGCACGCACGGCGTCGTCAATTGCTTCGACGCCGCACAGTCCACAACCGGTGCGACCGGTCAACGAGCGCGATCGCGCCGTGAGTTGATTCCGCACGGATTCCGCGACAGCGATACCGAGTTCGATGCCGCGGCTGTGGCGCGTGACCGTCACCTCGCCAATCTCCTCGCGCGTTGCAACGATCCCTTCCGAGAGCGTGAAGCCAATCGCCAAATCTTCTAAGTCGCTTGGCGTACACATCATCACAGCGTGCGAATGCCCCGCATAGACAAAGGCCACGGGCACTTCCTCGGCGAGCGTCGCCTGGTGATCGTGCTTCACTCCACTAGCCACATGCACGAATGCACGAGCACTCGTCGGAGCCCCGTAGCCCACGCCAGGGTCAGCGCCGAGAGCGATTTCGTCAGCCATCACGCGTCGTTGCGCTGTCCGCGCTCGGGCCAGGCTGCACGTACTGCCAGCCGAACCGGCCTTTGACGCACAAGTTGCCGAGTGTGATGGTGTTCTCGAGCGGCGAGGTTGCCTTGACGATCGTGTTGTCCTGCACATGCAAGCTGAGCGTGCAACCAACGCCGCAGTACGGGCAGATGGTGTCGGTTGTCGTTTGCGCGTCGGCGTTCCACGTACCCGCCGCGCGCATATCGAACTCCGGCTTGGCCATCAACGCACCGGTCGGGCACACCGCAATACAGTTGCCGCAGTACACGCACGCGGAGTCGGGAAGCGACACCGCCATCTCGGTGGAGATGCGCGCGTTGAAACCGCGCCCCGCCACCGCAATGGCAAAGGTGTTTTGGTGGTCCGTGCCACAGGCCTCTACGCACTTGTAGCAGAGGACGCACTTTGCGTAGTCGCGCACATAGAGATCGTTGTCCACCTTCACCGGTTGGCCAACGGTGGCTGCGAAGTCGGGATCAGGAGCCGCGTGGTGTCCGGCGATCGCGGCATCACGTTCGCCTGAGAGCGCATGTGGCTTGGGCGGCCCGTAGCGCTCTGGCTTGCAGTCGTACTCCGCAAGCAACTCCGCCATTCCCGGCGTCGTGGAGAGGTCCACACTCGAGGCAAGAAACTCAAGCACGAGACGGCGCGCGTGGATGACTCGCGCTGATTTCGTGTACACCACCATACCGGCTTCTGCGGCGCGCGAACAACTCGGCGCCAACACCCGCGCACCTTCTACCTCTACTACGCACAGTCGGCAAACGTTTACCGGACGCAGCGTCTCGAGAAAGCACAGGGTCGGAATCTCAATGCCGATCGTGCGGCAGGCGGCGAGAATCGTGGTACCTTCTTCCACCGTGACCGAACGACCATCGATCGTGAACGCCACCGGTTTCTTGGGCGCTCGTGCGGGCCGCTCGATGGAAATCAGCGTCGTCGTCATGCGGTGCCTCCCTGAAACAGATGCAGGCGCTTGACCGCCGACTCCACGGCGGCGTACGCCGTCTGGCCGAGGCCGCAAATAGAGGCGTCGCGCATGGCCACGCCGATCTCTTCAAGCAAGGCAAACTCTGCTTCCGTCCCGCCGCGCGTCTTGCCGCGCGCCAAACGGTGCAGCGCCTCTTCTTGGCGGACGGTTCCAACGCGGCAGGGCACGCACTGGCCGCACGATTCATCTCGGAAGAACGCGGCAATACGGAGCACGGCCGCTTCGAGGTCCTGCGAGTCATCAAACACCATCACCACACCGGAACCGAGTGTGGTCTCTGCCGCTCGAGCGCCTTCAAGCGACAGCGGAATATCGGTATCCGCGGCCGGTAGGAATGTGCCCGCGGCGCCACCGAGGAGCACGGCACGCATCCGCGGCGACGCTCCTGCTGTGTGGAGCAGCGCCTTCAGTGAAGTTCCAAATGGTGCCTCGTACACGCCCGGCCGCTCCACGGCTCCGCTCAAGCAAAAGAGTCTCGTTCCCGTGGATTGCTCGGTGCCAGTAGCAGCAAATGCGGCGCCACCGTGTAACACAATCGGCAGCACATTCGCGAGTGTTTCGACGTTGTTGACCAGCGTCGGTTTTCCAAATACACCGGATTGCACAGGGAAGGGTGGTTTGCTCCGCGGCTCGCCGCGCTTGCCTTCAATCGACTCAAACAACGCGGTCTCTTCGCCGCAGATGTACGCGCCCGCGCCGCGACGAATCTCGATGTCAAATCGGAATTCGCCACCGAGAACACTCTCGCCGAGCAGGCCTGCCGCCCGCGCGTGATCGATCGCTCCCTGTAGCCGTTCGTTGGCCAGTGGGTACTCTGCGCGCAGATAGACGAATCCGTGCTCGCAACCCGTGGCGAATGCCGCGATGGTCATGGCTTCAACAATCGCAAACGGATCGCCCGTGAGCAGCACGCGATCTTTGAAGGTGCCCGGCTCACTCTCATCAGCGTTGCAGATCAGATAGTGCGGGGTCGCGCTCTGCGTTCGTACCGCCTCCCACTTTCGTCCCGTTGGAAATGCGGCGCCTCCACGGCCCACCAGCTTGGACGCGGTCACCTCAGCGATGACGCCCTCTGCGCCGAGTTGCAGCGCGCGCGCGAGGGCCGTGTAGCCGCCAGCGTCGCGGTACGCATCGAGCGACGTCGGGTCTACGACCCCAACACGCCGGAGCAGTACAAGCGAGGGATCTCCCACCTGCGGTACCACCGTGTTCGCCAGCGCGTCTGCGCCAGGTGCGGCACCGGCGAGCAAGGCGCGGGCCACATCAGGCGTCACGTGCCCTAGCAATCGCTCGACCGCAGGATCACCAGCGTCTGTGACGAGCACCGCCGGAGCACGATCGCACAGACCAAGGCACGGAGAATGCATCCACGCGGGCGTGTTGGCGTCGAGGTTCATGTGCGTACCCGACGGCTCATGCGCCACCGCAGAACCACCGGCAGCCAGCAAGGCAGCTTCTACTTCGCGCCCTCCTTTGTCTCGGCAACCGACGTCGTCGCACATGTGCACTACGCGCCGAGGGCGCGGTGACGTGGCGAGCAACGCGTAGAACGTCGCAACGCCCCACGCCTCAGCGGGTGGCACCTGCAGTCGCTCGCACACATAACCCAAGCCACCCTCGCTGATCCACCCCACGCGCGCCTGGAGCGCCTGCAGCGCCGGCACGAGTTCGTGGCGGCGTTCACGCATGGCACGCCCACCGTAGGCGAGGTGCGAGTCTCGCGCCGTGACGCGAGCTCCGCCATCCCAGCCCGAGGCTGGAGCTCCGAGCACCGCATCAACGGCAGCGCGTTCCGCTTCGGAGGGCACGGCGTCCAGCAGTCGGATATCCATCAGCGCGCCCCGGCCGCAACGACGAGCGATTCAATGCGAACCGCACAGGCTTTAAATTCCGCCGTGCCAGACCGAAGGTCGTATGCGTCGTTGGTGAGCACGTTGGTATCAACGCTATCTGGAAAATGAAATGTCATAAAAACCAGGCCAGCGCGCAGCGCGCGGTCGATCCGTACGGGCGCAGTGACCGCGCCGCGCCGAGAACTCACGCGCGCGAGATCCCCATCCGCAAACCCGAGCATCGCCGCATCTTCGGGTGACATATCAACCGTTTCGCCGTAATGCAGTGGCGACGCGTATCCGCCCGTTTGCACACCCGTGTTGTACGACTCGAGCCGACGGCCGGTGGTGAGCAAAAACGGATACGCCGCATCGGGCTGCTCCGCGGGACCCGCATGCTCCACCACAGAGAACGGCGCCGGGCGTCCGCGCACGGGAGTCTCCCAGAGCCGTCCATGTAGGAACGTTTCGCCTGGGTGCGATTCGTCGGGGCAGGGCCACTGAATGCCGCCCAACGATTCGAGACGCGAGTAGCTCATGCCGCCAGCGAAAGCAGGCGCCACCGTTCGGAACTCATTCCAGAGTTCCTCGGCGGTCGGATTCCCGAGATCGGTGCCGAGTCGCCGCGCGAGCTCCGCGAGAATCCAGAGTTCATCGCGCGCCCCAGCTGGCGGTTCTTTTGCTTTGCGCACACGCTGGACGCGGCGCTCGCTGTTGGTGACCGTCCCTTCGGCTTCGCACCAACTCGCCGTGGCGGGGAGCACCACGTGCGCGAGTTGCGCCGTCTTGGTGAGAAAGATCTCCTGCACCACGAGGTGGTCGAGTCCGCCGAGGAGTCGCGCAACTTTATTGCCGTCCGCGTCGCTCTGCACGGGGTTCTCGCCGGCGCACAGCAGCGCTGTGATCTCGCCGTGCTCCATGGCGTGCAGCATCTCGGTGAGATTCTTGCCGTACTGCGGCTGAATCGGCACCCCCCAGTGTCGCTCAAACGCCTCGCGCACCGTGGGGTCGAGAATGTCCTGAAAGCCAGGCAAGCGATTGGGAATCGCCCCCATGTCACCGCCGCCCTGCACATTGTTCTGCCCACGCAACGGATTGCAGCCGCAGGCCCAACGGCCCACGTGACCGGTGAGCAGACAGAGATTGATCAACGACAGCACGTTATCGACGGCGTTGTGGTGCTCGGTAATTCCGAGGGTCCAGCAGATCATCGCCTTGTCAGCTGTGGCGAAGGTGTGCGCGGCCTCGCGAATCGCGGTGGCCGGAATCCCCGTGAGCTGTTCCCCGACGTCGAGCGTGTAGGGCTCAACCGCCGCGCGGTACGCGTCAAAGCCCGTCGTGCCGTTCGCAATGAACGCCGAGTGCGCGAGTCCGGCGTGAATGATTTCGCGCGCCATCGTATTCGACAGCGCAACGTCGGACCCCACGTTGAGCCCCATCCACACGTCCGCCCACTTAGCGGAATCGGTACGGCGAGGATCCATCACGTAGAGCCGCGTCCCATTGCGCACGCCTTTGAGCAGATGGTGAAACCAGATCGGGTGCGCGGCGCGCGCGTTCGATCCCCACAGGAAGACGACGTCCGTCTCTTCCACTTCCGCATAGGAGTTGGTGCCGCCTCCCGCTCCAAACACTGTCGCCAGACCGACGACGCTAGGGGCGTGTCACGTTCGATTACAGCTGTCGATGTTGTTGGTCTTGAACACCAACCGCGCGAGCTTGCCCGCGAGGAAGTTCATTTCGTTGGTGGACTTCGAGCAGCTGAAGATCCCCAGGGCGTTGGGACCACCGCGATCGAGATTCCGCCGG
Source organism: Gemmatimonadota bacterium (assembly GCA_026387915.1). Lineage (NCBI taxonomy): Bacteria > Pseudomonadati > Gemmatimonadota > Gemmatimonadota bacterium. Next base: position 59,410 of record JAPLKS010000009.1, read on the forward strand.
AATCCCGCCGCGGCGACATCCAGTGCCTCATCCCACGTCGCCGAGCGCAACACGCCGCCCTCGCGAACCAAAGGCGTGGTCAGGCGCTGATACGCGCCGGCAGGAGCATTTTGACGTTTCATACGCGCGTCTCAATAAAGGGGACGGCATCAACTACTTACCGCGATGGAGTCTGGCGCCCGTAACCAGTCTGGGCAAGCGGCATTTCCCTCACGCCCTCGTCCGGCGGGGCGACCGAGCGCCAATCTCCTTACGTCGCTGGCGGTTGCGGTGCTGAGCGCTCGCGGCGGGATTATCTTTCCCGTATGCCAAATGCCCGCCGCACCCTGACGTTCACTGAGTCGGTCATTCGCGAGATGACCCGTGTCGCCAATCAATACGGCGCCGTGAACCTCTCCCAAGGTTTTCCCGACTTTCCCATGCCAGAGGAAATGAAGGAAGCCGCCTGCGACGCGATCCGTCGCGACTTCAACCAGTACGCCACGACGTGGGGCACCAAAACGCTCCGCGATGCCATCGCCGGGAAATACCTCCGGCGCTACGGCATGACGGTGGATCCTGAAGCCGAAATTACCGTAGCCTGCGGCGGCACCGAGGCGATGGCCTCCGTCTTTTTGGCGCTCATTGATCCGGGCGACGAAGTGCTGATTTTTGAGCCCTTCTACGAGAACTACGGACCCGACGCCATTCTCAGTGAGGCCAAGCCCGTCTTTGTGCCCCTGACGGTTCCCGACTGGAAGCTCGATATCGACGCCCTCAAGGCCGCCGTCACGCCACGGACGCGCGCGCTCGTGCTCAACTCACCGCACAATCCCACGGGCCACGTATTTGATCGTGCGGAACTCGAGGCGATTGCGGAGGTGTGTATCGCGAACGACATCATCGTGATCACCGACGATCCCTACGAGTACATCCTGTTCGAAGGCACCCATATTCCCATCGCTACGCTGCCAGGCATGCGTGAGCGCACGGTGACGACGTCGAGTCTCTCCAAGACCTTCAGCATCACCGGCTGGCGACTCGGCTACGCGATTGCGAGCCCCGAGCGCTCCGGCGCCATTCGGAAAGTGCACGATTTTCTCACCGTGGGGGCGCCGGCACCGCTGCAGCAGGCCGCGGCCATCGGGTACGCCTTTCCGGATTCGTACTATCAACAACTCTCCGACGATTACAAAGCTCGGCGCGAGTTCTTGGCAGGCCCGCTGCGCGAGGCCGGTTTCCGCTTTACAAACCCGAACGGCGCGTACTACTTCTTTGCCGATTTCTCGGGGCTGAGTTCACAGGACGACGTCACATTCGCCAAATGGATGACGAAGGAATTCGGAGTGGCAACGGTGCCGGGGTCGAGCTTTTATCGCCCTGGTGCGCCCGAGGGAAAACGCTTCGTGCGCTTCGCGTTCTGCAAAAAGCGTGAAACGCTGGAAGCGGCGGTTGAGCGGTTAGCGAAGCTCAAGTCGTTGTTGTAGCCCGATCGCGCGCTGTTGGCGGCGAGAACGACAGGTCGAACGCCAGCCACAGCGTCTTCGTAAATGGGTAGGTCGTCAGCGGCGCGACGATGATGGCGACCACCGCGATGTATTGCAGCGCATCCCACGTCACGGCAGGCCAGGTCGCATACACGATGGATCCCACGAGCGTCGCGAACAGCACTTCCGCAATGATCAGGTTGATCAAGTACGCACCAATGAAGAAATCGCGCGAGCCACGATCCAACAGTAGGTGACAGTGCGGGCACGCCGGCCGCATGGTGAACCAGGACGAGAAAATCCCGCGTCCGTCACAGTCAGGGCAGTGCAGGCGCAGACCTCGCAGTAAGCGAGCGGAAGCCGTGGGCAGCGTGTCGGTCATCCCTCAATATACCTCGTCAAACGTGCCACGCCCCATCGTAACCGTCACGCGTCGTCTTCCCGAAACGGTAGAGGCGCGACTCCAGCAACTCTTTGACGCGCGCACCAATCGCGACGATCTCCCGCTCGGTGTCAGCGGGCTCGCGGCGGCGATGACTGAATCCGACGCGGTCCTCTCCACCCTCGGTGATCCACTCAACGCGGCCGTCCTCGGCGCATTGCCGCGTCGCGCTCGCATCATTGCCCAGTTCGGTGTTGGCTACGACAACATCGACGTCCGCGCGGCCACCGCGGCAGGGATCATTGTCACCAATACGCCGGGCGTGCTCACCAACGACACGGCTGACCTCGCGATCATGCTGCTCCTGAGCGCCGCGCGACGCGCGTCAGAGGGAGAGCGGGAGCTTCGCCGGGGTGACTGGACGGGGTGGCGACCCACGCACAACCTTGGCACCCGCGTTACGGGCAAACGGCTCGGGATTGTTGGATTCGGCCGCATTGGCCGAGCCGTGGCAGATCGGGCCCGTCTTGGGTTCCGGATGCAAGTGCAGGCCTTCAGCCGGTCGCTCACGGATGCGGCGGCACGCGACGCCGGCGTGACGCGTGCGGAAAATCTTGAGGCACTGCTCGCCAGCTCCGACTTCGTCAGTATTCACGTGCCATCAACCGCCGCGACTCGGCAGCTGTTCGGCGCGCATCTTCTGGGGTTATTGCCTCCGCACGCCGTGCTGGTGAACACCTCTCGCGGCGACGTGGTGGATGAGGCGGCGCTAGCGGACGCGCTCCAGGCCGGGCGACTGGCGGCCGCTGGGCTTGATGTGTTTGAGCGGGAACCAACGGTGAGTTCCGCCTTGCTCGGCCTGCCCAATGCCGTCCTCCTGCCGCACATCGGCAGCGCAACCGTCGAAGCCCGTACGGCGATGGGGCACCTCGCGGTGGATAATCTTGTGGCGTTCTTCGAGGGAAAAACCGTGCCAAACCCTGTGGCGTAGCGGTGGAGCGGTTTCACGGTGCGGCGAGAATATCGTCTGCTTCCTTGAACCGTCTTGAGCCACTTCCTAACTTTGATGTACTCACCCGATTCCGAGAGCAACACACCGTGACTCAATACAAGTACGCAACCGTGCCGCAGGGCGGCGAACGCATTCAGGCCTCCGGCGGTGTCTTTACTGTGCCGGACCAACCGATCATCCCGTTCATCGAAGGCGACGGCACCGGCCCAGATATCTGGAAGGCCTCTGTTCGCGTGTTCGATGCTGCCGTGGCCATTGCCTACGGCGGCAAGCGCAAGATCCATTGGATGGAAGTGCTGGCTGGTGAAAAAGCGTTCAACGCCACCAAGGAGTGGATGCCCGCCGAAACGCTCGAAGCCATTCGCGAGTTCAAGATCGCCATCAAAGGCCCGCTCACGACGCCGGTTGGCGGCGGCATTCGTTCGCTGAACGTGGCGCTGCGGCAGGAACTCGACCTCTACGCCTGCATTCGCCCCGTGCGCTACTTCCAGGGCGTCGGCGCGCCCATGAAACATCCGGAAAAACTCAATATCATCATCTTCCGTGAGAACGTCGAAGACGTCTACTCTGGGATTGAGTTCAAGGCCGGCACGCCCGAAGCCGAGAAGCTCCGGGCCTTCCTGAAGACCGAGTTCAACAAGAACGTGCGTGAAGGCTCGGCCATCGGTATCAAACCGATGTCGCCGTTCGGCTCCAAGCGCCTCGTGAAGATGGCGCTCGAGTACGCACTGAAGCGCGGCTGCAAGTCTGTCACGCTGATGCACAAGGGCAACATTATGAAGTTCACCGAAGGTGGCTTCAAAGACTGGGGCTACGAAATCGCGCGCGAGCAGTTCGCGTCGACCGTTGTGGCCGAGGCCGATCTCGGCAAGGCTGGCAACGGCGCACGCGCCGACGCCGTGGTCCTCAAAGATCGTATTGCCGATTCGATGTTCCAGCAGCTCTTGCTGCGCCCAGAAGATTACGAAGTGATTGCCACGCCAAACCTTAACGGCGATTACGTCTCCGACGCGGCCGCTGCACAGGTGGGTGGCCTCGGCATCGCTCCGGGCGGCAACGTCGGTGATGACGCCGCCGTGTTTGAAGCGACGCACGGCACCGCGCCGAAGTACGCTGGCCTCGACAAGATCAACCCAGGCAGCGTGATCCTCTCCGGCGTGATGATGCTCGAGCACATGGGATGGCAGGAAGCCGCCGATCTCATCGTGCGTGGCATGGAGCACGCGATTGCCGCCAAGACGGTGACGTACGACTTGGCCCGTCAGATGCCAGGCTCCACCGAAGTGTCCACCTCGGCGTTCGGCGACGCCATCATTACCGGGATGAAGAAGTAACTCTATGACTCTCGTCTTGTCGTCCCACGCCGGTGATCCGGCGCAGCTCTCCACGCCACTGCTCGCGCTCGCGTTGTCCTCCGACGCAAAGTTTCCGAGAGCACTGGCCGCGCTGGATGTGGCCTCCGGTGGCGGCATTGGGCGCGCCATCAAACAGCGTGACTTCAAGGGAAACCGCGACGAGACGTTGTTGCTGTTCACCACGGGCCGCGGGCCGCAGCGTATTCTGCTGATCGGCATGGGCGCGTTGCCCGCGGCGGGTGCCGTCACGCGAGCGGCGTCTATTGCCGGTCGCAGGGCCAATGGGATGGGTGTAGGGAAGATGGCGTTCTGGGCCGACGGCCTCGACGCTCGCGGTATTGAAAATGCCGCCGTTGGCGTCAGTCTCGGTGCGTGGGAGTTTACGGAGCTCAAGAGTGCGCCAGCGAGTGGCGAAAAAACCACGCCACTCAGCGCTGCTGTTATTTGTGTGGGAAAGATTGCCGGTGCCGCCGCCGCACTCTTGAATGGCCGCGCGGTGGCCGAAGGACAGCGTATTGCGCGGCGCTTGGCGATGCTGCCAGGCAATATTTGCACGCCGAGTTACATCGCCGACGCCGCTCGCGACATTGCGAAGCGGCACAAGTTGAGTTGCAATGTGTACGGCCGCGCCGATCTCAAAAAGTTTGGCATGGGCTCGTTCCTTGCGGTTGCGCAGGGCACGCCGCAGGACCCCAAACTCATTGTGCTGGAGTACCGCGGTGGCGCAAAAGGCGCGGCGCCGGTGGCACTGGTAGGCAAGGGACTCTGCTTCGATTCGGGCGGCATCAGCATCAAGCCGGCCGACCGTATGGAGTGGATGAAGTTCGACATGAGCGGCGCCGCCGGCGTCCTCGGAGCGATGGAAGCCATCGCGCGCATGAAGCTCAAGATCAACGTGGTTGGTCTGGTGGGCAGCACCACGAACATGCCCAGTGGCACATCGATGAACCCGGGCGATGTTGTCACGGCGAGCAATGGCAAAACTATTGAGATTATTAACACGGACGCCGAAGGGCGGCTCGTGCTCGCGGACGTGCTCGTGTACGCCGCACGCTTCAAGCCACAGGCGGTGATTGATGCCGCCACGTTGACGGGCGCTGTTGTCGTGGCACTAGGAAACACGGCCGTCGGCGTACTCGGAAACGACCAAGCACTCGTGGACGAAGTGTTGTCGGCCGGACGCCTCGGCGGCGAACCGGGATGGCAACTCCCGCTCTGGCCGGAGTATAAGGAGCAGATCAAGTCCGATGTCGCTGACATGAAGAACATCGGATCGCGTGGTGCTGGTACCATTACGGCCGCGCATTTTCTCGCCGAGTTCACGCAAGGGTATCAGTGGGTGCATCTCGACATTGCCGGTACGGCGTACACAGAGGCGGACCTCGTCGCCATTCCGCGCGGCCCCACGGGAACGCCGGTGCGGACGTTCGTCGAGTTCGTCCGGGGGAGGGCTCGCTGAGCCCCTTCGCGCGAGCGCTGCTCGTTGGTGCGCTCGCGCCCCTGATGGCCCTTTTTCCCCAGACGGCGTTGGGGCAGAAGGGCGCGCCGCCGCGCACGCGTGCGGACTCCATCAAAGCCGCCGCCGAAAAGCCGCGCGCCATTCCGGACTCCGCGATTCCTGACTCTGCCATTGCGCTGAGCCCCGCCGACTCGGCCGCCGCTGACAGCCTGCTCAATAAGATTCCGCCACGCGACACCATCAAAACGGCGATCGTCTCGAGCTACGCACCCAACAACACCGAGATCGGCGGCCGCGACTATCACTGGACGCGCGAGGAGCTGTTCGCCTCCGGCGCCGTGACCCTCGGCGACCTGCTCGCTCAGGTGCCAGGTGTCACGGGCTATCAAACTGGCTTCATGGCCGCCCCGCAGGTGGTCACCTGGTACGGCAATGCCGGCTCAGTGCGCGTGTTCGTGGACGGCGTCGCCTACGTATCGCTCAATCCACGCAATGGTGGCGTGCCCGATTTTGCGGTGATTCCACTCTGGACGCTCGAAGACATTCGGATTGAACGCTCGGCCGGCGAAGTGCGCGCCTATTTGCGTACTTGGCGCGTGGATCGTACCACGCCATCCACGCGCGTGGATGTCATCACGGGCAGCGAAAACCTCAATCTGTACCGCGGGTTCTTTGGGAAGCGCTTCGACAACGGCGTGGCCGTACAGCTCGCCGGCCAGCAGTTCAATACTATTTCGCGCACCGGACTCGATGGCGACGCGCTCGGCGGTCTCGCACGCATCGGTTGGGCGCGCGGAGATTGGAGTGTGGATGGCACGTACCAGACACAGGGGCTGAATCGCAACGTTGGGCAGCGTTACACGCGCCCGGCGTCGACCGTGCCGTTGCAACCCAAGGCGATGGCTGCCTATTCCGGCTCCGACGCGGTGGGCTATCTGCGCCTCGGCTGGCGCGATCCGGCGCGTGATGTGGCTTGGGTGCAACTGATTGCCGCGACGCTCGCGTCGGTAGAAGCGCATGGCAAGAGCACGTCCACTATTTCGGTCACAGACACCGTCGACACGGCATCGTCGCGCTCACAGTACACGCTGGCGGCTGGCACCAACTGGCGCGGCATCCGCCTCGTGGCCATCAATCGGTTTGAGCGGATGTACGGAGCGCCGATTGTCACCAAGACTGGCGTCGGCGACAGCGCCGTGACTAAGACGCGTCGCACCATGAAGTCGTTCTTCGCACCCGGTTTGCGACTCGAATACGAGTACAAGTTCGCGACACTCGGGGCCGTGTTCGACCGATCGTCCGACTCCACCGATCACAAGGATCTATTTCTTAGAGCCGCGCCGTTCTCGTGGCTCCAGTTTGGTGGCGCCTGGAGTAATGTCGCGCCGACCGACAAGAACGACCCGCGAAAAAGCTACGTCACCACGCGATACGAAGCCGCCCTCAAGTTCCGCGACCGCTGGATCACCGTTGGCACTATCCAGCGTGGTCTCATGACGCTGGCGGCCCCGATTGAGCTCGACTCAGCGCTCCACCCGATGCTAGACGACAAGGTTGCCGGGCTGACCGCGTCGGTCCACGGCCCCCTATTTGGCGGCTGGGGGATCGATTTTGACGCCATCAAGTGGAAGACCACCAGCGGCTGGCGTCCTCAAAACGAGGCGCGTACGACGATCAAGTTTGCCTCGGGCTTTCCCAAGCGCTTCACGCGGAACGAGTTCCATCTGCTCGTCTCGGCTACCCACGAGCTGCGGTCCGCCTCGTTCGTGCCATCCGGTAAGTTGTTGACAGGGCAGAGCTTAGCGTCGTACAGCATCTTCTCAACGCTGCTCGAAATCCGGATTGGCGACGCGACGATCTCGTGGCAGTACCGAAACGCGGTCGGAACCCCTTACGAGCAGTATCCGGGCTACACAATGCCACGCCTCACGAACATCTACGGCGTGCGGTGGAACTTCTGGAACTGAGTGGGCGCTCATAGGGCGTACGAGGCCGTCCGGCGTTTACAAAGGCGTTGTCGGACAGTAACTTAGTAGGCTCGCTATGATTCGTTCGATGACCGGTTTCGGCGCTGCTGAAGGCCTCGTGGGCACCACCCGCGTGGCCGTTGAGTTGCGTTCGGTCAACCACCGTTTCTTCAATCCAAGCCTCAAGCTGTCTTCGGATCTCTCCAAGTGGGAGCCCGAAGTGCGTGAGGCACTCCGAAAGCGCATCAGTCGCGGGCATGTCACACTGACCGCCCGGACGGTTCGTGATGCGGTAGAAGTGGCGGCCATCAACGAGACGCGCTTTGCTGAGTACGCGGCTCGCTTGAAGGGTTTGCGTGACCGGCACGGCTTGGGCGGCGAAGTGGACGTTGCGACGGTGCTCCGTATGCCCGACGTGATCCACGGCGCCACCGAAGAGCAGGACGGTACGGTTGAAGAGTTGTTGCTCATTGTGGAAGGTGCCATCGCGGCGCTGGGACGGATGCGCGAAGCCGAAGGTGCACGACTCGCCGAGGTGTTGCGTGAACGAATTGCCGTCATTGAAGACGCGGTGGGACGCATTGCGGTGCGGGCACCGGAGCGGGTGGTAGCCCAGCGCGATCGCCTGCGGGAAAATGTGAAGGTGTTAGCCGAAGGGATTGCGGTCGATGAGCAGCGACTGGCGCAGGAGATTGCGATTCTGGCCGATCGCTTGGACGTTGGGGAAGAGTTGGACCGCTTTGCATCGCACATTACCGCATTCCGTGACGCACTCGCCGTGAAGGACGGCGACGCCATCGGCAAGCGGCTCGGCTTCCTGTTGCAAGAGTTGCTACGCGAAGCCAATACGACAGGCAGTAAGGCCAACGACGCGACCATTCAAAAGGACGTGTTGCTGGTGAAGGAAGAATTAGAACGGATTCGTGAACAGGTGGAGAACCTCGAATGAATCCATTCCCGGTGGTGCTGTCGGCGCCGAGTGGGGGTGGCAAGACCACCGTCACGCATCGCTTGATGGCGCAGCGAAAGAATTTGGGGTATTCGATTTCGTGCACCACGCGGACGCCGCGGGTGGGCGAGGTCAACGGAACGGATTACCACTTTCTCGCGGAGCCGGAGTTCTTGGCGCGGCGTGAACGGGGTGAGTTTGCAGAAACGGCTATCGTGCACGGCCGGTGGTACGGCACACTGAAGTCCGCCGTGCAAGTGGTGTTGGACAGCGGAAAGCACGTCATGATGGACATTGACGTGCAGGGAGCGGCGCAGTTCGCGGTGGCCTATCCTGGTGCGGTGCTTGTTTTTGTGCTGCCGCCGTCAGTCGATGTGCTGGTGGAGCGCCTGATGGCGAGGCAGACTGAAAGTCGTGCCGCGCTGCGCACGCGGTTGCAAAGTGCGCGGGCGGAGTTGAAGGAAGTCGATCGGTACCACTACGTCGTGGTCAATGATCAACTGGACGCGGCGGTGGAGCGGGTGAGTGCCATCATCGACGCCGAGGAAGTGAAGCGCGAGCGGGTCCGTTCGCTCGACGCGCAGGTGGCTGGGCTGATTACCCGGCTGGATACGGAGCTTGAGGGTTTTGCGCAGGACTGATTACCCGTCGTCACCGAGGAAGCATCGATGCGAGTGTTTACACCCCAGGAAGTGATCACCCACGCGGCCAACAAGTACCTCGCGGTACTGGTGGCCTCGAAGTACGCCCGCGTGCTCAACGATTTCCCGCGCGATCGCTCCAAGAGCGGTGAGAAGAAGCTCACGACGCGTTCGCTCGAAGAGCTGTCGACCGGTGACATCGAGTATCGTGTGGTTCCGCGGCGTCGCGCCGCGGAATAACGCGACCTCCGCCGCGCGCGAGCCGTGCGCCCCGTACAGGGCCGGCGGATCCTCCTCGGGGTAACCGGAGGGATCGCAAGCTATAAAACGGCGTGGCTTGCGCGGCTGTTCGCGCAGGGCGGCGCGGAAGTTGACGTTGTGCTCACGCGTTCGGCGCGTGAGTTCATTGGCGCCGTCACGTTCGAGGCGCTCACCGGGCGGCCGGTGCACACCGAACTGGTGGCCGAAGGGCACGCCCTCGATCACATCACGCTGGCTCGCGGCGCCAATCTCATTGTGGTGGCGCCGGCGACGGCCGATTTCCTCTCGCGCGCGGCCTCTGGTCGCGCGGATGATCTGCTGAGCGCCTGTCTGCTCGCGGCCGACGCACCGGTGCTGCTCGTGCCCGCGATGAACGATCGCATGTGGGCGCACAAGCAGACGAGCGCCAACGTCGAACATCTCCGTTCGCTCGGCTATCACGTGCTCGCGCCCGATTCTGGGCCGTTGGCGTCGCCGCAAGAAGGCGCGGGCCCTGGGCGCATGCCGGAACCCGCCACGATCTTTGCGCACGCCGCTCGCTTGCTTGAACCGCGCGATGTGCTCGCCGGCAAGCGTGTGGTGGTCACCGCAGGGCCAACGCGCGAAGCGATTGACCCCGTGCGCTATCTCTCTAATCACAGCAGCGGTCGCATGGGTGTGGCGATTGCGGAGAGTGCCTGGCGCCGCGGTGCCGACGTAACGTTGATCGCTGGCCCACTCGCCGTGCCGCTGCCAGATGGTGTGCACACCGTCTCCGTAGAAACCACGGAACAGATGGCGACTGCCGTTCGCCATGCACTCGCATCAGCCGATGTGCTCGTGATGGCGGCAGCCCCAGCGGATTTCCGCCCATCGCGTGTGGCCGATGCCAAAATCAAAAAAGGCGCGCGTCCCGAAGCGATTGCGCTCGACAACACCACCGACATCCTCGCGTCGACCCGTGATGCGCGCCGCCCAGGCACGATCGTTGTTGGCTTCGCGCTCGAAACCGACGACGTGATCGCGAACGCCGCCAAGAAGCTCGAGGTCAAGGATCTCGATTTTGTTGTCGTGAATGACGCACGCGAGGCCGGTGCAGGATTTGGTGTCGACACAAATCGCGTCACGATCCTCGCGCGCGGGGCGCAGCCCGACGCACTCCCGCTCCTCCAGAAGACCGAAGTGGCTGACGCCATTCTCGATCGCGTTGAGGGAGTGATGCGTGGACGGTAGGGAAATTCTCAAACGATATTTGGAACAGCGTCGCGAACTCGGTGAATCGGAGTTCGTGCTCGACAACATGTCGGTGGACGAGGCGCTCAAGGCGCTCGGGGCTTCAGCAGCACCGTCCAGTGCGCCAGCTGCGGGACGTCGTGATGCGGGTTCTTCGTGCACTGCGCAACCACCTGCGCCGGTTGAGGCGATCGTTCCGAACGCCGCACGTCAGGCCGCGGAGCAGGCCGCCAGCAGCGGCGATTGGCGCGAAGCACTGCGAGCCGTTGGTGCGCCGAAGCCGGAGAGCGCTCCAGCCAAGAAGGACGCCGTCGCCGCCAACGCCGCAGCCGCGCCGGCACCGTCGCCACCGTCGGCACCGTCGGCACCGTCGGTCGTGAGCGCGAGCAGTGATTCCGGTGCGACTTCCGGCGACGACCAGCCGCCGCGTGAAAAGATTCCGCGACTCGAAATGCCGAGCCCCGTTGCCGGTTCTGTCGGACACGGCATGGGCGTTCCAGGCATCGTGATCGGGTCTCCAATGCGCGACTTGTTGCCGGGCCCACTCTCCCATCTGGAGACGCTCGACGCCATCGCGGCAGCGGCAGCGAGTTGCACCGCCTGCGGGCTCTATGCGGGCGCCAAGAACGCGGTGCCGGGCGAGGGAAGTCCCGCCGCACGATTTGTGTGCGTGGGGGAGGCTTCTGGCGCCACCGAGGACGAGTTGGGGCGCCCCTTTGTTGGTGCCAGCGGTCAACTGCTGACCAAAATTCTGGACGCCATCAAACTGGCCCGCGAGGACGTCTTCATTTGCAACGTCCTCAAGCATCGGCCGCCAGGGAATCGGAATCCCAGTCAGGACGAGATCAAGGCCTGTAGCCCGTTCCTCCTCCGGCAGCTCGAAATACTGCAACCCCGTGTGATTCTGGCACTTGGGACATTCGCGGCACAGACCTTACTGCAGACCTCGACCCCAATCGGTAAGTTAAGGGGTCAGGTGCACCATTATTTCGGGGTGCCACTCATCGTTACTTACCATCCCGCGGCGCTTCTTCGGAACCCGTCGTGGAAGCGCCCCACTTGGGAAGATGTCCAGCTCGCACGCCGAATTTTCGATAACGCCGCCCGCGACGCGTGACGGTTCGTTCCGTGACCGGCGTCCTCCGTATTCTGAGGACGCCGAGATGGCCGTGCTCGGTGCCATGCTTCTGGACGCCGAGGCCATCACCCGTGCCGTTGAGATCATCGATGAATCGATGTTCTACAGCGAGCGCCACCGCCGCGTCTTTCGCGCGATGCTCGCGATTCACCAAACCGGCGCGGTCCTCGATCCGCTGCTGCTCACGGAGCAACTCGACCGTGGTGGCGAACTCGCCGCGGCGGGCGGAAAGGAATACGTCAGCGAACTGCTGTACGTGGTCCCCACGGCGGCGAATGTCGAGTACCATCTCAAAATCGTTAAGGAAAAGGCGCTTCGCCGTCGCCTGATTGATGTGGCGCAGGGGCTCGTCGTAGAGGCGCATGAATCGGCGGCCGATGCCACCGAACTCATTGACCTCGCCGAGCATCGCATTTTTCAGGTCAGTCAGCAGCGCGGCTCCGATGGCTTTACGCGCATCAAGGATCTGCTCTGGCCGGCCATGGAGCGCATCGAGTCACTGCGTGAGGGTGGTCCGCTCACCGGCGTGCCGAGCGGCTTCCGCGATCTCGACCAGCTCACGCTGGGCTTCCAGCCGTCTGATTTGATCATCATCGCGGCGCGCCCGTCGATGGGGAAAACGGCGTTCGTGTTGAACATCGCGCAATACGCCGCTGTTGAAAGCAATATTGCGACTGCAGTCTTTTCGCTGGAAATGAGTAAAGAGTCTCTCGTGCAACGTATGCTCGCCTCCGAGGGGTTCATCGACGCCCAGCGCCTGCGCTCGGGCAAGCTCACCAGCCAGGATCATTCCAACTTGGCCAAGGCCGCCGCATTGCTGTCGCAGGCGCCCATCTGGATTGACGACACGCCGGGGCTCACGCTGCTCGAGATTCGGTCGCGTGCGCGGCGTCTCAAATCCACGGCCGACATCAAAATGGTCATCGTCGATTACTTGCAGCTGCTTTCAGGCCCGCCGGGCGTAGAGAGCCGTCAGCAAGAAATCTCACAGATTTCGCGCTCGCTCAAGATCCTGGCCAAGGAACTGAACATCCCCGTCATTGCGCTGTCGCAGCTCTCGCGTGGTCCGGAGCAGCGCACCGGCGACAGCAAGCGTCCGCAGCTCTCGGACTTGCGTGAGTCCGGCGCCATTGAGCAAGACGCCGATCTCGTGATGGCGATTTATCGGCAGGAGATGTACGACCGCCCGGTGGATGAATCGGGCAATGTCGTGAAGACGCCCGACGGCACACCGATCGAAGGGCTCGCCGAGATCATTCTACTCAAGCAGCGTAACGGTCCGACCGGCCATATTCGCCTTTCGTTCCGGAAACAGTTCACGCGCTTCGAGAACTTCACGGCCCGTCAACAGGGCTGAGTATGGCCGCGCGCGCGAAGACCGTGTACCGCTGCACCGAATGCGGTGCCGACTCGCCAAAATGGGCGGGGAAGTGCGATGCGTGCGGCGAGTGGAATACGCTGCACGAAGAGATCGTCGCGTCGCGTACCGTCGAAGGGGGCGCTGCGCGACGGAAGGCGGGGGTCACATCGCTCGGGAGTGGCGGCACGGTGGTGCCCACGCCGCGATTGGCTGACGTGGTGGGCGCCGAGAGTAATCGCCTCACGACGGGTCTCGCTGAGTTCGACTTTGTGCTCGGCGGCGGCATTGTGCCGGGGTCTATGGTGTTGGTCGGCGGCGAGCCCGGCATTGGCAAGAGCACCATTCTCCTGCAAGTCGCTGCGCAGCTTGAGACGCTCGGTGTGCGCACGCTCTATGTGAGCGGTGAAGAATCTCCATTGCAGGTCAAGCTGCGTGCGGACCGGTTGGGCACGGGGGCGCTCGACGTTTCGTTGCTCGGCGAAACGCTGCTCGAGACGATACTGGCCACTGCCGCCGAACGGACGCCCACGGTGATGGTGGTGGATTCCATTCAGACGGTGTTCACCGGCGATCTCGAAGGCGCGCCTGGAAATGTCGGGCAGGTGCGTGAGTGCGCCGCACGACTGATGCGCTTTGCCAAGGAGAGCGGCACCGCCGTGATTGTGGTGGGACACGTCACCAAGGGTGGTGGCATCGCTGGCCCGAAGACGCTCGAGCACATCGTGGACACGGTGTTGTATTTCGAGGGAGAAGGGTCGCTCGATCACCGTGTGCTGCGCGCCACCAAGAACCGGTTCGGTTCGGTGGATGAGATTGGAGTCTTCCGCATGACCGAGCGGGGGTTGATCCCGGTCGATAATCCCTCGGCGCTTTTTCTCGGCGATCGCGAAGGGCACCACGCATCGGGCAGTGCCGTGACCGCCACGCTCGAAGGCAGCCGTCCGATGCTGCTCGAGGTTCAAGCGCTCGCGGCGAAGGCTGGCTTTGGCACGCCACAGCGTGTGGCCACCGGCTTTGACGGCCGCCGACTCGCACTCTTGCTCGCCGTGCTCGACAAACGCGCCGGGTTATCGTTTGCGCAGCTTGACGTATTCCTGAACATCGTCGGCGGCGTACGCGTGCAGGAGCCAGCGGCTGACTTGGCCGTGGCCGCAGCACTCGCCTCGAGTGTCTACGACAAAGCGCTGCCCCAAGATGCCGTCTTTATTGGCGAGATTGGACTCGGCGGCGAGATTCGCGCCGTAGGTCAGGTGGAACGCCGTATTGCGGAAGCCGAGAAGATGGGAATGGCGGTCGCCTATGTTGGCGAGCGTTCCGTTCCGAAACGGGCGCCCCGCAACATTCGTGTGGTCGGCGTCAAGGATTTGACGGCGCTCTTCCGGCAACTGTTCACATGACGCGCGACGTCGGTGTGGTGATCGTGGCGGCGGGCGCGAGCACGCGCACGCAAGTCGAGGCCGGCGGCGAACTCAAGCAGTTCCGCTGGGTGTCCGGCAAACCGATGTTGCTGCATTCGCTTCACGCGTTTCAGGCACGCGCCGATGTGGCGATGGTCGTTGTGGTGTTGCCGCAGCGATATCTCGGCGATCCCCCGCCTTGGCTCTTTCAGTGCGACACCGATCGTTTGCTCGTGGCGCCCGGCGGACGGCACCGCGGCGAGAGTGTGTACAACGGACTCGCCGATATTCCCTCGGAATGTTCGGTGGTGCTCATTCACGATGCTGCGCGCCCATTCCCCACGCCCGAGATGGTGGACCGTGTGGTGGCGGAGGTGCGTCTCGGGCATGGCGCGATCGCCGCGCTTCCTGTGGTAGACACGCTCAAGGAAGTGGATGGCAGTGGACGCATCGTTCGTACGGTCGAGCGCGAGGGACTCTGGCGCGCGCAAACGCCGCAGGGGTTTCCGCGTGAGGCGATTATGCGTGCCCATCAAACGGCGCACGACGACGGCATTGCCGCCACGGATGATGCGGGGCTCTTTGAAAAGCTCGGACTCCCGGTGGTGGTGGTGCGCGGCAGTGAACGCGCTATGAAAGTCACCGACGCGTCCGATTTCCCGAGGGCGGAGGCGCTGCTTCCGCTCCCTGATTGAACACCGAGCCGAAAGCGATTCCGTTTTGGTCCGAGCCAGAGATCGCGTCGTCGATCTCTGGGACGTTGTTGCATCTCGAGAAGCACGGCGTGTTGGCGTATCCAACGGAGACGGTGTATGGCTTTGGCGGGGCGATCGATTCCGCGTCGGTTTCGACACTCGTCGCGTTGAAGCGTCGCCCCGACAGCAAGCCGTTCCTCCTGCTGATCTCCGACAGCTCCATGATCGACCGGATGGGGCTTCAGCTCTCAAACGCCGCGTCGATGCTCGCCGCGCGCTTCTGGCCGGGACCCTTGACGCTCGTGTTGGCCGGCGGCGAACGCCGCGTTCCCGCGCGACTGCGAGGCCCGGAGGGTGGAATCGCGGTGCGTTGGACACCGCACCCTGGACTCCAACGCCTCATTGCTTCGATGGGTGATCCGCTGACCAGCACCAGTGCCAACCTTCCCGGCACTCCGCCCGCGATGAACGCCGCCACGGTCATGCAGGAATGGTCTCAATCCATTTCGCGCGGCACGTTGCGGGTGTTGGACGGCGGCACGCTCACCGCGTCGGCACCCTCGACGGTGGTGGACTGCACCGGCCGTTCGCCGCGCGTGATTCGTCCTGGTGCGATTTCGGCGGAAGCGCTCCGCGCGGCGGTGCCAAGTTTGGTCGGTGACCGATGACCGCGTTGCTCTTCGTGTGCACCGGCAACACCTGTCGAAGCGCGTTGGCCGAGGCCATCGCTTCGCACGCGGTTACCGCACGCGCCCTTCCGGGTGTCACCGTCTCCAGCGCCGGCACCAGTGCGTGGGAAGGCGCGCCCGCCTCCGACGGGGCCTTACTTGTCGGCATTGAGCGGAAGCTGGACCTCAGCGCGCACCGCGCTCGGCAGCTCAGCCCCGACATTGTTGCGAACGCATCCCTCATTTTGACGATGGGTCCCCATCATCTTGAGCGTGTGAGTGCGCTGGGGGGCAGCGGCAAATCGCATTTGCTCGTGGATTTTGCCGAAGGGACCAGCAACGGGCGCGGCATCATCGATCCGTTTGGTGGCGGTCTCGATATCTACCGAGCGACTGCCGACGAATTGCAGCGCCTGATTGGACTCGTGCTCGATCGCATCGGTGTGTTCCCGGAGGCGACGTGAACGACCTTCCCGGTCGATTGACGTTGCTGGGACATCCGGTGGAGCATTCGTTGTCGCCGGTTTTTCAGAATGCCGCTTTGCGTCATGCCGGAATCCCCGTGGTGTATGAGGCGTTGGATGTCGCGCCCGCGGATTTGGCAACGGTCGCCGGGCTCATGCGCGACGTCAATGGCGCCGGCAACATTACGGTCCCGCACAAGGTGACTTTCGCGGCTCTGTGTAGCCGACGCTCTCCCGTCGCCGAACGGGTCGGCGCGGTGAATACGTTTTGGACGGAAGACGGTGAACTCGTAGGCGACAACACGGACGTCGGCGGCTTTGACGCCGCGGCGCGCGCCGCGTTTGGCGCTCCGCGTCCCGGCCTTGTGGTGGCCTTGCTTGGTGCTGGCGGCGCAGCGGCCGCGGTTCTTGCCGCCGTTGAGCGATGGGGCGACGCCACCGTTCGCATCCACGCGAGACGCCACGACCGAGCCGAGGCACTCGCCGCAGCGTTCCACCAATTTACGGTGTCCGTACCGACCATTGAACAGGCGGTTCGTGGCGCGCAGTTGGTGATCAATGCCACCCCGGTGGGGTTACACGGCGACGCGCTGCCGTTGGATCCAGCCCTGCTCGATGCGCGCCCCGATGTCTTTGATCTTTGCTATCGCCGCCAAGAGACGCCGCTCGTGGTTGCCGCCCGCGCCCGAGGACTGCGCGCCGCCGATGGGCTTGGCATGGTGGTGGAGCAAGGCGCGCTCGCGTTTGAACGGTGGTTCGGTGTGCGACCCAACCGGGACGTGATGTGGGCCGCGGTGCGGCGTTAGTTCGCAGTACGCTCGAGCTTCTGCTCCCGCGCGCCTGCGCGGCCTGTGGGGGCGCGAGTGCGAATGGCACTGCAGATCTCATCTGCAGCCTGTGTTGGTCGCGACTGCCGGCGCTCGCGCATCCGCAGTGTCCGCGCTGTGGGCATCCCACACTTGGGGAATCGTGTGCGCTATGCGCCACGCTCCCGCCGTTCATCCGAGCGGTGCGATCGGTGTGCTGGGTCCCGCATCCCGTGTCGAGCGGCATCGTGGGCGCGCTCAAGTACGATGGCTGGCAGGCGGTGGGGCGCGAAATGGCGGTGCGGATGGCTCGGCTCCCGTGGCCATCGGACGTCGTGCGGGAGCGTGCAGCGGTCATTCCCGTGCCGCTGCATCCGACCCGCGAGCGCGAACGGGGATTCAACCAGGCCGCCGAACTCGCCGCGGCACTCGGTGCCCACTGGCGCGTGCCCGCATGGCCCGACGTGCTGACGAGAAACCGTACGACAGAAACGCAAACGCGGTTGACTCCCGCAGAGCGTTCCGCGAACGTTCACGAGGCGTTTCGAGTGCGTGACGGTGCACGACTTCATGGTCAGCACGTAGTGCTCGTCGATGATGTCTTGACCACCGGAGCCACACTGAATGCCTGCGCCAAAGCGCTGTTCGACGGCGGTGCGCGCATCCTCAGTTACGTGACATTCGGTCGTGCCCACGCCGGCGCCGACCGCTGACTTCAGGAGCATTTCTCATGGCACTCAAGGTTGGCATCAACGGGTTCGGCCGCATCGGCCGTCAGGTGTTGCGCGCCGCCAAAGAAACGGGCGCGCCCATCGATTTTGTGGCCGTCAACGATCTCACCGACACCAAAACGCTCGCGCACCTCTTCAAGTACGACTCGGTGCACGGGACCTTCGGCGGCACCGTGACGGCTGAGGATGATGCCATTGTCGTAAATGGCGACCGTATCAAGATCTTCAAGGAAAAGGATCCGGCTGCGCTCCCGTGGAAGGCACTCGGCGTGGACGTGGTTCTCGAATGCACCGGTCGCTTCACGAACGCCGAAGACGCCAAGAAGCACATCGCCGGCGGCGCCCGCAAAGTGATCATCTCCGCACCCGCGAAAGGCGAAGACCTCACCATCGTGCTCGGCGTGAATCACGAGAAGTACGACAACGCCACGCATCATATTCTCTCGAATGCGTCGTGCACCACCAACTGTTTGGCGCCCATGGTCAAGGTGATTCGCGAATCGTTCGGCTTCAAGCACGCCTCGATGGTGACGATCCACTCGTACACCAACGACCAGAGCATTCTCGATCTCCCGCACAAAGATCTGCGTCGCGCCCGCGCGGCGGCCCTCTCGATCATTCCCACGACCACCGGCGCGGCCAAAGCCACCGCGCTCGTGATCCCCGAGGTGAAGGGAAAGATCGACGGCATCGCCATTCGCGTTCCGACCCCGGACGTCTCGCTCACCGAACTCACGGTGGAAGTGGAGAAGGGCACGACGATCGCCGAGGTCAACGCCGCATTCCTCGCGGCGTCGCAGGGTGCGCTGAAGGGCGTGTTGCAGTTCACCGACGTGGAGCTCGTCTCCACCGACTACATCGGGAATCCGCATTCGGTGATTGTCGATTCCAAGTGCACGAACGTGATCGACGGCACCATGGTGAAGGTGTCCGGCTGGTACGACAACGAGTGGGGCTACGCCTCGCGCTGCGTGGATCTGCTGCAGTACGTCGGCGCTCGACTCTGAGCCGGCCGTGAATAAGCGGACGATTCTCGACCTGACGCCCGCGGAGGTGCGCGGGAAGCGCGCGCTCGTCCGCGTGGATTTCAATGTGCCGCTCGACGGCACCACGGTCACCGACGACACGCGTATTCGAGCGGCCGTCCCCACGATCGAGCGCCTGCGAAAAGCCGGCGCCCGAGTGGTGCTCTGCTCGCACCTCGGCCGCCCCAAGGGGAAGCCAGAGGCCAAGTACTCGCTCGCACCGGTGGCCGTGAAGCTCGCGGCGCTCCTCGGTGTGCCGGTGCAGTTTTGCGAGGAGACCGACACCGATGCGGCCGTCGCCGCGACCAAAGGGCTCGATAATGGGGACGTGCTTCTTATCGAGAATACACGTTTTCTCGCCGGTGAAGAAAAAAACGACGCGGCGCTCGCCAAGTCGCTCGCGCGCCTCGGAGACTTTTATGTGAATGACGCGTTCGGCGCCGCCCACCGCGCGCACGCGTCCACGGCCGGCGTGGCAACGTTTCTTCGCCCCGCCGTCGCCGGATTGCTGATGCAAAAAGAGCTCGACTATCTCGGCGGTGCGCTCGAAAAACCGAAGCGGCCCTTTATCGCGATTCTCGGGGGTTCGAAGATTTCTGGAAAGATCGACGTCATCGAAGCGTTGCTGCCGAAGGTTGACGGATTGCTCATTGGCGGCGCGATGGCGTGCACGTTTTACAAGGCGATGGAGTTCGAAACGGGCACCTCGCTCGTGGAGGCCGATCGCGTAGAAATGGCGGCTGATCTCATCGAGCGCGCGGGATTCCGTCTCACCCTTCCGCATGACGCCGTCGTGGCGCCTGCGATTGAGAAGGGAGACCAAGCGCACACGGTCAGACGCGACGCCATTCCGGCGAATGAAGCGATGCTCGACATTGGCGCGGACAGCGCCTTGTCGTTTGGCCGCGCGATTTCCGCTGCGAAAACCATCATTTGGAATGGTCCGATGGGGGTGTTCGAAACACCGCCGTTCAATGTTGGCACACTGGCGATTGCGTCGGCGATGGCATTGGCCACGGCGAAGGGTGCGACGACGATCGTGGGTGGCGGCGATTCCGCCGCTGCGATTGAGGCGGCTGGCCTCGCATCGCAAGTGAGCCACGTGTCCACCGGCGGTGGTGCCTCGCTGGAGTTTCTCGAAGGGAAGGTGCTCCCCGGGGTCGCGGCCCTCGACGACAAGGCCGTGTGATGAAGCATCCCATCTTTGCCGGAAACTGGAAGCTCAATCACGCGCCGGCCGACGCCGAACAGTTTATGAAGCTCTTTCTGGCGCAATATCCGCGTCGGCAAGACCGCACCGTGCTGTTCTTCCCGCCGGCGCTCACGCTGCCGACGGTCGCGGCGCTCGTGCACGACCGCAGCGACCTCGCGGTTGGCGTGCAGAACATTCACTGGGAAGATCACGGCGCCTTCACCGGCGAAAACTCGGCGGCCATCGCGCGTGGGGCTGGCGCGCGCTATGCGCTCGTCGGCCACTCAGAGCGGCGCCACGTCTTTGGCGAGACCGACGAGCAAACGGGGCTCAAGGTGGCGGCGGCGCTTCGCGCTGGGCTGACGTCCATCATTTGCGTCGGCGAAACACTAGAACAGCGTGAGAGTGGCGACACGATCCAGGTGGTCGTGCGGCAGCTGCGCGCGGCGGTCAGCCGGATTCAGCCCAGCCAGATTGTGGGGTCGCTCTTGGCCTATGAGCCCGTGTGGGCCATTGGGACGGGGCGAACCGCCACCCCCGAGGACGCCGACGCCGTCCATACGGCGCTCCGAGCAGAGCTTGGCGCCTTGACCGGGGATCGAGGGCAGGCGGTCCCCATCCTCTACGGCGGGAGCGTAAACCGCACCAATGCGAGCCTGTTATTGGCGGTTCCAGACGTCGGGGGACTGCTCGTCGGAGGAGCCAGCCTGGACGCTGAAGGCTGGGCGGCCCTCGCCCGCACTTGATCGCGCACGATAAGTCTGCTATTTTACAAGGCTTACCATCATTCGGCCCCATACGGATCTGCGATGTTCACCAAGCTGCTAGTCGTCCTTCTTCTTATTGACGCCCTCGTCCTCGTGGCGGCCATCCTGCTGCAGAGCGGCAAGGGTGGCGGCATGGCGGCCAGTTTTGGCGGCGCGTCGTCCTCTTCCGACCAGTTCCTCGGCACCCGTCAGGCGGGCAACCTCCTGACCAAGGCGAGCTGGTGGTGCGGCGGCATCTTCATCGGCCTGTCGTTCATTCTGCAGATCAGCGCCTCGCGCGGCCGTGTGCCGACGTCGGTGCTCGATAAATCGTTTGCGACTCCGAAGGCCGCCCCAGCAGCGCCCAAGACGGCTCCGGCCGGTGGCGCGGTTCCGGCGCCGACTGTTCCGCTCCAGACGATCCCGAGCGCTGATGCAAAGCAGGATGCCAAGCCAGCGGCGCCCGCCGAGCCCGTCAAGAAGCCCTGATCTAACGCTATCCGTGAGCACGCTTCACGCGACTCAAGGGTTCCTCCTCCTCGAGGATGGAACCCTTTTTCGTGGACACTTGAGTACCGCAGCTGGCGTGCCTGCCGCTGCGGAAATCGTGTTCACCACCAACATGAGCGGCTATCAGGAGGTCTTTACCGACCCCTCATTCCGCGGCCAGATCGTCGTGATGACCTCGCCGATGATCGGCAACTACGGCGTCAATGGCGAAGATCCCGAATCCAATCGCCCGCAGGTCAGCGGCGTGATCGTGCGCGAGCTGAGCGGAGGATTCTCCAACTGGCGCGCGGACGGTAGCCTTGCCGCGTATTTGCAGGACGCCAAGATCCCCATCCTGTTTGACGTGGATACGCGTCGGCTGACGCGGCATCTGCGCACCGTCGGCGTGTTGCGCGGCGTCATCGGGGCTGGAGCCGAGGCAACGGCAGAGGCCAAGGCCGTGCTCGACGCCTGTCCCTCAATGGATGGCCTCGATCTCGCGTCGATCGTCTCGACTCGCGAGCCGTATCAGTTTGGTAGTGCCACCGCGTCACGTCACATCGTGGCCTTTGACTACGGCATCAAGCAGAACATCCTGCGACTGTTCGATGAACGGGGCTGCCGCGTGACGGTGGTGCCGTCCACGACGACCGCGGAACAGGCGTTGGCGATGAACCCGGACGGGATCTTCCTCGCGAACGGTCCCGGTGATCCAGACGCGGTGGGGTACGCCCCCGACGCGATCCGCTCCCTCGCCGACGCCAAAATCCCGATTTTCGGTATCTGCCTCGGCCACCAACTTCTGGGCCTGACGTTCGGAGCAAAGACCTTCAAGCTCCCTTACGGTCACCGCGGCGGAAATCACCCGGTGAAGGACCTCGCCACGGGCAAGGTGCTGATCACCTCGCAGAACCACGGCTTTGCGGTCGAGGGGTCAGAGCAGGGGATTCCAGGCGCCCCCGATTTGCAGGTGACACATGTGAACCTCAACGACGGCTCCATTGAGGGGCTGCGTCACAAGTCGTTGCCAATCTTCGCGGTGCAGTTCCACCCAGAAGCTGCGCCCGGTCCGCACGACGCGCGTCCCCTGTTTGACGATTTTATGGCGGCGGTACAGAAAGGCCGGTGACTAGGGCGGAAAGGGGTCAATTTTAGCCAAAACGGCTAAACGCTTGACACCAGAGGAGGTAACGTCCTAGAATAGATACACTTACGGCGATTTCGCCGCCCGCCACGCCCGCGAGGATCGTGATGACGAAGGCTGACCTGGTTGAGCGCGTAACAGATTCTATCGCACAGACTTCCGGTCCTATGATCTCCAAAAAGGACTGTGCTCGTGTGGTTGACTCATTTCTCGACGCGATCAAGGATGCCCTGAAGGAGCAGAAGAACATTGAGGTGCGTGGTTTTGGCACCTTCAAGATCCGTCAGCGAAAGACGCGGATGGCTCGGAATCCTCGTACCGGCGCGCCGGTGGAAGTATCAGCGCGGCCCGTGCCGGTGTTCAAACCGTCAAAAGAACTCCGAGCGATGGTTGCCGACATCGATATCTCGGAACTCACCGACGACTAAGCAGTTAGTATTGCTGGACGGGGCCCTGCGGGCAGTGACGCCCTCGGGGCCCGTCGCATTTTCACCTCCACGTGGACCGATCGCTCCGTGACCCGTGTGCTGCTGTTTGCCTCGTATGCTGACGCGCTCGGCGGGCCTTCCGTCGACGTGGAGCTTGCTGAGGGCGCCACGGTGGCGGAGGTCCTCGCCGCGGTGCGCGCACTCGCGCCGGAACGCGCACTTCCGCCGGCGCCCATGGTGGCCGTGAACCACGCATACGCCGCCCTCAACGATCGGGTATATGCCGGCGATGAGATTGCGATCATTCCTCCGGTGGCTGGCGGATGAGCACGCGTGTCGCGATCGTCGACGCCGCGATTGATTCGGCGGCGCTGCTCGCCGAAGTGGCGGGTACCGGCGTGGGTGCGACGACCCTGTTCGTTGGCACCGTGCGTGATGTGAATGAGGGGCGCGTCGTGACCGGCATTGAGTATTCCGCCTATGCGCCAATGGCGCACGCGGAGTTGCAGCGCATTGTGAACGAAGCGATCGCGCGGTTTGAGTCTCCCGACGTTGTCGTGGTCCATCGCATTGGCGCGTTGGGGCTGGGCGAGGCGAGCGTCGCCGTTGTGACGGCGCACGCGCATCGAGGGAGCGCGCTGGATGCCATGCGCTACGTGGTGGAGCAACTCAAGGCGCGTGTGCCGATTTGGAAGCGAGAGCTGTATGCGGATGGCACGCGCGAGTGGGTGAATGCCGCGAGCGCGTTGGCCGCTGTTGTGCCGGCGCACGACAAGGCGCCGCAGCTATCTGCGCCGCTGAACACGGACACCGCACATGCTTGATCAATACGGGCGCAGCATCGAGTACCTCCGCATTTCCGTCACGGACCGGTGCAACTTCCGGTGCGTGTACTGCATGCCGGAGCACGGCTTGGCGTGGTTGCCCAAGGCAGACATTCTCAGCTACGAAGAAATCGCCGACGTGGCGCGGCAGTTGGCGCCGCTGGGGCTCAAACGCCTCCGAATCACTGGCGGCGAGCCAACCATCCGTCCGGAACTGACGCGACTCATTCAACAGTTGAACGCGATTCCTGGAATCGAGGACATCGCGCTCAGTACAAACGGTGTGAAGCTCGTCGAGATGGCGCCGTCGTTGCGGGATGCGGGGCTCGATCGCGTAAACCTCTCCGCCGACAGTCTCCGCCCAGAGCGCATTGCGGCAATTGCTCGACGCACGGTGCCGTTCAGTCCGGTTCGCTCCGCGATTGCCGCGCAAGAGGCCGGATTAGCGCCGGTGAAGATCAATGTCGTTGTGATGCGCGGCATCAACGACGACGAAATCGAAGACTTTGCGCGCCTCACGCTCGAGCATCCGTTTCACGTGCGCTTCATTGAGCTCATGCCGGTGGGCGAAATGGCGAACCTCACCTGGGAGCATGTCATTCCGAGTGAGGAAGTGTTGCGGCGCGTTGGCGCGCTGGGCGCGTTGTCGGCTACGGACGGACCGGCGCGTGGGAATGGCCCGGCGACCTACTACCGGCTCGCGGGCGCTGCGGGGACGATTGGCGTAATCACTCCCATGAGCCACACCTATTGCGGTACCTGCAATCGCGTGCGCCTGACGGCCGACGGAAGACTCCGGACCTGCCTGTTTGGTGACCACGAGGTGAACCTGCGCGAGCCGCTACGGGCGGGCACCGCGCTGGCCCCACTCTTTGCCCAGGCACTCGCGGAAAAGCCAAAAGAGCACCACCTGCTCCAAATGCAGGTCGGCGGCCTCAAGGCACTCTCTCAGACGGGCGGTTAGGCCACGGCTGCTACCTGGCTCTCTTCGAGGGCTAGTTCGCGAAGCCACGCTTCGGCGTGCGTGGTGAAGGACCGGATCGCCGCAGTGAACTCTCCTCGGTGGCTCAAGGCGCGGACGGCCTCCGTTGGCCGCCCCTCGATCACGTGCAGCAACGTTCGGGCGGCGACGTCATGGAACTTGGCGTGGAGCCTCGCCGCTTCGTGAAAGCGGGGGCTGTGCCGGAGCTCGTGGGAAATCTCTGAGGAACCAAGCCACTTGCCAAAAGCACAGGCATCGGGCCGGGGCACGGCTTGGATGAAGTCCTGGGGGGCGCCATCAGCGAGCGCGGACATGATGGTCGCCTTCCACGCGGCGTGGTCATCAAGTGCTTCGGCTATCTGCTGATGGGGCATAGGGACACTCTGGGTCGCGGTACTTGCTCTGCAGTACAGCATCGACCCGGCGCAAGGCTGACTTGAGCCCGCTACGTCGGGGAAACAGCACCACTTTCGTCAGGGACTTTCCCTCGTGGGTGAGCGTTGCCCGACTCCTCACGCACCAATAACTTTCGTTGGTTGGTTCCTCACACCACACACGAGCGAAACATGGTCAATAAAATCACGGTGGTCGGCGCAGGGAATGTTGGCGCCACGGCTGCCCAGCGCATCGCCGAAAAAGAACTGGCCCGCACGGTTGTCTTGGTGGACATCGCCGAAGGCATTCCGCAGGGAAAGGGACTCGATCAGTGGGAGTCCGCGCCCATCGAAGGCTTTGACACGCGCGTCATCGGCACGAATGGCTACGATGAAACCGCCGGCTCCGATATCGTCGTGATCACCGCTGGCATTGCTCGTAAGCCGGGGATGAGCCGCGACGACCTCCTCAACACGAACGCCGGCATCGTGAAGTCGGTGAGCGAGCAAGTGGCCAAGACGTCGCCCAACGCCATTCTGATCATTGTGTCGAACCCGCTCGACGTGATGTGCTACGTTGCCAAGTCCGTGAGCGGCTTCCCGCGCGAACGAGTGATCGGCATGGCTGGCGTGCTCGACTCCGCGCGCTACCGCTCGTTCCTCGCCGAAGCGCTCAACATCAGCGTGCACGACATTCAGGCGATGGTGCTCGGGGGCCACGGCGACACGATGGTGCCGCTCATCAGCTACACCACCGTCAGCGGCATTCCGATTCTTCAGCTTATGAAGAAGGAACAGCTCGATCCTATCGTCGACCGCGCCCGGAACGGCGGTGCCGAAATCGTGAAGTTCCTCAAGACCGGTAGCGCGTACTATGCGCCGAGCAGCGGTGCGGTGCAGATGGTCGAAGCCATTGTGAAGGACCAGAAGCGCATCCTGCCGTGCTCGGCTTGGCTGCAGGGCGAATACGGCATGAAGGACGTCTTCCTCGGCGTCCCGGTGAAGCTCGGCCGCAAGGGTATTGAGCAGATTCTTGAGATTGAGTTGACGGCCGACGAAAAGGCCGCGCTCGCCAAGAGCGCCGACGCCGTGCGCGAGCCGATGTCGGTGGTCAAGCTCTAATGGGCGCCCTCACGAAGTTCTGGGAGAGTTCGGTCGGGAAAAAGATCGTCATGGGGGCGACGGGAGTGATTCTCGTCGGATTCGTGATCGGACACATGTCCGGCAATCTCCAGTTCTTCATGGGGGCCGACCGTTACAACGCCTACGCGAAGCTGCTCAAGCACGACATCATCGAAATCACGTGGATTGTGCGGATCACGCTCTTATTGAGCGTGATCCTGCACGTGATGGCGGCGTATCAACTCACGATGCGCAACCGCGCCGCGAGGCCGGATGACTATGCCATGCGCGAGTCGCAGAGTTCGACGTACGCCTCGATGACGATGCGGTGGGGCGGCATTTACCTCTTTGCGTTCCTCATCTATCACATTGGTCACTTTACCGTCGGCATTTTCCATCCCGCGTTCAGTGAAACGGGCGCGTGGGGGAATGTGGCGATCGGCTTCAAATCCATTCCCGTCGCTGGTTTCTATCTCGGTGCCATGGCCTTTTTGGCCATGCATCTCTATCACGGCGTCTGGGCGTGCATGCGCACGCTCGGTCTGGCTCGTCCCTCTGAAAATCCGCTACACCGGCGCGCCGCGCTCGTGATTGCGATTGTCGTGGCGACCGGCTTCAGCCTCCTGCCGCTGAGCGTTGTGCTCGGCATTGTCCGCTGAGCGCGAGGATGACCATGAAACTCGATGCCAAGATTCCTGAGGGGCCCGTCGCCGAGAAATGGGACAAGCACCTCTTTGACATGAAGCTCGTCAACCCCGCCAACAAGCGGAAATTCCATGTGATTGTGGTGGGGTCTGGGTTGGCTGGCGGGGCCGCAGCGGCCACGATGAGCGAACTGGGCTACAACGTCAGCTGTTTCTGTTTTCAGGATTCCCCGCGCCGTGCCCACTCGATTGCCGCGCAGGGCGGCATCAATGCGGCCAAGAATTACCGGAACGACGGCGATTCCGTGCAGCGGTTGTTCTACGATACGGTAAAGGGCGGCGACTTTCGCGCGCGTGAAGCCAATGTGTATCGCCTGGCGCAGATCTCGGTGAACATCATCGATCAGTGCGTGGCGCAGGGTGTACCGTTCGCGCGTGAGTACGGCGGCCTGCTCGCGAATCGCTCCTTTGGCGGGGCACAGGTGAGCCGCACGTTTTATGCGCGCGGACAAACGGGCCAGCAGCTGTTACTCGGCGCCTACCAGGCACTCGAAAAGGAAATCGCCAAAGGCGGCGTGAAGATGTACAACCGCCACGAGATGCTCGACCTCGTGGTCGTGGATGGTGTGGCGCGCGGCATCATTACGCGTGACTTAGTGAGCGGAAAGATTGAAGCGCACGTGGCCGACGCCGTGGTGCTCGGCACCGGCGGGTACGGCAACGTGTTCTTCCTCTCGACGAACGCGAAGGGGTGCAACGTCACGGCCAATTACCGCGCCTACAAAAAGGGCGCGGCTTTTGCGAATCCGTGCTACACGCAGATCCACCCGACGTGCATTCCGCAGAGCGGGGACCACCAGTCTAAGCTGACGTTGATGTCGGAGTCGTTGCGCAACGACGGCCGCGTGTGGGTGCCCAAGAACGCCGCCGATTGCAACAAGAAGCCACAGGACGTGCCGGAAGATGCGCGCGATTATTACCTCGAGCGCAAATATCCGAGCTACGGCAATCTGTCGCCGCGCGACATTGCGAGTCGTGCCGCCAAGGAAGTGTGTGACGAAGGACGGGGCGTCGGCCCTGGTGGCCGCGGCGTCTATCTCGACTTTGGCGACAGTATCAAGCGACTGGGCGAGAATGCCATCCGTGAGCGGTACGGCAATCTGTTTGAGATGTATGAGCGCATCACGGACGAGAATCCGTACAAGCAACCGATGCGCATTTACCCCGCCGTGCACTACACGATGGGTGGGCTCTGGGTGGATTACAACCTGATGAGCACCATCCCCGGGCTGCACGTGATTGGTGAGGCGAACTTCAGCGACCACGGCGCCAATCGACTCGGGGCCAGTGCGTTGATGCAGGGGCTGGCCGACGGGTACTTCGTTATTCCGAACACCATCGGTCATTACCTGGCGAGCAATAAGCTCGACAAGCTCAGCGCCGATAGCCCGGAGTTCCGCGCCGCGGTCGAGGCAGTGGAAGCGCGGCAGAAAACGCTGCTCAACATCAACGGCAAGCGCACGGTGGATTCGTTCCACCGCGAGCTCGGCAAGATCATGTGGGAAAAGTGCGGCATGGCGCGCAATGAGAGCGGCCTCAAGCAGGCACTGCAGGAGATTCCCAAGCTGCGCGAAGAGTTCTGGCAGAACGTGACGGTGCCAGGGAGCGGCGCCGAGTTGAACCAGAGCTTGGAGAAGGCCGGTCGGTTGGCGGACTTCCTGGAGTTTGGCGAACTGATGTGCATCGACGCCCTTCACCGCGAGGAGAGTTGCGGTGGGCACTTCCGTGAGGAGCATCAGGAGTTGGGCGAGGCCAAACGTAACGACGACACGTTCGCATACGTCGCCGCGTGGGAATATGCCGGCGACAACAAGGCGCCGATTCTGAATAAGGAGCCGCTGGTGTTCAACGACGTTCACCTTGCCACGCGGAGCTACAAGTGAGCGGCGGTCTCAATCTTACGCTGAAGGTTTGGCGTCAGGCTGGCCCCAACGCGGCCGGCAAGATGGTGGAATACAAAGCCACCGACATTAGCCGCGACATGAGCTTCCTCGAGATGCTCGACGTGGTGAACGAAGGGTTGATTCAGGGCGGGCAGGACCCCATCGCCTTCGATCACGATTGCCGAGAGGGGATTTGCGGCTCGTGCGGGTTGATGATCAATGGCTCCGCGCACGGTCCAATGAAACTGACGACCGCGTGCCAGTTGCATATGCGCACGTTCAATGACGGCGACTCGATCACCATTGAGCCGTGGCGCGCCACGGCATTCCCGGTGATCAAGGATCTCGTGGTGGATCGCGGGGCGCTGGATCGCATCATTCAGGCCGGCGGATTTATTTCCGCCGCCACGGGCTCGGCGCAGGACGCCAACGGTCTTCCGATTTCCAAGCAGGACGCCGAAGAAGCCATGGACGCAGCGGCGTGCATTGGGTGCGGCGCCTGCGTGGCGGCATGCCCGAATGCGTCAGCCTCGCTCTTTACGTCGGCAAAGATCACTCATCTCGGACGCTTGCCTCAGGGGCAGCCGGAACGGTACCGGCGCGCATTGAGCATGGTGGCGCAGATGGATCTCGAGTCGTTTGGTGGATGCACGCTGTACGGGGAGTGCCAGGCGGCGTGCCCGAAGGGCATTTCGATTGATTCCATTGTGCAAATGAACCGAGACTATATCTGGGCCTCGGCCACGAAGCGCGAGGAGAAGGCGGAGATGGGCGCGGGCTGATCCAAGGCCGCGCTGGAGACCGTGACAAAAAAGAGGCGCCGATGATGTCGGCGCCTCTTTTGCTTGCGGGTGTTCAGGCGCAGTGGAGCTAGATCTTTGGCAGCGTCACGCCCACCTGTCCCTGATACTTGCCCTTTTTGTCCTTGTAACTGACTTCGGGCTCTTCGTCGCCCTCAAAGAACAGCACCTGTGCAATCCCCTCGTTGGCGTAGATCTTGGCCGGCAGGGGCGTGGTATTTGAAATTTCGAGCGTTACGTATCCTTCCCATTCCGGCTCGAACGGCGTGACGTTGGTGATGATGCCGCAGCGCGCGTACGTGGATTTGCCCACGGTGATTGTCATCACCTTGCGCGGAATGCGGAAGTACTCCACGGAGCGCGCCAGCGCAAAGGAGTTCGGAGGGACGATGCAGACATCCCCTTCGAACTCGACGAACGACTTGGGGTCGAAGTGCTTCGGGTCAATGATCGAACTGAGCACGTTGGTGAAGATCTTGAACTCGCGGGCCACGCGCATGTCGTAGCCATAGGCACTCACACCGTAACTCACGACGCCGTCACGCTGCTGACTGCTCTCGAATGGTTCGATCATGCCATGTTCTTTGGCCATCATCGTAATCCAGCGATCGTTCTTGATCGACATCGGGGCTCGTAGCGGCAAGGGAGGCCAGCGCGCGGCGCGGCGTGCGTGCCGCGCAGTCCGCCAGAAGATAACCTCCCGCCGGCAGGACGGCAGGGGCGCCGGTAGCGATACCCGAGCCCTAGCAGTCGCCTCACGGCGGTCGTACCTTCCGCGCATTGTTCGCCGGATTCCGTTCGTCGTCCCGGTCCTCTGAGGAAAACACTGATGTTGAGTCGCTTCTCGCGCGCCACCGTTATGGCTCTCTTGATCTCGGGGAGCGTCTCGGCGCTCGCCGCTCAGGGCGGTGCCCCAGGCGCCGCCGGTGCGCCACCAGCCGCCGCGCTCCCGTTGAAGGCCACGCGCACCCATGAGTTCACGACCACGAAGGGTACCTGGCTTTCGCTCGACGTCGCGCCCGATGGCAAGACGATCGTGTTTGACATGCTGGGCCAGCTCTACACGCTCCCCATCGGCGGCGGCACAGCCACGGCGATTACCAGCGGCATGGCGTATAACTCGCAGCCGCGCTTCGCGCCTGACGGCAAGAGCATCGCGTTTATCTCCGATCGGAGCGGCGGCGACAACGTCTGGACCATGACGCTCGACGGCAAGGATACCACGCAGATCTCGAAGGGCAACGACGCGCTCTTTGCCTCGCCGGAGTGGACGCCCGACGGCAAGTACATCATCGGGACCAAATGGGCGGGCTTTGGCGCAGGAAAACTTTGGGTGTACAACGTCGACGGCGGCACGGGCATGCCGCTCAATGCCGCCGCCCCCAAAGAAGAGAAAGCGCTCGGCGCAGCATTCGGGAAGGATCCGCGCTACCTCTGGTACGCCACCCGAATCGGGAACTGGCAGTACAACTCTATTGGACCGACGTTCCAGCTGCATGTCTACGACCGAGAGAACGGCAAAAGTTCGCAGATGACGACCCGCTTTGGCTCTGGGTTCCGTCCGACGCTCTCGCCGGATGGCGTCTGGTTGGTGTACGCCTCGCGCTTTGAAACCAAGACGGGCCTGCGAATTCGGAACCTCTCGACGCAGGAAGAAGACTGGCTCGCGTTCCCTGTGCAGCGCGACGAAACCGAATCGGTCTCTCCGCTCGACGCCTACCCGGGCTTCTCCTTTACGCCGGATTCCAAGGCCATCGTCGTCTCATACGGCGGTGAGATTTGGCGCGTGCCGGTCGATCGCTCCGCCGCCACAAAGATTCCATTTGAAGCGCACGTGAAAATGGCGATGGGCCCGGAAGTGAAGTTCGCCTATCGCGTCGACACATCGCCGACCTTCAACGCGCGGCAGATTCGCGACATCGCGCCTTCGCCCGATGGCACCAAGCTCGCGTTTACGGCACTCGACCGTGTGTGGGTCATGGACCTGCCCAACGGCAAGCCGTCGCGCGTAACCAGCAGCGAGATTGGGGAATTTGGCTCGGCGTGGGCTCCGGATTCCAAGTCGCTCGCCTTTGTGACGTGGCAGGACGCTCAGGGTGGGCAGATCCTGCGGGCGACGTGGCAACCCAAGAAAGCGGCGCCGGTGATCTCCACGCTGACGCAACATGCTGGGCTCTACACCGACATCGCGTGGGCGCCGACGGGCGACCGCTTGGTCGCCGTGCGCGCTGCCGCTCGCGAATTGCAGGAAGCCAGCGGCATGTTCATGGGACCCGCGGCCGCAGATTTTGTCGCCATCCCCGCGACGGGTGGACCGGCAACGCTCATCATGCCGACGGGCGGTCTGGGCACGCCGCACTTTACCGCGAACTCCGAACGCATCTTCGCGTATGGCCGCCGCGACGGTCTGGTCTCGTTCCGCTGGGACGGCACTGACCTGCGCTCGCACCTCAAAGTTACCGGCCCGCTGTCGCCAAGCGCCGCCGGCACCAACGCGCAGCGCACGCTCGACGCCGGGCTCGCGGCGCGCGAATCCAAGCACGATATGGGCGGACGGGCCGCTCGCCTCTACATCGGCGATGACCAGGCAGAGCCGAACCCGCTCGCGCCACCCGCCGCCGATCTTGTGCTCATGGCACCGCGAGGCGATCAAGCACTCGCGACGGTCGGAATGAACATCTATACCGTCACAGTCCCGCAGCTCGGCGCCACGGCTCCGACTGTGTCGGTCGCGATGCTGGCAGCCACGCCGGTGCCGGTGCGGAAGCTCAACGAGATCGGCGGCGAGTTCGCCATCTGGTCGAATGATGGCCGCAAGGTGATGTGGTCGTTGGCGAATGCGCTCTGGACCTTTGATCTCGATCGCGCCAAGGTCGTGGACGATTCACTCAAGGCCGACGCCCGCGCCAAGTCCGCCGTCAAGAAGGACAGCGCGGCCGCTCCGGCGCCGAAGGCTGACACCACCAAAAAAGAAGCACCAGGGTACAAGCCCGCAGAACAGCGCATTGTCGTGACGGCAACGCGCGAAACGCCGCGCGGCAGCGTCCTTCTCCGTGGCGGACGGGCGATCACGATGAAGGGGAAGGAGATCATCGAGAACGCCGACGTGCTCGTGAAGGACAATCGGATTGTGGCGATTGGTGCGCGCGGCGCCGTGACAGTGCCGGCGGGAACGCACACCGTAGATGTCACCGGCAAAACCGTCATGCCCGGCTTTGTGGATCTTCACTACCACCCCCAGTGGCTGATTCCGTCGGTCCACTCATCGCAGGTGTGGCAGTACCAGGCCACGCTCGCGTATGGCACCACCACCACACGCGATCCGCAAACCGCCACCACCGATTTCCTCTCGTATGCAGATCGTGTGGAGAGTGGGGAAGTGGTCGGGCCGCGTATCTACACGACGGGACCCGGCGTGTTCGAAATGGAACAGATCCGCGATCTCGACCATGCACGCGCCATCCTCAAGCGGTACGCGCTCTACTACGACACCAAGACGCTGAAGATGTACATGACCGGCAACCGCCAGCAGCGGCAGTGGGTCATTATGGCGGCCAAGGAACTCGGCATTATGCCGACGACCGAGGGCGGGCTCGACTTCAAGCTCGACCTCACGCACGGACTCGATGGCTATCCGGGCATCGAGCACACGCTGCCGATCACGCCGAAGTTCGCCGACGTCTTTGAGTGGTACAAAGGCACCCAGGTTACCAACTCGCCGACGCTGATCGTGGAATACGGCGGCCCCTTTGGTGAAGGGTGGTTTTACCAGTCGGAAGACCTGATTGGCGACGCCAAACTGCGCCATTTCACGCACCCAACCGACTTCAACGAAAAAGTCCGCCGCCGCGGCATGGGGAACTCGCCTGGCCCGGCCGGCTTTGCGCTCAAGGAGGAATACGCGATGTGGCAGCACGCGGAGGACGTCGCCAAGACCGTCGCCGCAGGTGGTCGCATCGGCGTGGGAAGCCACGGGCAGCTACAGGGCTTGGGGATGCACTGGGAGATCTGGCTCCTCCAGAGCGGCGGGCTCTCGCAGCACGACGCGCTCCGGGCAGCCACCATCGTCGGGGCAGAGGCGATTGGGCTCGATGCCGACGTGGGCTCCCTTGAGCCCGGGAAGATGGCCGACATCCTCGTGCTCGACCGTAACCCACTCACGGATATCCGGAACACCAACTCCGTGGCGATGGTGATGAAGAACGGGCGCCTTTTTGACGCCAGTACGCTCGACGAGCTCTATCCGAAGCAGCAGAAGATGCCGGTGCAGCCGTGGGTCACGGTCACCCCCAACCCGAAGGCTGGGATCAAGCCCTAACCCCGCGCCAGCGGGAAGGCGGAAAGCGGCTCCCGAACCTCGGTTCGGGAGCCGCTTTTGTCGTTGACACACTTCGCGCACGCTCGGTAAGTTTACGCGTTGTGAGACTTCGTGAACTTTTTCACGAGCGACTATAAAGGCAATATGGACCGCACCTACCTTCCGGTTCTACTTCTCGTCGGCTTCGTCATCACGAATGCCGCCATCATCATCGGCCTTTCGGCGTGGACACTGCGTCCCCGACCGACGCCCGAGAAACAGATGCCGTACGAATCCGGCATCCCGCCGCTGGGCGACGCCCGCGAGCGATTCTCGGTCAAATTCTACATGGTCGCGATGCTGTTCATCGTCTTCGACATCGAGACGGTGTTCATGATTCCGTGGGGCGCCTACTACCGACAGCTGTCGTGCAGCATTCCGCTGACGGCCGCCGGTATTTGCCCTCCCGCCCAAGTCTCATTCTTTGGACTCAACGAGATGCTCGTGTTCATGGTGATTCTCGTCGTTGGGTTTGCCTACGTCTGGAAGAAGGGAGCACTCCAGTGGGATTGATTAGCCAGCCGGAACCCGGCCGCGCCCCCTCCACCGTCACGTTCGATCCCACCTCGCAGGAAGGGTGGGTCACGACACGTCTCGACTTTCTCGTCAACTGGGGCCGCGCCAACTCCCTATGGCCCATGCCGTTCGGCACCGCCTGCTGCGCGATCGAATTCATGGCCACCGCGGCCAGTAAGTTCGACCTCGCACGCTTCGGGATGGAGCGAATGGGCTTTTCGCCGCGACAGGCTGACGTGCTGATCTGCGCCGGCCGCGTGCCCTTCAAACTGGCCCCCGTGCTGCGCCGCATCTGGCAGCAGATGCCGCAGCCCAAGTGGGCCATCTCGATGGGCGCCTGCGCCAGCACAGGTGGCATGTTCGACACCTACGCCGTCGTGCAGGGCATCGACACGATCATCCCGATCGACGTCTACGTCCCTGGATGCCCGCCGCGCCCTGAGGCGCTGATCCACGGCATCATGATGTTGCAGAAGAAAATCATGCAGGAACAAATGTCGAGTAAGACGCTGCGCAACGAGATGCAGCCCGACCCGCGCAGCAAGCTCTATCTCCCGCCCGATCGCATCGACGAGCTCTCCGAGCCGTTCGGTAACTCGGTGCACCAGACCCGGTCGGCCCCATGAGCACCGGATTCACGATCTACCATCCCGAGGGCGATCAGCCCTCGACGCCCAAGAAGGTCCCGCATCATGGCGGGGCCGCCAACCCGTCGGCCGCCGCCATCGCGGCTCGTTTTCCGGGTGCGGTCGTTCGCTCCGCCGTCGTCTGGGGTGAGACCACCGTCTTTGTGGTGGCGGACCAGCTCCATGCCATTGTCCAGTGGTTGCACGAGGAGCCCAGCGAGTGCTACGACTACCTCTCTGACGTGACGGCCGTCGAATACCGCGATCTCGCGCAGCCCATGGAAGTCGTCTGGCATCTGCGCTCCGTCAAACATCGCCGCTTCCTCCGCCTCAAAGTGCAGCTCGCCAAAGGCGCGCCGCTTGCCGTGCCGAGTGTGTGGGACATCTACAAGGGCGCGGATTGGCTCGAGCGCGAGACCTACGACATGTTCGGGATCACGTTCACGGGTCACCCGGACCTCCGTCGCATTCTGCTGTGGGAGTCCTTCCAAGAAGGACACCCGCTGCGCAAAGACTTTCCGCTTCGCGGACGCTTCTCGCGCTCGCAGCAACTCACCAACGCACTCTCGGCCGCTCCGGAAGCGCGCTATTCGATGGAAGAGCTCTCGATCGCCGATGCGTTCGAAGATCTGCCGCTCGATATGCGCGCGCGCCTTGCCGGCGGCGATCGGACGGGGGAGTAACCAATGGCGACCAAGCGCACCATTGAAGTAGAACTCTCCACGTCGGGGCTCGACCGTGAAGGCCGGCCGCAGCGCGTACCGATCGTGACCTCAGGCGGAGCGGCGGTGGCGCTCGAAGCGCCGCCAAGCCTCGAGCCGGATCTCGGCGGTCAGCACATGCTGATCAACATCGGACCGCAGCACCCCGCCACACACGGCGTGTTGCGACTGGTGCTCGAACTCGACGGCGAAACCGTTGTGCGCTGCATTCCGCACGTCGGCTATCTCCACTGCGGCTTTGAGAAGATTGGCGAGTACCGTCAGTACAACCAGATCATCCCGTGGACCGATCGCGAAGATTATCTGAACTGCATTGGCAACAACATCGCCTTCTCACTCGGCGCCGAGCGCTTGTTCGGTATTGAGATTACGCCGCGGTGCACGGTGTTGCGTGTGATCGCGATGGAACTCTCGCGCATCGCATCGCACCTGGTGTGGATGGGAACGACCGGCATCGACATCGGCGCCTACACACCGTTCCTCTGGTCGTTTCAGGAACGCGAGAACATCTACAACCTGCTCGAAGGGTGGTTCGGCGCCCGTCTCACGACGTCGGGTTCGCGCGTCGGTGGCATGGCGGCGGACATCCCGGACAAATGGCTCGAAGGGCTTAACGGGTTTATTCACTCGTTCCCCAAGACGCTCGACGAATGCGATCGGATGCTCACGAAGAATGCGATCTGGGTCGGTCGCACGATTGGGCTTGGCGTCATGGGTCCCGAAGAAGCGCTCAACTATGGCCTCAGCGGTCCGATGGTGCGCGCGTCGGGCGTGGCGTACGACGTGCGCCGCGACTTCCCGTATCTCGACTACGAGACCTACGACTTTGAAGTCCCCGTCGGTAATCAGGGCGACGTGTACGATCGGTACCTCGTGCGTATGGAAGAGATGCGGCAGTCTGTGCGCATTCTGGAGCAGGCGGTCAAGCGCCTCCCCGACGGTCCGGTGAACGTCGACGATCCGCGCGTGATTCTCCCGCCCAAGCACAAGGCGACGAGCGAGATGGAATCGATGATCCATCACTTCAAGAACGTGATGGAAGGACCGCGGCCTCCGATCGGCGAGACGTACGTTGCCGTCGAGGCCC
Source organism: Gemmatimonadota bacterium (assembly GCA_026387915.1). Classification (NCBI taxonomy): domain Bacteria; kingdom Pseudomonadati; phylum Gemmatimonadota; species Gemmatimonadota bacterium. The sequence goes on from JAPLKS010000009.1 coordinate 96,394, forward strand.
CGAAGGGTGAGAAGGGCTACTACTTCGTGTCGGATGGCACCTCCAAGCCGGCGCGCTGGCGTATTCGCCCGCCGAGTTTTGTGAACCTCTCCGCGATTCCGAAAATGGTGGAGGGGCATCTGCTCTCCGACGTGATCGCGATTAATGCTTCGATCGACATCGTGATGGGAGAAATCGACCGGTGAGCGCGCATACGCACGCACCCTACGAGCCGGTATTCGTCGGCGCCCGCAAAGAGGAGCTGACGCAGCTGCTCACGCGCTATCCGACGAAAATGGCAGCGCTGCTGCCCGCGCTCTGGATGGTGCAAGAAGACCGCGGCTGGATTAGCGAAGAGGCGATGACGGAAGTCGCCGCGCAGCTGGATCTCACGGCCGCCTACGTGAAGGGTGTGGTCTCCTTCTATACGATGTATCACCAGCACCCGGTGGGGAAACACTTCATTCAAGTGTGCACCACCAGCCCGTGCCTCTGCGCGGGCGCCGACAAAGTGGTGGACGCATTCCTTGAGCACACCGGCTGCAAAGAACTCGGCGTCACCTCCGCCGACGGCAAGTACACGGTGATCGAGGTCGAGTGCTTGGGCGCGTGCGGCTTCGCCACGCCAGTACAGGTCAACTTGGATTACATCGAAAATGTCACGGCCGACAAAGTCCCCCAGATCCTCGCGGGGTTGAAGTAATGGGATATCCGCACAAGTCGCATCCGAGAGAGACCGCGGTGCTGAGCAAGCACTTCGGTGATCCCGAAGCGCGCACCCTCGACGGGTGGAAGAAACGCGGTGGGTATCGCGCGCTTGAACAAGCGCTCGCGATGACGCCCACCGATATCGTGAACATCGTCAAGGAGTCCGGGCTACGTGGTCGTGGCGGCGCGGGCTTCCCGACGGGCCTCAAGTGGTCGTTCATGAAACAGGGTGACGGCAAGCCGCACTACCTCTGCTGCAACGCCGACGAATCTGAGCCGGGCACGTTCAAGGATCGCGAAATCATGCGGTGGACGCCCCACTCGCTCATCGAAGGGTGCGCCATTGGCGCTTACGCGATTGGCGCAGAGACGGCGTACATCTACGTGCGTGGCGAGTTCACGGAGCCCATTCGGCGCCTGAACGAAGCGCTCAAAGAATGCTACGCGGCCAATATCCTTGGCTCGAATGCTATGGGAACGGGCAAGACCATAAACATCTATGTCCATTCCGGCGCAGGCGCCTACATCTGCGGCGAAGAAACCGCGCTGATGAACTCGCTCGAAGGTCGCCGCGGCAACCCGCGCATCAAGCCGCCGTTCCCGGCCGTCGCCGGACTCTTCGGCATGCCGACGACGATCAATAACGTCGAGACGCTCGCGGCCGTTCCGCACATTCTCATCAACGGCGCCGAGTGGTATAAGGCGATGTCGCTGAGTAGCCCGAAGAGTATGGGCACTAAGTTGTTCTCGGTGTGCGGCAATGTTGCGCGCCCGGGCAACTACGAAATCGTGATGGGCTTTCCGTTCAAGGATTTCCTGTACGACCTCTGCGGCGGACCGCTCGCGGGGCGAAAGTTCAAGGGTGTGATTCCTGGCGGTTGCTCGGTGCCGATCCAGACCATGGAAGAAGCCGAAGCGACGATGATGGACTACGAAGGATTCGTGGCGCAGGGGACGATGCTTGGGTCCGGCGGCGTGATCATTTTTGACGACGCGCAGTCGATTCCGCGCATGACGGCGCGCCACGCGCGCTTTTATGCCCACGAAAGCTGCGCGCAGTGCACGCAGTGCCGCGAAGGCACCGCCTGGACCACCAAGATTCTCGACCGCATCGTGGCGGGGCAGGGCACGTTCGAAGATCTCGACACGCTGCTGGAAATGGCCGACAACATGACGGGTAAGACGATTTGCGTGCTGAGTGATTCATGCGCCACGGTCGTGGTGAGCGCGCTGCAGAAGTATCGCCATGAGTTTGAGGCCTTGATTACCGGCAAACGGTCGTCGACCGTTGCCGCTTCGTCGGGGGCTGCCGCGTAATGGCCGACAATACCGTCAACCTGACGATTGAGGGCCGCGCGGTTTCCGTGCCGGCCGGCACCTCTATCCTCGAGGCCGCCAAGACTGTCGGCGTCCTCATCCCGCATTACTGCTATCACTCCGGACTTCCCGTGGCCGGCGTGTGCCGCATGTGCCTCGTCGAAGTCGAGAAGAGCCCCAAGCTGGCGCCCGCCTGTGCGACAACGGTGGGCGAGGGACAGGTGGTGCATGTGTACAGCGAGAAGGCGCTCGAGGCCCGCAAGGGCGTGCTCGAGTTCCTGCTCATCAACCATCCGCTCGATTGCCCGATCTGCGATCAGGCCGGCGAGTGCGAACTCCAGGATTACACGTTCCAGGAAGGACGCGCCGACTCGCGGTATCGCGAGCCCAAGCGCTTCAATCCGATGGAAGACTTTGGCGGCGATGTGCTGTATGTGCAGAACCGCTGCATCCTGTGCACGCGGTGCGTGCGTTTCATGGATGATGTGCACGAGGCGCCGGTGCTCAGCGTCACGGAGCGCGGCGATCGTGCGTTCATTGGAAAGGCGCCGGATGCCGATCTCACGCAGCCGTGGGCCGCGAACGTCGTGGATCTTTGCCCCGTGGGCGCGTTGGTGTCTAAGGATTTCTTGAACAAGGCGCGCGCGTGGGAACTGGATCGCACCGCGTCGGTCTGCACCGGCTGCTCGCAGGGGTGCAACATCACGGTGGAAATGCGTGACAACGTGGTGATGCGGTTCAAGCCGCGCGCCAACGAGCACGTGAACCACTTCTACATGTGTGACGAAGGACGCGCCAACTATCGCTGGCTGAACCGACCGGATCGCTTAGAAGTCCCGATGGCGGACGGACGCCCGGTGGATTGGGAGATCGCGCTCGCCGCGGCGGCCGCTCTTCTCAAGGGAAAGAAGGCGCACATCGTCGCAAACGCCTCGCTGTCCAACGAAGCGATGCATCTGATCAAACGCATTGCGGCCAAGACGGGCGGAGCGGTGAAGTACGCGGTGAAGACTGGAATCGAGGCCAACCTTCCGGGCGCCACCGATCTCGCGGTTCGCGCCGATCGCGCCGCGAATGCGACCGCCGCAGCACTGTTTGGCTTCGCACGGACAAGCGACGTGCTGAGTGGCCTCTCCGCGCAGGATGTGCTGATTATCGTGGACGATGCGCTCGACGGCCTTTCTGCCGACGCCGTGGCGAAGGCCGGAGCCGTGATTGTCATTGGAACCGCTATGCCGGCCGCCGTCGCGAAAGCCAACGTCGTGTTGCCGATTGCGAATGTGGTGGAAGAAGAAGGGACGCTGACCAACCTGCGTGGACGCGTGCAGCGCTTTCTGCAGGCCAAGCAGGCGCCTGGTCTGGCTCGGCCGAGTTGGTTTGTGCTGGCCGATGTACTCCAGTCGCTGGGCGATGCGGCTCCGTATCTCACCGCGAGTGCCGCGTTCGACGCGCTCGCCAAAGCTGAGCCGGCCTTTGCCGGCATGAACTACGACGCGCTCGCGCTCTCCGGACAAACCGTCCAGGGTGCGCTGGCAGGAGCGGGGGCATGATGGTGCATACCTTTCCGCTGCTCTTGCAGGTGGCGGATTCCCAGCTACCTCCGACGACCGGCGTGTTTGTCATCGCGTCCATCATCAAGATGCTCGTGATGTTTGGCCTCGTGATGGGCACCGTGGCCTATACCACGTTTGCGGAACGACGGATCGCCGCCTGGATTCAGGACCGGCATGGTCCGAATCGCGTCGGACCTTGGGGCCTCTTCCAGGTGCTGGCCGACGGCGTCAAGAACTTTATGAAGGAAGAGACCTACCCGGCCGATGCGAACAAAGTCTTGTTCGTCCTCGCCCCGGCGCTCGCCTTCATTCCCGCGATGCTCACCTGGGCGGTGATCCCCTTTGCGTCGCCGCTGCCGACGCCGTGGGGGCGCATCGACATGGTCGTCGCCGACCTACCAGTGGGGTTCCTCTTTACGCTCGCCATCAGCTCGCTTGGCGTGTACGGACTGACGCTCGCCGGCTGGAGCTCCAACAACAAGTACGCGCTCCTCGGCGGTCTTCGCGCCAGCGCGCAGATGGTGTCGTATGAAATCGCGATGGGGATGAGCACGGTGTGCGTGCTGCTGTTGGCGGGCAATGTGCACCTGAGCGAAATCATCACCCAGCAAGTGACCATGGGATGGAACGTCCTCTTGCTGTCGGTCGCGTTCTTCCTGTTCATCATCGCGGCCTTTGCCGAAACGAACCGCGTGCCGTTCGATCTCCCCGAATCGGAGTCGGAGCTCGTGGCCGGCTATCACACCGAGTACAGCGCGATGAAGTACTCGATGTTTCCTATCTCGGAATACGCGAACATGATCACGGCGGGCGCGATGCTCTCGACGCTGTTCCTCGGCGGCTGGGACATCCCGTTCACGACGTGGGATAACCTGCCGCCGTTCACGGTGCTCAAGACGTTGCTGACGTTCGGATTCTTTGCGGCGAAGGTGGTGTTCTGGATCTTCTTCTTTATCTGGATCCGTTGGACGCTGCCGCGTTTCCGCTACGACCAGCTCATGTCGCTCGGATGGAAAATCATGCTGCCGATCGCGCTCGCCTACGTCGCGTTGATCGCGACAGTCGTGGTCGTGCTCGACAAGGCAGGCATTGCGCGCGGGCACCTGTTCGGCCTCATCCTCTTCGGCATCAACATCGTCTCGGTGGCGGTCCTCTTCTTCTGGCTCGATCGTGGCCGCATCGTCAGTCCGGCGTACAGCCGTCTGAACCGTGCCGGCGTCGATAAGCTGCGTGCCGTCGCCCCAAGTCGTTCGACTCTCAAGGGACCTGGAGCCTAAATGACCATCCGGGTGAAAATCGTAGACCGCCCCGTGGGGGAGGTGAGTTATGTGCGCGCCACCGTCAAAGGCTTGGCGCTCACATTGAAACACCTCGTCGATCCCCACAAGGTGACGGTGCAGTATCCCGACGAAAAGTGGGACATCTCGCCGCGCTGGCGTGGCACGCACCGCATGCTGACGACCGAAGACGGCAAGGCCAAGTGTGTGGCGTGCGGTCTCTGCCCGACGGTGTGCCCCGCGAACTGCATCAAGCTGGTGCCCGGCGAGGACGAGGAAGGGAATCGCTATCCGCTCGTGTTCGAGATTGACGAGTTCCGTTGCATCTTCTGCGGCTACTGCCAGGAAGTGTGCCCGGAGGAAGCCATCCACGTGGGGCGTCACTACGAGAACGCCGAATACAGCCGCGATCGGTTTGTGTACGACTTGGCGCGTCTCACGTCGCAGACGCACGCCGTCAGCGAACTGTGGGATCCCGCCGACCGGAAGGGGGAGTGATGTCTAATCAATTTTACCCCCTCTTCTATTCGTTCCATTTCTATTTGTTCGGGCTGATTGCGCTCGCCAGCTCGCTGATGTTCGTCACGCGCAAAAGTCCGGTGTCGGCGGCGATGTGGCTGGTGGCCACGATGTTCGCTTTGGCCGCGCTCTACATCATGCTCGACGCGCAGTTCGTCGGCGTCATGCAAGTCCTGGTGTACGCCGGTGCGATCATGGTGGTGTTCTTGTTTGTCGTGATGTTGCTCAACCTCGGCTCACCCGCCGACCTCAATGACATGCGCGGAAAGTGGGGGCGTCTGCTGGCCGGTTTCGTCGGGCTGGCGCTCGTCGCCGAGTTGATGGCGCTCACCAAGAGCCCACTCGATCTGCGCCTCGTGCTGCCCGCCGCGACGGACGTCCCGCCAACCGGAGGCGTGATCGCGTCGATCGCCGCTCCGATGTTCAAGGAATATCTCCTGGCCTTCGAACTCACGAGCGTGCTGCTGTTGGCAGCCATCATGGGTGCGGTGGTCCTCGCCAAGAAGACAGATGCTCGCTGAGTCCCTTGCGCTCTCCGCAGCGCTCTTCGCGATCGGCGTCGTCGGTGTCCTCACCCGACGGAACGCGATCATCGTGTTTATGTGCGTGGAGCTCATGCTCAACGCCGTGAACCTCTCGTTCGTGGCGCTCTCCAAGTTGTACGGCGCCACAGGACAGGTATTCGTGATTTTCGTGATGACGGTGGCCGCGGCCGAAGCGGCCGTCGGTCTGGCCATTATCATCGCGATTTTCCGCCATAAGCAGACCGTGAATCTGCAGAACATCAACCTGCTGCGCGGCTGATGATGACCGCTCCTACTTCCGGCACGCACGCGCTGGCCTCTACGGTCGCGCAATTCGTGTGGCTACTTCCGCTCCTGCCGCTGATCGGCTTCCTGATCAATGGCACCTTGTCGCTGCTCGCCGTGGCCAAGCTCGGCCCCGATGATCCGTCGGCCGCAGGCCACGACGCGCATCACGACGACCACGGCCATGGTGACGACCACGGGCATCATGCCGCGCAGCATAAGTTTGCCGGCATCGTGAGCGTGGTCGGCCCGGGCGTGCTGCTCCTCGCCTTTGCACTCGCCGTCGCGATTTTCGCCGCGATGCGGGGCGTCGAGATGCACGAACCGTATCTGCTCACGCTCTTTCAGTGGATGCCGGTCGGCGATCTCCATATTGACGCCGCGCTGCAGCTGGATCCGCTTTCGATGGTGATGGTGCTCGTGATCACGGGCGTCGGTTCGCTGATTCATATTTTCAGCGTCGGCTACATGCAGGACGATCCGGGCTACCCGCGCTACTTCGCGTACCTGAATCTGTTCGTCTTCTTCATGCTCCTGCTGGTGCTCGGCGGCAACTATCCGTTGCTGTTCGTCGGCTGGGAAGGCGTGGGCCTCTGCTCGTACTTGCTGATTGGGTTCTGGTTCAGTGAGAAGGCCAATGCCGACGCGGGGAAGAAGGCGTTCATCGTCAATCGCATCGGCGACTTCGGGTTCCTCGTCGCGATGTTCCTGTTGTTTGCGAACGTGGGGTCGCTCGACTTCGCCGGCGTCGCCGAGAATGTCGGCAAGTTGCCGATTGGCGGCGCGGTCATCACGGCGATCTGCCTCTTCATGTTCTTAGGCTGCACCGGCAAGAGCGCGCAGATCCCGCTCTACATCTGGTTGCCGGACGCGATGGCCGGCCCAACGCCCGTCTCCGCACTCATCCACGCGGCGACGATGGTCACCGCCGGTGTGTACCTGATTGCCCGGAGCTCGTTGCTCTTCTCGATGGCCCCTGCGGCCTCGTTGACTGTTGCCGTGGTGGGTGCGCTCACTGCGCTCTTTGCCGCGACGATCGGCCTCAAGCAGTGGGATATCAAGAAAGTATTGGCGTATTCCACGGTATCGCAGCTCGGCTACATGTTCATTGGCGTCGGTGTCGGTGCTTATACCGCCGGTGTGTTCCACCTTGTGACGCACGCGTTCTTCAAAGCCTTGCTGTTCCTCGGCTCTGGCTCGGTGATTTTCGCCATGCACCGCGCGTATCACGCCACGCACAACCACGATGATGCGCAGGATATGCGCAACATGGGCGGCCTGCGGAAGTACATGCCGGTCACGTGGACGCTGATGTGGATTGCGACGTTGGCCATTGCGGGCATTCCGCCGTTCGCCGGATTCTTCTCTAAGGACGAAATCCTCGGAAACGTCTTTGCGCGTGCCCACGGCTCCGCGCTGAGCGAAATCACTTGGCTCGGTCTGCCCGGTGGCACGGTGCTGTTTGTGGTGTGGGGGCTTGGTCTCGCCTCCGCGTTGCTCACCGCCATCTATATGACTCGCATGATGCTCTACACCTTCCACGGCCCTAACCGGTCGGGGCAGGCGGAGCAGGGGCACCTCGCAGAAGCACCATGGATCATGACCGGTCCGCTCGTGGTGCTCGGTATTGCGAGCGCGGCTGGCGGTTGGTTGAACTTGCCGGAGCTGATCCCGATCGGTCCGATTGGTGCGCTCGAGAAGTGGCTGGAGCCCGTGGTGGGCGTCGCCACCAAGCGTATCGCTGGCGCCGAGGGACACGAGGCGGTGTCGACGGAGCAGATGCTGATTGGTATTGCGGTGGCCATCGCGGTGGTCGGTATCACGATCGCCGTGACGCGTCTCAAGCCGGCGGCGCTTGTCACCAAAAAGGAATCGCCCGCCTCCACGGGCTTTGAGCGCGTGCTCGAGCACAAGTACTTCGTAGATGAGGGGTACGACGCGGCCATCATTCAGCCGACCGTGGCCACTTCACGTGTGGTGTTGTGGAAGGGCGTGGATGTTGGACTCATCGACGGACTGATGGTGAACGGCAGCGCTCTCGCGGCTCGCGCGCTTGGTTGGCTCGGATCGCAACTGCAGTCCGGTCAGATTGGCACCTATGCTTGGGTGCTGCTGATCGGCGTCATCGCGCTCTTGAGCGCCTTCACCAAGTATCACTAAGGCGCCGACCGGACCATGACTTCACTTCTGAACTCTATCGGCTATAACGGCTGGATCCTTCCGGTCCTGCTCGCGTTACCGCTCCTGGGCGCCGCGCTGCTGCTGCTTCGCGGCGCGGTGCTCCGCCCAGCAGATGCAACGGCTGACTCCATCATGCGCGAGTCGCGCAGTTGGGCACTGGCCCTGTTCCTCGTCGAGGCCGTCCTCTCGCTTGGACTGTGGTGGTCGGTCAACAGCACCAGCCCACTCTGGCAAGCTGGATTCCTTGTCCCGTGGATTCCGAACTGGGGCGTGGACCTGCGCCTCGGCATCGACGGCATCGCACAGATGCTCATTCTGCTCACCACACTCCTGATGCCGCTCGCGGTATTGGGAAGCTGGACGAGCATTCGCGAAAAAACCCCGAGCTATTACGCACTGTTGATGGTGCTCACCACGGGGATGCTCGGCGTCTTTATGGCGCTCGACCTCGTGCTCTTCTACACGTTCTGGGAGCTGATGCTCGTGCCGATGTATTTGATCATCGGCATCTGGGGCGGCAATCGTCGCCTCTACGCGAGTCTCAAGTTCTTCGTCTACACGATGGTCGGATCGTTGCTGATGTTGGTGGGCATTCTGTACCTCGGGCTGCAAGCGCCCGATGCGCATGGGCTCCCCGTGTTCAGCTACGATTACATCTTGGCGAACGTGCACTTGAGTTCGGTGCAACAGCTCTGGCTCTTTGCAGCGTTCGCGCTGGCCTTTGCGGTGAAGGTGCCGATGTGGCCCTTCCATACGTGGTTGCCGGACGCGCACGTCGAAGCTCCGACCGCTGGTTCGGTGATCCTGGCCGCGATCATGCTCAAGATGGGAACCTTTGGATTCATCCGGTACGCGCTGCCGTTGTTCCCGGTGGCCGCGATGCATCCGACCGTGCGATTCCTGTTCTTGTCGCTCGCCGTCATTGGCATTGTGTACGGCGCGCTCGTGGCGATGGTACAGCCCGACTTCAAGAAGCTGGTGGCGTATTCGTCGGTCAGCCACCTTGGGTTCGTCATGCTCGGCATCTTCGCATTGACGCCGCAGTCGGTGCAGGGCGCGCTGATGGTGAACTTGAGCCACGGCGTGAGCACGGGCGCGCTGTTCCTGCTCATCGGCATGATCTATGAGCGTCGTCATACGCGTCTCATTGAGGATTACGGCGGCATCGCCGCGGTGACGCCGATCTTTGCTACCATCCTCACCATCGTGTGCTTGAGTTCGATCGGCGTTCCGGGCACCAACGGATTCATCGGCGAGTTCCTGGTACTCATTGGCACGTATCGCACGCAGCCCATTTTCTCGGTGATTGCCGCCTCCGCGGTCATCTTTGCTGCGGCGTATTTGCTGTGGGCCTTGCAGCGCATCATCTACAACCCGCTCACGAAGCCCGAGAACAAGGGCTTGAGTGATCTCAACCGGCGCGAGATTGCCTTGCTCGTGCCGCTGTTGATCGCGATCCTTTGGCTGGGTGTGTATCCCAAGCCGGTCCTTGAGAAGACGCAGGCCGCCGCCGACCGCTTTGTGCACCAGGTCGAATCGGGCGGCAACGCGGATGCTGGTCCTACGGAGCCCCGGCGATGAACTACGATTTGCTCATTCCCGGTCAGCTCCTCGGAGCATTGACCCCGGATCTCATTTTGATGAGCGGCGCGATGCTGCTCATGCTCGCCGCGGCCTGGCGTCCGGAAAGTGAAGGCCACCAACGCACCGTCGGCTTTGGCGCGCTGATCGTCCTGGCCCTCACCTTCGTCTCGGTCCTCTGGTTTGGTGCCAAGGGCGGCACCGCTGGGCCTGGCGTTATTGCCATGGATCGGTTCCGTTGGGCGGCCGACATCATCTTCCTGCTCGCCGCGATGGGCACCATCGCGCTGGGCATCGAACACAACGTCCGCGACGGCATCCGGTACGCGGAGTCGCACGTGCTCGTGCTGTTCGCGACCAGCGGCATGATGATCATGGCCGCGGCGCGGGATCTGATGATCCTGTTCATTGGCCTCGAACTCATGTCGATTGCCGTATACGTGCTCGTGGGAATCAACCGTCGCTCCGAGCGTTCGGCGGAAGCGGCGCTGAAGTATTTCCTCCTTGGCGCCTTTGCCACGGGATTCCTGCTGTACGGCATCGCGCTGGTGTACGGCGCCACCGGATCGACGAACATCACCGTCATCGGCGAGCGCATCTTCTCGTACCAGCTGCACCACAACGCCATGCTGATGGTCGGCATCGGTCTCTTGCTGGTTGGGTTCGGCTTCAAGGTGGCCGCGGTCCCGTTCCATATGTGGGCGCCCGACGTGTACGAAGGCGCGCCCACGCCGATCACCGCCTTCATGGCCTCAGCCGTCAAGGCCGCGGCGTTCGCCGCGTTCTTCCGCGTCTGGATCGATGCGTTCAACCTCGTGGATTTCGCGTGGTTCGCCCCGCTCTGGTGGGTCGCCGCGTTTACGATGATCGTCGGCAATGTCGTGGCGCTGTCGCAGCGCAACATCAAACGTATGCTCGCCTATTCGAGCATTGCGCACAGCGGCTACTTACTCTTGGCGGTGCTCGCGGGCTCGCGGTTGGGGGCGGCGGCGTTCCTGTTCTATCTGCTCGCGTACACCTTTGCCACCTTCGGCGCCTTCGCCATTGTTGGCACGGTGAGCCGCGCAGGCGAGCAGGGGTTGAACATCGCCGACTACGACGGATTGTGGTTGGCGCGCCCGTGGCTCGCGACGGGCATGGCCGTGTGTATGCTCGCGCTGCTCGGCTTTCCGATCTTCGGCGGCGTCGGGTTCTTTGCCAAGTGGTATCTGCTACAGGCCGCGTTGACGACCCAGTACAACCTGATTCCGCTCGCCATTTTGCTGGTGCTCACCTCGGTCGTGTCGGCCGGCTACTATCTGGGCGTCATCCGCGCGATGTTCATGAAGCCACGGCAGGAGGATGCCGTTGAGGTTGCCGCAACAGGCAACATCACGCGCCTCGTCCTTGGCGTGACGATCGCGGCAATCCTCGGGCTCGGTATCTTCCCGTCACAGTTAGTACGACTGACGCGGTCCAGTGTGCCCACCTCGCCCGTTGCCGCGTCGGCAGCTCAGGGATCGGCCACCGCCCACTGATCGCCACGTAGTTACAGTACGGGGGCGGATCGCTGACGCGCTCCGCCCCCGTTTTCCTTCGAGAGACCGATGATCGCACCTGGAATTTTTCGTCAGTACGACATTCGCGGCGTGGTGGGGCAGGACCTCACGGTCGAAGCCGCGGAAGGCATCGGCCGAGGATTCGGGGCCCTGCTCGCTGAGCGTGGCGTCACGCCGTGCGTTGCGGTGGGGCGCGATAATCGGCCGAGCGGCACGGCGTTGCGCGACGCACTGGTGCGCGGACTGCGCGAGACTGGCGTCAGTGTCATCGACATCGGTATTGTGCCCACGCCGTTGCTCTACTGGGCACTGCATCACCTTCCCGTGTTCGGCGGCATCCAGATTACCGGGTCGCACAATCCGCCCGAGTTCAACGGATTCAAGATCTGCGTGGGCACGGCGTCGCTTCACGGCGACGGCATCCAGCGACTGCGGCAGTTGATTGAGTCTGGCGTCTTTCCGGCCGGCGCTGGCACACTGCACGAGGAGGCCGTCATTGATCGGTATGTGGACGACGTGGTCGCACGTATCGGCCCGCTCTCGCGGCCGCTCAAGGCCGTCATCGACTGCGGCAACGGTGTAGGCGCCTTAGTGGCGCCGCAGCTCTTTCCGCGCCTCGGCATCACGCCGACGCTGTTGTTTGCCGACAGCGACGGCACCTTTCCCAATCACCACCCCGATCCCACCGTGGTGGAGAACCTGCAAGATCTCATCGCCGCCGTTCGACGAGAAAAGGCCGACATTGGCATTGGCTTTGACGGCGACGCAGATCGCATTGGCATCGTGGACGCGCACGGCACCATCATTTGGGGCGACTATCTCCTCATTCTCTATGCGCGTGATGTCCTCGCGCGCACCGGAGCGGGGCAGTCGATCATCTTTGATGTGAAGTGCTCACAAGCACTCCCTGCCGCCATTGCCGCCGCCGGTGGCACACCGGTGATGTGGAAGACGGGCCACTCCCTGATCAAAGAAAAGATGAAGGAGTTACACGCACCGCTCGCGGGCGAGATGAGTGGCCACATGTTCTTTACCGAAGGGTTCTACGGCCACGACGACGCCATTTATGGCGCGGCGCGCGTGCTCCGCATTGTGGCGGACGCCAATCGCCCGGTGCACGAACTGCTCGCCGACATCCCGCAGTATGTCTCCACGCCGGAAATTCGCGTGGATTGCCCGGACGAACGAAAGTTCGAGATTGTCGAGGCCGCGACCGCGTATTTCCGCGCTCGCCACGATGTGATCGATGTGGACGGCGTGCGTATTCTGTATGGCGACGGCTGGGGACTCATTCGCGCTTCCAACACGCAGCCGATTCTTGTGGTGCGCTTTGAGGCTTTGAGCCAGGCGCGCCTCGATGCCATTCGGGACGACGTGGCCGGCTGGCTCGCCTCGCAGGGCGTGGCGTTCCCCTCGTCGTGACGTGATGCCGCGACGGTCGCTTCTGCTGTTGGCCGCCTGCGGTGCGCTGCTGCTGGTGGTCGGCCGCATTACCGCGTCGCTCTACGGCGAGTGGACCTGGTTCGAGGTGATGGGTGCGCTCCCCGTCTATCGGATGCAGTTGACGTACGAGTGGGGAATGCGCGCGGCCTGCGCAATCGTCGCGTTTATCTTCACGGCGCTCCATCTCTATACGGTGCGCCGCTCTATCGTCTCGATGGTGTTGCCGCGCCGGCTTGGCGGACTGGACTTTGCCGAAGCAGTGCCGGGACGTTTCCTCACCATCGGTGTCGTCACGCTCGCCGCGATCGTCGCCGTATTGCTCGCGGGCGCACAGGATGCGTGGACGCTCGCCGCGCTCGCTCGCATCGGACTCCCCTTTGGGGAACTCGAACCGTTTCGCGATCGCGACGTCAGTTTCTACGTGTATCACCTACCGTTCGAGCGATCGATGTACGAGTGGAGTATGGCCGTGGTGCTACTCGTCAGCACCCTGTGCGTCGTGCTCTATGCGGTCACACCGAGTTTGCGCTGGGAACGCGGGCTGCTGCATGTCTCCGTGTACGTGCGCCGGCATCTCTCGGTGCTCGCGGCAACGTTGTTGCTCCTGTTGGCGTGGAGCTACCGCCTCGACGCCATGGATCTCGTGACGGCGGGGAGCGGACCAGACGGCGCGTTTGTGGCCTTCGATCATCGTGGCGCCACCTCGGCGCTCACGGGTCTTTCCCTCGGCGCACTCGTGGCATCCGCGGTGGTGCTGTGGGCAGGCTGGCACGGCTACCACCGGGTGTTGCTCACGCTACTCGGCGTGGTTCTCGTCGTTGGGCCTGTGGAGCGCACCTTTGCCCCCGCCGTCTTTGCGTGGGCCACGAGCGACGAGGTGCGTCGCTCTGCCGACCGCCCATACCTTCGCACACGCGATGCCTTCACCCGTCACGCGTTTGCCATCGAGCGAATTGGCAATGCCGATTCGCTGCAGGTTCCACCGTACGCCATTGCGGAATTGCCCGGCAAGCTCTCGCAGTGGGACCCGTCGGCGCTCGTGCACGACGCGGAGTTTGCGCGGCGCGGCGTCACGGCCGCCGGGATTGCCAGTGAAGCGACCGCCGCCGGCGTGCGGGCCCGCGTACTCGCGCGCACGGGCGATGCCGGGAGTGATTGGTGGGTGATCGGCCGTGATGCCGCGGGGGTGGATGCACGGGGACGTACGCGCCCCGCTTGGGGTGAGGGGGACGCCGACGGCCGCCGACAACTGCGTGGTGTTCACGTTTGGGCGGGCGCGCCACCATATGCGATTGTCCTCGACACGCCGTCGCACATCCTCGCGCCCGCATTCGTCACACGGACGCAACGCCTGCTGCACGCGCTGCATCTCCGTAAACCGATCATCGCCGTTGAGGCGCCTGCCTCGTCGCACACGCGCGTCCTGTTTCACCGGGACATCATCGACCGGCTCGAACGCCTCGCGCCGTTCTTTGAAGCGGGTCAAAGCATGCAGGCCGTGGTGGCGGGTGATTCGCTGCTCTGGTTGGTCGATCTCTACGTCGTGAGCGACAACTATCCGCTTGCAGAAGCGGTGCCATTCAATGGCGCTGCGCGACGCTACGTGCGACACGCCGCCCTGGCTGTCGTGCAGGCGATGTCGGGAGAGGTGACGTTCTATGCTGATGCGCAGCTCGACCCGATCGCCAAGTCATGGATCGCGCGTTTTCCTCAGCTATTTCGGCCAATCGCGTCGCTCGATCCATCGGTGGCCGCTCGTCGGCAGGCGAATCTGGACCTTCTCACGTTGCAGTCCACGGTGCTCACGCGCACCGGATTCACCAACGACACCACACGATTGCGCGCGACCTCGCTCGGAGACGACGCCGATACTGAGCTCGTCGAGCACGGCCCCTCACCCCTCGTAGGCCCTAGCAGTGATCCCGTGCTCGCCCGGTCCGTCGCGTTGATTGGCGCCGACGACGCGGTCCACGGCACCCTCGTGGCAACCGGCGGTCCAGCGCCCCACACGCGCTGGTATGCGCGCGAGCGGTCGGGGCAGTGGACCGCACTGATGGGTGCGCTGCAGCACGCCGTAGATAGTGCCGGCCTCACCAAAGGACTCGGCGCCCCCCGTCGAGGCCGCGTGACCGTCGTGCCGGTTCCGGCGGGGCTGGCGTATGCCCAGTCGTTCTACGACTGGCCCGCGGATGAGCCCCCGCGCCTCGTCGCGGTCGCGACCGCCATTGTCCCCTCTGGCGGTGGGGCGGCGGTCATTCGGACCGGCCACTCCCTCGCTGAGGCGCTGGGTCACGCCGTGGCAGGCTCTGAGACCGTGCCCGCCGCGCTCCGCGACCGAGCGGCCGCGCTGTACGCCGCCATGGAGCGGGCGATCCGTAGCGGTGACTGGCATGCGTTTGGCGACGCCTTTGGGGCGCTTGGAAAACTGCTCCGTGCCGCTCCCTAATCGCCGCGCTTTTCGGTATTTTCAAAGGCTGTCCTGCTCGTGACCTCTTCCCGGTTTTTCTGATGAATATCCACGAATATCAGGCGAAGGAAATCCTGCGCGGTTTCGGCGTGCCGATTCCCGCCGGTGACATTGCCACGACCCCTGAGCAGGCGGAGCAACTCGCCATCAAGCTCGGGACGGCCGTGATGGTAAAGGCGCAGGTTCATGCGGGCGGTCGCGGTAAGGCCGGTGGCGTGAAGTTCTGCAAAACGCCCGCTGACGCCAAGGAAAAGGCCACGGCCATCCTCGGCATGCAGATCAAGGGACTCACGGTGGAGAAGGTGCTCGTCACCGTCGCCGCCGACATCGCGAGCGAGGCCTACGTTGGCATCATCGTAGACCGCTCGCGCAAAAAGCCGGTCTTCATGGTGAGCGCCGCCGGTGGCATCGACATTGAGCAGGTGGCCGCCGAGACGCCGGAAAAGATTCTCTACTTGCCCGTCGACACCCGCTACGGTCTCCGCAGCTACGAAGCGATGCGCATGGGCTTCTTTCTGTACAGCGACATCAAGCTCGTGAAGCAAGCGGCGAAGATCATGCAGCAACTCTACGCCGCGTTCATGGCGAGTGGCTGCTCGCTCGCCGAAATCAACCCGCTCGTCGCTACGCCCGATGGCACGCTGCTCGCCGTAGACGGCAAGATGGTGGTTGACGACAACGAACTCGACCGCCGCCCCGAGATCGTCGCCCTGCGCGACGAGAGCAGCGAAGCGCCGAGCGAAGTCGATGCGCGCAACTGCAACTTGACGTTCATCAAGCTCGACGGCGACGTCGGCTGCGTGGTGAACGGCGCCGGTCTCGCCATGGCAACGATGGACCTCGTGAAGTACTACGGCGGCGAGCCGGCCAACTTCCTCGATATCGGCGGGTCGTCGAATCCGGAGAAGGTGGTCAACGCGCTCCGCATCATCACCGAGGATGCCAACGTGAAGTGCATCCTGTTCAACATCTTCGGCGGCATCACGCGCACCGACGACGTGGCCAACGGCATCGTCACCGCGACGAAGTCCAATCCGCTCAAGGTGCCGATCGTCATCCGCCTCACCGGCACCAACGAAGAGATCGCGATGAAGATTCTCACCGAGAACGGATTCACCGCCTCCAACGACATGGACGAAGCAGTCAAGCAGGCCGTCAAGCTGGCGAAGGGAGGAAAGGCCGCGTGAGCATCTTCATCAATAAGGACACCAAGCTGGTGGTGCAGGGCATCACCGGACGCGACGGCTCGTTCCACACCAAGCAGATGATTGAGTACGGCACGCAGGTCGTCGCCGGCGTCACCCCAGGTAAAGGCGGGCAGACGTTCGAAGGCACCGTGCCCGTGTTCAACACCGTGTATGACGCCGTCGACAAGACCGGCGCAAACACCGCGGTCATCTATGTGCCGCCGATGGGCGCCGCTGACGCGATCATGGAAGCGGTGGACGCCGGCTGCGCGCTCGTGGTCTGCATTACCGAAGGCGTACCCGTGCTCGACATGACGCGCGTGTATCCGTTCGTGAAGGAACGTGGCGCGCGCCTGCTCGGACCGAACTGCCCAGGGCTCATCTCCCCAGGCGAATCGAAGGTCGGCATTATCCCCGGCCGTATTTGCGCGCCGGGTCCAGTGGGCGTTGTCAGCCGCTCGGGGACGCTCACGTATGAGATCGTCTATCAGCTCACCCGCGCTGGCATTGGTCAGACGACCTGCGTCGGCATCGGTGGCGATCCCATCAACGGCACCAACTTCATTGACTGTCTGGCCGCATTCGAAAAGGATCCAAACACCAAGGCCGTCGCCATGATGGGTGAAATCGGCGGAACGGATGAGCAGGAAGCTGCCGACTTTGTAAAGCACCACATGACCAAGCCGGTGGTGGGATTCATTGCAGGCCAGACGGCGCCCCCAGGACGTCGTATGGGACACGCCGGCGCGATCATCTCCGGTTCGGCTGGTACGGCCGCCGAGAAGATCGATGCCTTCAAGGCCGCGGGCATGGGCGTCGCCCAGCGTCCGATCGATTTCGTTGATCTCATCAAGGCAGGACTCAAGTAGTTCGTCGTTTACAGTTATCGGTCTACCGTTAACCGTCTACCGTTCACCCGCATTTCAGAGACCATGGCTTCGAACAGAACACTGACCATCATCAAGCCCGACGCCTTTGCGGCGAACAACGCAGGCAACATTCTCGCGCTGCTCGAAAAAAAGGGATTCAAGCTCATCGCCTCGCGCGTCATGAAGCTCTCGCAGGCGCAGGCCGGTGAGTTCTACGCCGTGCATAAGGGACGCCCGTTCTACGGCGAGCTCGTGGAGTTCATGACCAGCGGCTACTGCATGCCGATGGTGCTGGAGAAGGCCGACGCCGTACTGGCCCTTCGTGACGCCATTGGCGCCACGGACCCAGCCGAGGCGGCCGAGGGGACGGTGCGCAAGCTCTACGCGGAATCCAAGGGCAAGAACGCCATTCACGCCTCGGATTCGGACGAGAATGCGGACCGCGAATCGCGCTTTTTCTTTGCCGAGACTGACCTGATCCGTTAGGGTCTGTGGCGGGGCTGGCGGGTGGCCCACGGGGCGGTATTCCGGGGGCCGACGAACGATAGAAGGACGGTAGAATGGCGGTTGAAGGGCGCCCCCCGGGCTCCGGGGGGCGCCCTCGTCGCTGAAAGGCGCGTAACTTACGCAACCACCGCAAGTTGACCCCGCCCGATTCCCGGGTTATATTTCGATGTTATGCTGTCGTTCCCAACCCAGTCTATTACGGCCGCCGCCGTTCAAGTCAACGGCGAACTCGACCGCGATGACGCCGTTTGGATCGAAGGCGACACGCGGCCGATTAAGTCGATTCGGTTAACCGGACGGGTGTCGGTTGCCGGGCTTGGTCGTTTTTACTTCAGCGGTCGGTTGGCTGGTCAGGCCGTCGCAGAATGCACGCGTTGTTTGCAGGACGTGGAAATGGAGGTGGGGGCAGAGTCCCATTTTATTTTTGCGGATTCGGAAACGGAGCAGGACGGTGATCCGGATGTGTACCCGTTGACCATTGGTCGGCAGGGCACCTCAGTGGATTTACGTCCCCCGCTTCGTGAACAATGGGTATTGGAAGTTCCCGCCTTCGTGCTTTGCTCCCCCGACTGCAAGGGGTTGTGCCCGACGTGCGGTGCCAAATTGAACCAGGGTGCCTGCAGCTGCGCCCCGCAAGCCACCGAGTAACGCATGGCCGTCCCGAAGAGAAGGACATCGAAGCGAAAGAAGCGCGCCCGCAACACGCACAAAAAGGCGCCGGCGATTGCCATTCAGGCATGCCCGAAGTGTGGTTCCGCAAAGCGTCCGCACCGCGTGTGTGAGGAATGCGGGTACTACGCCGGCAAACAGCGGGTCGCAGCAAAGGAAGCCTGACCTTGGCTCGCATCGCCCTCGATGCGATGGGCGGTGATCTCGCGCCGGCGGCTCCAATCGCCGGCGCGTTGCTCGCCCTCCAAGAGTTTGGCTCGACCCACACGATTCAGCTGATTGGCCGCGAACCGGTGATCCGCGAACAGCTCGAGCGCCTCTTGGCGACCGAGTATGCGGGGCTCCGTGACGCGTCGCGCGCGCTGGAAATCGTGCATGCCGACGACGTCATCGAGATGACGGATAAACCGTCGGTCGCCATTCGCGGCAAGCCCAACAGCTCTATGGCGGTCGGCTTACGCCTCCAGCCGGAAGGAAAGTCGGACGCCTTTGTCTCCGCCGGGAACACCGGCGCGCAAATGGCAGCCTCGGCGTTCATTCTGAGAGTGCACGACGGCGTCAAACGTCCGGCAATCAGCACGTTGTTGCCCACCGCCCGGCAATCCGTGGTGGTGCTCGACTCGGGCGCCAACGTCGATTGCTCGCCGGAAGAACTGGTCATCTTCGCGCGCCTTGGTGCGATCTATGCTGAAGATGTCCTGGGCCGGCCGAATCCGTCGGTGAGCCTTTTATCGATTGGCGAAGAGCCGGAGAAGGGCAATGCGGTCGTCAAAGAAACGCATCAGTTGCTCGCGGCATCCGGACTGAACTTCCACGGCAATATCGAAGGACGCGACGTCCCCGCCGGCATCAGCGATCGCGGCGTCTTCGACGTCGTGGTCTGCGACGGCTTTGTAGGGAACGTCGTCCTCAAGCTGTACGAAGGGATGGCGCCGATGGTGGTCGGCTTGCTGGCCAAAGGCGGCGTCAGCAAGGAGCAGCTCTCGAGCGGACTGCAGCACCTCGACTACGCATCCGTCGGCGGCGCACCGCTCCTCGGCGTGAAAGGCGTCAGTATCATCTGCCACGGAAAATCGTCGGCGGTGGCCATCAAGAACGCGGTGCAGGTGGCCGCCCGGACCGTGGAGTCGCGCATGAGCGATCACATTGGTCAGCGGCTGTCACAGCATCAGGCCTCCGCAGCCCAGTCCTAGCCTCACAGGCGCGAGCCCAACGATGAAACGTCCATTCGCGATGATCGCGGGAACCGGCTACGCCGTCCCCAAACGTCGGATGTCCAACGACGAGTTTCTTGCGCTCGGTCTTGAGACGAACGACGAGTGGATTCGCGACCGCACCGGCATTCGCTATCGGTATGTCGCCGGTCCCGATGAAACGCTGACCTCCATTTCTACGGCGGCCGCACGGCTCGCGATGCAGGCCGCGGGTGTCACCGCCGCCGAGTTGGACGTGATCATTCTCGGCACGGCGTCAGCCGATCATTTGCTTCCGTCGACTGCCGTGGAGATTCAGGCGGCCCTTGGCGCCTCGCGTGCTGCCGCGTTTGACCTGAGCGCCGCCTGCAGCGGCTGGCTCTATGGCATGCAGGTCGCCGAAGGATTGATGGCCACGGGCAACGCCGAAACAATCCTCGTGATTGGCGGTGAGCTGCTGACGCGCATCATCAACTGGAAAGACCGCAACACGGTCGTCTTGTTTGGCGATGGTGCTGGCGCGACGGTGCTCAAGCGCTCCACGAAGGGGCGCGGCATTCTGTCTGCCTATATGCGCAGCGATGGCACGCTGGCCAACTTGCTGCATCGCCCCAAAGGTGGTGCTGCCGACCCGAGCACGCCCGAGATCATCGCCGAGGGAAGCGACAAGATTCACATGAGTGGCCGCGAGGTATTCAAGAATGCCGTGCGGTCGATGGCCGATGCCTGTGATCGCGCGCTCGACGGGGCCAAAATGTCGGCAGCCGACATTGACCTCTTGATTCCGCATCAGGCCAACGTGCGCATCATCGAAGCCACGGCCAAGCATGCAGGCATTCCAATGGAAAAAGTGTTCGTCAACGTGGACCGTTTTGGCAACACGTCGGCTGCATCGATTCCCATTGCGCTCGACGAGGCCGTGAAGGCGGGGCGTGTGAAAGACGGATCGATCGTGATGTTTGTGGCGTTCGGCGCTGGGTTCACGTGGGGCTCGATGGTCGTGCGCTTCTAGCGCAGCGCGCCGCCGGCCTTCATTTCGCAACCGACGTTTAACCCGACTTCCGTGGATCTCCTCCTGCTATTTCCTGGCCAGGGCTCGCAAAAGCCCGGTATGGCCAAAGATCTGGTCGACGCATTTCCGGCGGCCCGTGATGTGTGGGCGCGCACCGATGCGGCGCTCGGCACCTCGCTCAGCACGCTCGCCTTTGAAGGGCCAGCCGAGGAACTCACCCTCACGCACAATGCGCAGCCCGCGCTCTTGGCTCACGGAGCGGCCGTATGGGCCGTGGTGCGCGAGCGAGTGGCGCCAGCCGTGCGTGCGGCGGCCGGACATTCGCTCGGCGAGTTCACGGCCTACCACGCCGTGGGCGCCTTGCCACTCGAAGATGCGGTGAAACTGGTGCGGCGTCGTGGCGAGTTGATGTTCGAGGCTGGCACAGCGCGCCCTGGCGCGATGGCGGCCATCCTGGGCGTGCTCGAACGTGCGATTGAGGACATCTGCCGTGAGGCGAGCGAAGCCGGTGAAGTCGTGCCGGCGAACTACAACGCCCTTGAGCAGATCGTGATTTCGGGGGAAGTCGCCGGTGTAGAGCGGGCGATGGAGTTGGCCAAGGCCGCGGGGGCCAAGCGGGCGCTTCGTCTTACCGTGAGCGGCGCCTTCCACTCGCCGTTGATGGCGCCGGCCGCGGTTGGGCTAGACGCCGCACTTACCGGCGCCAGGTGGTCTGACCCCCATTACCCCGTGTATTCCAACGTCACCGCACAGCGCGTCGCCGACGAAACCACGGCGCGACGCCTGCTGACGGAACAACTGACGAGCCCCGTGCGCTGGGTACAGGTGATTCAGGCCATGGCGGCCGAGCACCCCGGCGCGACGTTCGTGGAGATGGGGCCGGGGAACGTACTGACGGGACTACTCAAGCGACTCGCGCCCAATAATCCGGCGCTTACCTGCGGCACGGTGGCGGATGTTGAATCGCTACTGGCCACCTTCGGCTGACCGCGGCACAGGGAGAGGAGAGGCCATGATCCAAATCGATTTGACCGGCAAGGTCGCGCTCGTCACAGGGAGCACACGGGGGATCGGCCATGCCATCGCGCTGACGTTGGCCGAATGTGGGGCCCGCGTGGCGATCGTCGGTCGTGACGCGGCCAAGGCCGAAGAAG
This sequence comes from Gemmatimonadota bacterium, assembly GCA_026387915.1. Classification (NCBI taxonomy): domain Bacteria; kingdom Pseudomonadati; phylum Gemmatimonadota; species Gemmatimonadota bacterium. The sequence goes on from JAPLKS010000009.1 coordinate 118,357, forward strand.
TGGCGGCACAAATCGGCGGGGGGGCGCTGGGGTTTGGATGCGACGTGAGCGTCCCGGCCGAGGTCACGGCACTGGTCGCCGCGGTCGAGGAGAAGTTCGGGTCACTCGACATTCTGGTCAACAACGCCGGCATCACCCGCGACAACCTGATGCTCCGCATTAAAGACGATGACTGGGATGCCGTGATCAACGCCAACCTTCGTTCGGCCTTTGTGGCCACCCGTGCCGCGAGCCGCGGCATGATGAAGCGGCGCTGGGGGCGCATCATCAACATCACGAGCGTCGTGGGCATTATGGGGAACAAGGGGCAGACCAACTACTCGGCGAGTAAGGCGGGGTTGATTGGCCTCACGAAGTCGGTGGCTCGGGAGCTGGCGTCGCGCAACATCCTGTGCAACGCCGTGGCCCCCGGGTTTATTGAGACCGACATGACGGCCGCTATGGCGCCCGAAGCCCGGTCGGCAATGAGCCAGGAGATCCCGTTGGAACGGCTCGGGACGCCGACTGACGTGGCCCGGGCCGTGGCCTTTTTGAGCAGTGATTCCGCCTCGTACATCACCGGTCAGGTGCTGGTGGTGGACGGGGGGCTGGCGATGTAACGGTTGCGGCGTCCGCCGACTATATTTCTGCAGGTTGTCCCACCCCAAATACGACCGAGGATTTCGGACATGGCTGATCATTCGGAGAAGGTCAAAAACATCATCGAGAAGGAGCTCGGCGTCGAGCGCGATAAGCTCACCCCGGAAGCGAGCTTCATCGAAGACCTTGGCGCCGACAGCCTCGACATCGTCGAGCTGGTCATGGAGTTCGAGAAGGAGTTCAACATCGACATTCCGGACGAAGACGCCGAGAAGCTGCGCACCGTTGGTGACGCGATCGGCTATCTCAACGGGAAGATCGGCGGCTGATGTCGCGTCGCGTCGTCGTTACCGGACTCGGATGTCTCACGCCCATTGGCAACGATGTGGCGAGCACGTGGGCGTCCGTTTTGGCCGGCAAGTCCGGTGGCGGACCGATTACTCGGTTTGACGCGAGCGGATTCAAAGTGCGGTTCGCGTGCGAGGTGAAGAACTTCGACATCGCCGACTACATGGACCGCAAGGAAGCCAAGCGCACCGATCTCTACACGCAGTACGCCATGGCGTCCGCGGTGCAGGCGATGCGCGACGCAGGGTTCGGTGACGGCGAGGGCTTTACGCCCGAGCGCACCGGCGTGGTGATCGGGAGCGGGATTGGCGGGCTCACGACGTTCGAAGCGCAGCACGACGTGTTTCGCGACGCTGGGCCGAATCGCATTTCGCCATTCTTCATCCCCATGTTCATCGGCGACATTGCGGCTGGCGTGGTATCGATGCGGTTCAAGGCGCGAGGGCCAAACTTCGCGATTCAGTCGGCCTGCGCGACCAGCGGTCATGCGATTGGTGAGTCGTACCGTATGATCCAGTACGGAGACGCCGACGTGATGATTGCCGGCGGCACCGAAGCCTCGGTCACCCCGATGGCGGTTGGTGGCTTTGCCAACATGCAGGCGTTGTCGGTGCGCAATGAATCGCCGGAAACGGCGAGTCGGCCATTTGACGTGGCGCGCGACGGCTTTGTGATGGGCGAAGGATCGGGGGTCGTCATCCTCGAAGAGCTCCAGCACGCGCTCAACCGCGGCGCCCGCATCTACGGCGAAATCGCGGGCTATGGCGCGACGGGCGACGCCTACCATCTCACCGGTCAGCCCGAGAATCACGAAGGGTTGCAGCGCGCGATGCGTCGGGCGCTCGAAGACGGAAAGCTGCAGCCGAGCGATGTGCAGTACATCAATGCGCACGGCACCAGCACACCGCTCAACGACCCCAACGAGATTCGCGCCATCAAGGCCGTGTTCGGTCCGAACGCCACGGCACTGAACGTGAGCTCCACCAAGAGCGCCACCGGCCATATGCTGGGCGCGGCCGGAGCCGTCGAGGCGATTCTCACAACGTTGGCCATCGTGAACGGTGTCGTACCGCCCACGATCAACCTGAGTTCGATCGACCCGGAGTGCGATCTCGACTGCACGCCGAATGTGCCCGTGAAGCGCGACATCAGCGCCGCACTGAGCAACTCGTCGGGCTTTGGCGGTCATAACGTGAGCCTGGCCATCCGGCGCTACCGAGCGTAGCCGTGGCATCGGCAGGAACCATCGCGGCGCTGGCGGAACTGGCCCTCTTCAAGGTCAGTGACCCAGCGCTGCGTCGCATCGGGAGCAAGCTCGTCGCGGGAACGCGCCTCGATCAGGCGGACGGGCACGCCATGTACAGCTCGCATGACCTCATTGGCCTTGGCGTCCTCGCCGACGCGGTGAATCGTGCGAAGCACGGCGACGTGGTGACCTTCGCGTCCAACCAGCACATCAATCCCACGAACATCTGCGTCCTGCGCACGACCTGCACCTTTTGCGGGTACGCGCGCTTGCCCAAAGAGGCCGGCGCATATCGCTATACGCTCGAGCAAGTGCTCGGTGAGGCGGCCAACGCGGCCGACGGTCTGACGCGCGAGTTTCACATCGTGGGCGGTCTCGATATGCAGGCGGGGCTCGAGTACTACACGACGATGTTCCGCGCACTCAAGGCGAACTTTCCGCATGTGCACATCAAGGCCCTCACGGCAGTCGAGATCGCGCATATCGCGCGCATTGAGAAAATGTCGTGGACCGATGTGCTCATCGCCCTACGCGAGGCCGGGCTCGACACGATGCCTGGCGGCGGCGCCGAAACGTTCAGCGCCGCAGTCCGTGATCGGATTGCCGGCAAGAAGCTCGCGGGTGCGGACTACATCGGCGTGCACCGCGCCGCGCATGCGCTCGGCATTCGCTCCAACTGCACGATGCTCTACGGGCACGTTGAGACCCTCGACGACCGCATGCAGCACCTGCAGATGCTGCGCGATCTGCAGGATGAAACCGGCGGCTTCTTAGCGTATATCCCGCTCGCCTATCATCCGGACGACAACGAACTCGGCCGCGAGCTCTCGCGGCAGGGTCACGCCACCAGCGGCGTGGACGATCTGAAGATGCTCGCGGTTGGGCGGCTCTTTCTCGACAACTTCGCGCACGTGAAGAGCCATTGGATCATGGTGTCGCAGGCGGTGTCGCAGGTGGCGCTGCACTTTGGCGTAAATGATCTGGAAGGGACGGTGGTCCGCGAAAAGATCTACCACGCGGTGGGCGCTCACACGCCGCAGGCCATGACGCTCGACGCGATTCTCGGCCTCATTCGCGGTGCCGGCAAGATCCCGGCGGAACGCGATTCGTTTTACAATATTCTCCGCACGTTCGACGCGGTCGCTCCCGATCCGGTTCCGGCGTAGCCATGCGCGTCGGACGCATTCCGTATATCAACTGCTACCCCGTGTACGGGGGCGTTGATCGCGGGCTCGTGCCGCTCAACGGCACGCTGGTGGATGGCGTCCCGAGCGCACTGAATCAGATGATGGCACGCGGCGAGCTCGATGTGAGCGTGGTCTCGGCGGTCGAGTACGCGCGCGACTGGGAACGGTATTTGTTGTTGCCGGATCTCGCGATTTCCTGCGACGGGGCGGTGCAAAGCGTAATGCTCTTTTCGCACGAGCCTGCGGAATCACTCGGCGGTAAGCGCGTGCTCGTGAGCCGGAGCTCCATGACCAGCGTGCATTTGCTCGAACTGTTGTTTGAGCATGTGTGGGGCACCACGCCAGAGTTCGTGCCCGGCGACGCAGAGGCCGCGGAACTCCGCGGGGCGATGGCTGGTGCGGAGGATGGCCGAGACGGGATCGCGGCTCGGTTGGTGATCGGCGATGCCGCGCTCATGCTCCAGTCGGGGGCTATGCCGTCACCGTACGCCCACGCGTATGACCTCGGCGAAGAATGGAAACGGTGGACCGGACTCCCCTTTGTATTTGCCGTGTGGGTAGCACAGCGCACCGCCGACACCGCCAAGGCGCTCGCGGTGCATGCCGCATTGATGCAGAGCCGTGACTGGGGGCTGAAACATCTCGACATTCTGGCGCGTCAGGCCTCTGAGCGCACGTCGGTGCCCTATGCCGCCTGTCTCGACTATTTCGCAGGTCTCGACTACGGTTTGAGCTACCCACACTTGGGCGGCCTGACCGAGTTTTATCGGCGGCTCACGGTCGCTGGGAAGGTTCCACCGGGACGACTCGCGTTTCTCGCGGTGGGGTAGTGGTTGTTTATCGTTGATCGTTATTCGTGGTCAGTGCACCGAAAACGGATAACGGAATACCGTACACGTGTTTTGCCGTTGACCCAACTCTGAGCCCGCTATGAAGGATTTGCTCGACTACTACACCAACGCGCCGCTCCTCGAACTCGCCCACGACGCCGATCAAGTGCGTCGTCGCCTGCATCCCGAGGGGGTCGTCACGTATATCGTGGACCGCAATATCAACTACACGAATGTGTGCGTTGCGGACTGCGGATTTTGCGCGTTCTATCGCCGCCCCAAACACAATGAAGGCTGGACGCTCAGTTACGAACAGATCGGCGCCAAGATTGACGAAGTGAAGGCGCTCGGTGGCGTGCAGATTCTCATTCAGGGCGGCCACAATCCGTACATCCCGTTCGAGTGGTATCTCGAACTGCTCAAGTACATCAAACGGTATCACCCAATCCACATTCACGGCTTCAGCCCAAGTGAAGTGGATTTCTGGAGCACGCTGTACCGGATGGATGCGCGCGATGTGATTCGCGAGCTGGTCAAGGCTGGGCTCGATTCCATTCCGGGTGGTGGCGGCGAAATCCTCGTGCAGCGCGTGCGCGATCAAGTGGCCAAGAAGAAGGCCGGCGCCGATCGTTGGCTGGACGTGATGGAGATCGCGCATCTCGAGGGGCTCAAGACGTCGTGCACGATGATGTACGGCATTGGCGAGACGCTCGCCGAGCGCGTGGAGCATCTTGAGCGACTCCGTGATTTGCAGGCGCGCACCCATGGCTTTACCGCATTCATTTGCTGGCCGCTGCAGCCGGAGAACACGCCAGAGCTCAGTCACATGGCCAAGACGGACGCGGTGGAATATTTGCGCACCACGGCCTTTGCGCGCGTGATGCTCGAGAACATTCCCAACATCCAGGCGAGCTGGGTGACGATGGGGCTCAAGATCGGACAGATGGCGTTGCATTATGGGTGCAATGACTTTGGCTCCCTGATGCTCGAAGAAAATGTGGTGTCGGCGGCCAACACGACTTTCCGCACGAGCACCGAAGAAATGGAACAGCTGATTCGTGAGGCAGGCTTCGCCCCGCATCGCCGTCGGCAAGATTATTCCCTGATCGTGGAGTCGGATCACGCCGCCGCGTGACCCGACTCTCGGAGCCCGCATGAAAACGCGCGTTGGCATTGGCTATGATTCGCACCGGTTTGGTCCGGGCGACGGCATCGTACTCGGTGGGGTAAAAATCCCCGCTGCGGTGCGACTGATCGGACATAGCGACGCCGACGCCGTGGCGCACGCGGTCACCGACGCCATCCTCGGCGGCGCAGGCGTGGGTGATATTGGAAAGTTTTTTCCCGATACCGACGCCGCCAATAAGAACCGCAATTCAATTGAGATGCTGCGCCGTTCCGTTGGCCTCGTCTTTGAGACGGGGTTCCGCCCCGCACAGGTTGATATCACCGTGATTTGCGAACGTCCGAAGATCGGCCCGCACCGCGATGCTATGCGTCAGGTCCTCGCGGACGCGCTGGGCATTGCGGTGAGTGAGGTGATGGTGAAGGGAAAGACCAACGAAGGGATGGGGTGGATCGGCCGTGAAGAGGGCGTCGCCGTGATTGCGGTCGCCCAGCTCGAGGAGATTCCATAATGGCCGACCTGCTCAATACGATGACCGCGTGGCTCAGCGGCGTGCCCCTCTGGCAGCTGTATGCGATGTTGGGAGCGGTCGCGTTCATCGAAGGGATCTTTCCGCCGGTGCCGGCCGACTTGGTCGTGGCGCTCGGCAGTTTTCTTGCCGCCCGGAACGGCGCGGACTTCTACGCCACGGCGGGGGCGATCGTCATTGGCAGCGTCGCGGGGACGATGGTCGTGTACGCCGTTGCGCGGAAGTTTGGCGCCAACTGGTTGCATGCCCGCCTCAAGAAGGCGGGCATCGACAACCTCGAGCAGCGCCTGGAGCTGATGTACTCGAAGTACGGAATGACCGCGTTGTTTGTGAGCCGCTTTCTTCCGGGGCTCCGCGCGATCACCCCACCGATGGCTGGCGCCACGCGCGTCCCACCGGTACGCACCGCCGCGGTATTTCTCCTCGCCTCCGGCATTTGGTACGGCGCGATTGCGTGGATTGCCTTCCGCGTGGGTGACGATTGGGTGGCCATGCAGCGCGCGCTCCGTCAGTTCTCCAGGCAGGTTGGGATTGTCGCCTTCGTCGCCGCTGGCTTGATGGCCGCGATCATCATCGTTGTTGTGCGTCGGCGAGCATCCGCTCGTATTCAGCAGGCGATCGACGACGCCACTAACGGGGCCGGCACGCCCGAGGATTGATGCCGTCAGACGGGACGGCACGCGCCTTTCAGCTCGAGCGCTTTGGGGAGTATCTGGCGCTGGAGGACGGTGCCTCGCCCCGTACGATCGAAGCATACGGCCGAGACCTCAACCGATTTGTCGAGTGGGCGTCGGTCCGCTCGTTGGCCAATCCTGAGGCGGTTGAGTCCGCGCATCTGCGCGACTTCATCTACCACTTGAAGGACATGGGGCTCGCCCCGTCGAGCATTCGGCGGTCGGTATCGGCGCTCCGCACCTGGTTCAAGTTCCTTCAAGCCGAAGGACAACTGGCGCGCGACCCCAGTGAGCGGCTGGAAACGCCCAAGAAATGGCGGACGCTCCCGGAAGTCCTGACGGTGGACGAGGTAATTCGCATCATCAATGCCGTGTCGCTCGACGACCCATTGGCCTTTCGTGACCGCGCGATGCTGGAACTCGCGTACGGAGCTGGCCTGCGTGTGAGCGAATGGATCGGGCTCGACGTCAAGGACGTCATGCTTGAAGACGCCTTGGTGCGCGTATTCGGCAAAGGCTCCAAGGAACGGCTCGTGCCCATTGGCCGGTCCGCCATCGGCGCGGTGGGGATGTACCTGCGCGAACTGCGTCCGACGCTGGAACGAGGCGCGGGCAAGGGGAAACTCTTTCTCAACGCCCGCGGGAACCCACTCTCTCGTATGGGGGCGTGGCAGATCCTCCGGAAGTATGTGGAGCGGGCGGGTATTGAAAAACACGTAAGTCCCCACACGCTTCGCCACTCCTTTGCGACGCACCTGCTGGAGGGCGGGGCCGATCTACGGGCCGTGCAGGAAATGCTTGGGCACGTGGATATCTCCACGACACAGATCTACACGCACGTCGACCGCGAGTATCTGCGCTCGGTTCACAAGCAGTTTCACCCGCGCGGCTGAGTCAGCGGCTTCACCTCGGTCGCGCGCCCGAGCGCGGCCAGCGCCAGTATCACCCTCGGATACTGCTGCGCCAGCAGCACGAACATCCGCTCCTGCGGGGCCCCCTTGGCACGCATGATCAGCACCGCCCGGTTCCGGTCGCGCGCCGCCCATCGCGGCAGGTCGGAAAGCAGAGCCATGAGCGGGGCGAGGCGGGTGAACGACGCCCGTTCATCCGCCGGCCAGCGTCCGGGCGATTGGCCAAGCGCCGCCGCGGCCTGCGCGACGAGCCGCGCCACGGCGGTGGCGCGATCCGCATCCGGCTCCGCGCCCACGCGCCTCGTCAGCGCGAGCGAGACCCCCGTCAGCCAGCGCTCGTCGAAGAACGAAGCGCGTTCGTATCCCGGAAGCGTCAGGTGCAGGTCGCCGCGCGCCAGCGCGCGCAGCCGCGACGGTGGCGTGCGATACGAGCGGTCGGCCGCGATGCGGCGGCGCTCCTCGTCCGCGATGCGGCCCGCCGCGGGATGGCTCGGACGAAAGCCGAGCCGATCATAGAACCAATACGCGCCGCTCGCGATCGCCTCCTCGTTGTCCTCACCGAACTGTACGGCGTTCACCACAAAACGCCGCACGCCGAACAGCGAGTGGAATGCACGCAGCATTTGCACCCAGAGGAACGCCGCCTCGCTGCGACGGAACTCCGCAAAGATGTTGATTCCCGTGTTGGCCTGCGCGAGCAGCGGCGTCACGCCGCCGTAGCCGATCGGCACTCCGTTCGACAGCAGGAGATACCCATAGTTGGACTCGAGGCTGAGGCGCGCCTCTGGGCGCGCGCCGATGACGGCGAGCACCGCTCCTTCGCCGAGGTCGGCGAGCCAGACCTCGTGGCGATTCGCGTTGGAGATCGCATAGACCTCGCGACAGCGGGCCGCGAGCGCCGCGCGCGCCACGTCGATCACCCGATCGGCTTCCGCGGGGCGCGCCAGCCGGATGTCCGCCAGCGTCTGCTGTATGGCACGCGCGATGTTGGCCGGCGGGCGACGCATCGCCGGACGGGCGACGACCGCCGCGCCCGCCAGGAAGTTGCCCGAGGAGCCGGACGTTGCCCCAGCGCGGAGCGTCCACGACACCGGGATCTCCGCGCTGTCGTAGGCGCGGGCAAAACCGGCGCGGTCGGCACCCGCTGCCGCCGACCGCAGCATCCACTCGACGCGCGTGCCGCCAAAGCCGGCTGCCGCCGCGTCCAGCCATTCGCGCGTACTCACCAACCCGGCGTCGAAGGCGTCTTCTTCGCCGCGGGCGAGCAACGGGCGCATCACGGCATCGAGGCGACCCGTGTCCGGCAGGCTCGGCCAGTCGAACTCGGCCTCGCCCTCGTGTCGAACGCCGATCCATTCCGCGATCGCATGTTCGAACGTATGCCGGCTCGTTGTGCCGCCGCGGCCGCTGTCGTCGAGCCGCCGCCGTTCGCGGGCGGGCAGACGGCCGATGGCGGCGGCCACGCGAGCCAGCGCCCGCTCGGCACGCGGGACAAATGACGCCTCACGCGGAAAGGCGCGGATGAACAGCAGTTCGTCGTGCAAGCGCTCGAGCGCGCGGGCGCCAAGGCGCAGGGCGCGCGCTTCCGCGCGCTGCAGGGTGCGTTCGGGGGGAAGCATGGGCCAACATCGCCCTCCGCACGCGTACGCGGAGTAGGGCACCGCCTGACATCGTGTCCACAATTGCCCCCAGTGCCTTGCCCAGGCGCTGGCGAGCCGCGACGTTTCGTTTACACCGCATCCCAACATGCTGCTCATTCTCGACAACTACGACTCCTTCACCTACAACCTCGTGCAGTACTTTGGCGAGCTCGGCGAACAGCCGCATGTCGTGCGCAACGACGCGCTGTCCGTGGAGGAGGTGCGTGATCTCCATCCCGACGCCATCGTCCTGAGCCCTGGGCCGGGCACCCCGGCGGACGCGGGCATCTGCATTCCCGTCATTCAGCGCTACGGCGATCAGATTCCGATTCTGGGCGTATGCCTCGGACATCAGGCCATTGGCGAGGCGTATGGAGGGCGGGTGATTCGCGCCCCGCGCGGCGTGATGCACGGCAAAACGTCCCGCATTCGCCATGACGCGCAGGGGCTCTTTGCGTCATTGCCGGATCCGCTCGAGGTGATGCGCTATCATTCGCTGGTCGTGGAGGCGCCGTCGCTCCCATCGGCGCTCGAGGTGATTGCCTGCGCAGACGATGATCCCACGGAAATCCATGCGCTTCGCCACCGATCGTTTCCGGTGTGGGGCGTGCAGTTCCACCCCGAGTCGATTCTGACGCAGGGTGGCAAGCAGTTGCTGCGCAATTTTCTCACGCTCGCCGCCGCGCACCGCGGCGCGGCCACGCACTGAGCGCGCCATGATCAGACGCCTGTTCAGCATCCTCACGCTGCTGGTACTCCTCGCCGGCGTCCTCTTCTTTTGGCAGGGCGCCAACTTCGTGGACGGCCGTATGAACACGGTGCTACGAAAGCCGCCGTATCAGGTGAGCCCGGCCGCCGCCGCGCTGCACTCGTCGCTCCGTGTGGTGGACATGCACGACGACCTCCTGCTCTGGCCACGCGATCCGGTGGAGCGCAGCACCACCGGGAGCACCGACATTCCGCGATTGATTGCGGGGAATGTGGCGATTCAGATTTTCTCCACCGTCTCCAAGACACCGCGCGGCCAGAACTACGCGGCGAACGGCAGCAATACCGATAACATTACGCTGCTCGCAGTCGCCGAGCATCGCCCGATCAGCAACTGGACGAGCCTCCTTGAGCGCGCTCGGTGGACGAGCCTCAAAGCGCACGACGCGGCCGAACGGTCGAACGGCGCGCTCGTACTCGTATCCAATGCCTCGGAGCTCCAACGAGAGCTCGCTGGACGAGAGGTCAAGAGGAACGTCGTCATCGGCATCCTGTCCATTGAAGGGATGCAGGTGCTCGAGGGGAAACTCGCAAATCTGAAAACGCTGTATTCCCTTGGCTTCCGCATGGCTGGTCTCGCGCACTTCTTCGATAACGAAGTGGCGGGTTCGGCGCACGGGCTCGACAAAGGCGGGCTTACGCCGCTCGGTGTGTCGGTCGTGAAGAAGATGGAAGAGAAGGGGATCATCGTCGATCTCGCGCACGTGTCGGCCAAGGCGGTGGACGAGGTGCTGGCGATGGCCACGCGCCCGCTGGTGGTCTCGCACGGCGGTGTGGCGGCGGTCTGCCCCGGTCCACGGAACTGGACTGACGACCAGCTACGACGGCTGGCGGTGAATGGCGGGGTGATCGGCATCGGATTCTGGGATGCGGCCATTTGCGACCCCACCCCAAATGGCGTTGCGAAGGCCATCCGGCACGCCGTAGATGTGGCGGGGATTGACCATGTGGGGCTTGGGTCCGACTGGGACGGCGCCATTGCGTCTGCCTTTGATGCCACGGGTATGCCGCTCGTGACCGAGGCGTTGCTGAAGCAGGGCTTTAGCGAGGCTGATATTGCGAAGATCATGGGTGAGAACGTCATCCGACTGCTCTTGCAGGGATTGCCCAAAGGCGGTTGATTCTGCTCCGGCTCGCTCTGCTGGAATGCTGGGTACCGTGTGCGCCTTACTCGTACGAGGCAACAGTTTGAGTAGGGGAATTACGGATACCTCTGCCGTTCGCCCGTTGCTACGATTCGTTGTTGGCTCCCCACGTTCTCTTGCTCATTCTTCATACTTCCAGAGCGTATTGTGTCCCTACATCTCGGCGACATCGCACCGAATTTCACCGCAGAAACCACCCAAGGAACCATCGATTTTCATGCCTGGAAGGGTGATGCGTGGGCCGTCCTGTTCTCTCACCCCAAGGACTTCACCCCGGTCTGCACCACCGAACTTGGCATGGTGGCCAAGCTGATGCCGGAGTTCAAGAAGCGCGGCACCAAGGTGATTGGGCTCTCGGTGGACCGGATTGCGTCGCACCACACGTGGGAAAAGGACATTGAGGAAGTCACTGGGAATGCGGTGAATTTCCCGATGATCGCCGACCCCGATCGTGCCGTGTCGAACCTGTACGACATGATCCATCCGAACGCGAGCGAAACGCTGACCGTGCGCTCGGTGTTCATTATTGGGCCGGACAACAAGGTCAAGCTCACGCTGACCTACCCCGCGAGCACGGGACGCAACTTCGACGAGATTTTGCGGGTGATTGATGGCCTGCAGCTCTCCGCCAAGTTCCCGGTGTCCACCCCAGCGAACTGGGCCAAGGGCGAGGACGTCATTGTGGCCACCTCAATGCCCACGGCCGATGCCCGCGCTGCGTTCCCGAAAGGGGTTACGGAGCTGAAGCCTTACCTGCGTACGACGCCCAGCCCCGAGTAAGGCGGCAGGGAGCGTTTTGGGCGGGGATTCGGCTTCGAGGCTGGATCCCCGCTTTCGTTTGGAACGGTGAGCTGCCGGGAAGCGGTAACCACCGGCTTGGGGGGAGGGCTCGGAGCCCCCAAACACCTTGATTTGCAGTGTGTTGCGCAGGCTTCTATATTCTTTGGTGTGCTTCTTGCATCCGTGTCCAGTCGTTTGGAGTTGCTGACGTGAGCACTCTAATCGTGATCCCCGCCAGACTCGGGGCGACCCGGCTCCCCCGCAAACCGCTTCGCCTCCTAGGCGGCGCCCCCCTGATTGTCCGGGTGTGGCAGCGGGCGATTGCCATGAATGCCGCCGATCGCGTGGTGGTAGCCACGGATCATCCTGATGTCGCTGACGCCGTTCGTGCGGCCGGCGCGGAGGTCGCGATGACCCGCGGCGACCATGTGTCTGGCACCGATCGCGTGGCCGAAGTGGCGAACCAAGCGGCCTATGCGGGTTACGACGTCATTGTGAATGTCCAAGGCGACGAACCCTACATCAATGCCGACGCTGTGCGCGGCTCGGCCGAGATGGTGTCGAGCGGCCGATTCCCGCTGGGCACGGCCGCCGCGACCGCGACCGCCGAGATTCTTGCGAATCCGGCGATCGTCAAGGTGGTCACCGACGACACGGGGCGCGCGCTCTATTTCTCCCGCGCGCCCATTCCGTTTTTGCGCGACCCATCCGACGCCGCACATCGCGACGCACTGCTCCGGCAGCACCTTGGCGTGTATGCCTATCGCCGAGACGCGCTGCAACGCTGGGTCTCGCTCCCGCCGCACCCGCTTGAACTCACGGAACGCCTCGAACAGCTCCGCGCGATTGCCGACGGATTGGCCATGGGTGTGGCCTCTGTGGCACCGGTGCTCGGTGGCGGTATTGATACCGAAGACGATTTGATTGACGCGAACGCCCGCTGGTCCGACGCCACCTTCACCGCCGGAACCTCCTGATGCAAACCCCTGCTACGCAGAGCAGCACCAAGTACATCTTCGTCACCGGCGGCGTGGTCTCGTCGCTCGGCAAGGGCATAGCCGCTGCGTCGGTCGGGCGATTGCTCGTCGAGCGCGGGCTGCGCGTGACCATGATGAAGTTCGACCCGTACATCAACGTGGATCCGGGCACGATGAGCCCGTTTCAGCACGGGGAAGTCTTCGTGACGGACGACGGCGCCGAAACCGATCTGGACCTCGGGCACTACGAACGGTTCATTGATCGCCCGCTCACGCAGGCGAACAATGTCACCACCGGGCGCGTCTACCTGAACGTGATCACCAAGGAACGCCGCGGCGAGTTCTTGGGATCCACCGTGCAGGTGATTCCGCACATCACCGATGAGATCAAGAGCGCGATCCGCCGCCTCTCGCCGGAGAATGACGTGGTGCTCGTGGAAATCGGTGGCACGGTGGGCGACATCGAATCGCTGCCGTTCCTCGAAGCCATTCGTCAGTTCCGTCACGACGTCGGGCGCGAGAACGCGATGTTCATGCACCTGACGCTGGTGCCCTGGATTGCGGCTGCCGGCGAAGTGAAAACCAAGCCCACCCAGCACTCCGTGCGCGATCTCATGGAAATTGGTATTCAGCCAGACATCCTGATTTGCCGCACCGAGCGCCCGTTGACGGAAGACGTCAAGCGCAAGATCGCGCTCTTCTGCAACGTAGAGTTCGGCGCGGTCATCGAAGCGCGGGACGTCAAGACGATCTACCAGATTCCGCTCACCTTCCATGATCAGGGGCTCGACGATCTCGTGTGTCGGAAGCTCGGGCTCGAGACCAAGGCACCGGATCTCACCGCGTGGAAGGCGCTCGTGTCACGGGTGCTCGAACCGAAGGACAAGGTGCGCATCGCCGTAGTCGGGAAGTACACCGACTATGCCGACAGCTACAAGAGCGTGCAGGAAGCGCTCATCCACGGTGGCATTGCGAACGATGTGGGAGTCGAGATCGTGTGGACGTCGAGCGATCTGTTCACCGACATGGATACGGCGCGCGAAACGATGCGCGGCTTTGACGGTCTACTCGTGCCAGGCGGCTTTGGTGTGCGTGGGGTAGAAGGCATGGTGGAAGCCATTCGCGCGGCCCGCGAGACGATGACGCCGTTCTTCGGCATTTGTCTTGGGATGCAAGTCGCGATCATTGAGTTCGCGCGTGACGTGTGCGGGCTCGACGATTCCAACTCCAGTGAGTTCGCGCCTGAATGCTCGAACGCCGTGATCTCGCTGATGGCCTCACAGCAGCACGTGACCGACATGGGCGGCACCATGCGCCTCGGCGCGTACCCATGCCGTTTGAAGCCGGGATCCAAGGCCGCGGAGATTTACGGGAAGCCGGAAATCAGCGAGCGGCATCGGCATCGGTATGAGGTGAGCAACGAGTATCGCGAACTCTTTCACGAAAAGGGGATGCGTCTCTCTGGCCTTTCGCCCGACGGATCGCTCGTGGAAATGATCGAGCTCGTGGATCATCCGCACTTCGTGGCGTGCCAGTTCCATCCGGAGCTGAAGAGCCGCCCCACGCGGCCGCATCCGCTGTTCTCGTCCTTCGTGGCAGCCGCCGCAACGCTCAAGCGTAAACGGTCGGCCGTCGGCGCCAATGGCGCAGCGGCCAACACGATGGTGCAGGCCGGGTAATGACTCCTTTGCACGCGTTCTTTCCGGCTGACCGGCTCTTTTTGATTGCCGGCCCATGCGTCGTCGAAGGAGACGACTTGATGTTCCGCATCGGCGATCATCTCGCCGCGCTCGCGGAGCGCGTGCCCGGTGGGATCATTTTCAAAGCCAGCTTCGACAAAGCCAATCGTTCGAATGATGGCGCCTTTCGCGGCCCCGGGATCGACGAAGGGCTCGCCGCACTCGATCGTGTGCGCGCACGCACGGGGTTGCCCATCCTCACGGATGTGCATCTCCCCGAGCACTGTGCGGCGGCCGCGCAGGTCGCAGATGTGTTGCAGATTCCCGCTTTTCTCTGCCGGCAAACTGATTTGCTCATTGCGGCAGGGAAAACAGGGAAGCCTGTGAATGTGAAGAAGGGGCAGTGGATGCATCCGGAAGGGGTTGCGGGCGCCGTCGCAAAGGTGCGCCACGCCGCTCCCAAGGGGACGCCTGTGGCGGTGACCGAGCGCGGGACTTTCTTCGGATACGGCGATCTCGTGGTGGACATGCGTGCCTTCCCGCGAATGCGCGCGGCGTGCAACGCCCCCGTGATTTTTGACGCCACGCATTCGGTGCAGCAGCCGGGCCGAGGCGAAGGTGGCGCGAGCGGGGGACTGCGGGAGTTCATTCGCCCGCTCACACTCGCGGCCATGGCGGCGGGCGCGGACGGGCTGTTCATGGAAACGCACCCCGATCCGGATCATGCGCCGAGCGACGGACCGAATATGATGCCGCTCGATCAGCTGGACGCGCTCATTCAACGCGCGGTCGATATCTGGCAAGGAGCCCGCGCATGATCGCGCCGGCTGCTGCCGCGAAGATCAAGCTCGTGGTCCTCGACGTGGACGGCGTGCTCACCGACGCTGGCTATTACCTCGGCGACGTAGAGGGAAAACCCGCGTCGCTGTTGCGCTACAACATTCAGGACGGCGTCGGCACGGTGCTGCTCCGGATGGCAGGCCTCAAAATCGCGATCATTACGGGGCGTGAGTCCGAGAGCGTGCGCTTGCGCGGTGCGCAACTGAAAATGGACGCCGTCATTCAGGACAAGCACGCGCGCAAAGCTCCAGCGTTGCGCCGCTTGGTGGCGCAACTCGGCGTGACACTCGACGAAGTGGCGTTTCTTGGCGATGACCTGCCAGACCTCGGTGCGCTCCGGCTGGTGGGGATGCCGGTTGCCGTAGGGAATGCGGTCGCGGAGGTACGCGACGCTGCGCAGGTACACCTGACCAAAGCGGGCGGGCATGGTGCCATTCGGGAGTTTGCCGAGGCCTTGCTCATGGCGCGCGGCGAATGGGCGGCGCTGGTGGAGCGGTATGTGGAAGAGCGTTCACGCGAGGATGTGACGCCATGATGAACGACTCCGACATCATTGCGAGTGGACTGCGCGTGATGCGCATGGAAGGCGAGGCACTCGCTGAGGCTTCATCGCGCCTGGGCGCCACCTTCGCGCAGGCCGTTCAGGTGATTGCGGCGGCGAGTGGACGCGTGATTATCGCTGGAGTCGGAAAGTCGGGACTCATCGGACGCAAGATTGCCGCGACGATGACCTCCACCGGAACCCCCGCGATGTTCCTGCATCCCACCGAAAGCGTGCACGGCGACCTCGGGATCGTGTCGGCGCAGGATGTGGCGATTCTCATTTCCAAGAGCGGCGAGACCGACGAGTTGCTGCCGTTACTGGAGCAGCTGAAACGACTCGGCGTGAAGACCATCGCGATCAGTGGCGAAGAGAACTCCACCCTCAGTCGGAACGCGGATGTGTGGCTCGACGCGTCGGTACGCGAAGAAGCCTGTCCGCACGACTTAGCGCCCACAACGAGCACGACCGTCACGCTTGCATTGGGTGATGCGCTCGCGGTGGCGTTGCTGGAAGTCAAAGGTTTTGGTCGCGAGGATTTTGCGCGACTCCATCCTGGTGGCGCACTGGGCAAGAAACTCTTGCTCACCGTGGCCGACGTGATGCTCAAAGAGAATCTGCCGACGTTGCCCGCCACGGCCACGATGTACGACGCCATCGTTCAGCTGGCGGACCGTCGTGGCATAGCGGTGGTGGTGGATGGTTCGTCCACGCTGTTGGGCGTCATTACCACGGGCGATTTTATGCGGCTTATGGAGCGCACGCGTGACGTCTTTACGGTGCCGGTGGAATCGGTCATGACGCGCACGCCAAAAACCACGCGCCCCGACGAACTGGGGAGTGCCGTGGTGTATCGCATGGAGCAAAGCGGCATCATCTCCATGCCGGTGGTGGACGCTCAGTCGCGGCTGGTGGGCGTGGTGCACCTCCACGACCTGATGCGCGCGGGGGCCGCATGACGCGCGAACGCCGTGCGAACTACGGAACCCGTGTTGCAATGCTTGTGGTCGCGACGACCTCCGCCATTGCGGTGCTTGGGTGTGCCAGTCAGGAGGGCACGGCCATCGCGTCACGCAAGAAGACGCTGGCCGATTCTGCCGATCAGATTGCCTTCAATGGTCGCTGGCTCATTACGGACCGAGGCATGCAGCGCGGCCAGATCACAAGCGACACGGCCTTCTTCTTTGACGACAACACGCGTATCGAGATGCGCGGCACGGTCCGTGGCCTGTTTTACGGCTCCACCGGAGCGCTCGACGCGGTCCTCACGGCCCGCGCGGCCACGTACAACATGCGCACGCAGAGTCTTGAGGCGCGTGGCGATGTGGTCATGAACTCGGTTGATGGGCGCAGGCTCACGACGCCGTTGCTCAAGTACGACCAGCGCACCAATCAGATCTCCAGCGACAGCGCCTTCACCGCCACCGAGCCCGGGCGTGAGATGAAAGGCGTGGGGTTCCGGTCGGACCCGGACATGCTCAACGTCAACGTCACCAAGATGAAGCGCACGAAGGCTGGTGCGGTTGACCTCCCGTCCAAGTGACCGTTCGACCGTTCATCCTCCTGCTCGCACTCGCGAGCCTTCGTCCTGTTGCAGCAGGAGCGCAGGGGCGCGCCCCGAAGCCGTGCCAGATGGTGGCGACCGAGGTGGTGAGGAACGGCGTTTCGACCAGCGTGCAGGCGTACAAGATGCCGTCGGGCCAATACATGACGTACTTCGGCGCTGGCGTCGACGCGATTTGCGAAGGGACCGACCAAAAACTCCTCGCGGACAGCGCCGAGAGTTTGGGTGATCAAAAGGTGATCAACCTGTACGGGCATGTGCGCTACCGCGAAGCCCGTATGCGCGTCACGGCAGACAAGATGGTGTATTGGACGGCCGAAGAACGGATTGTACTCGAGGGGAATGTGGACGGCGTGACCAGCACCGGCACGCACTTCAAGGCTCCCACCGCCGTGTATTGGCGCGCGATTCCTGCGCAGCGCCGCACCGCAAAGCTCGACGCCACCGGACGCCCCGATATCTGGATCAGCCCCAAGGACGCTGGCACCAAGGAGCCCAAGGACAGCGTCAACATTAAGGCCGACCGTGTGATCAGTGAGAATGATTCGCTGGTGTGGGCCACGGGCCGCGTAGAGATCAACCGGCCGGACATGCTCGCCACCGGCGACTCCGCCTACCTCGACAACGGAAAGGAAACGCTCGATCTCCTGATCCATCCCAAGGTCGAGGGGCGCGGCGAGAGCAAGTTCAGTCTTGTGGGCGACCGCATTTTCGTGCAGTCCAATCAGCGGCAGGTTCAGCGCGTCAAGAGTTCGGGATCGGCAGTGGCAACGAGTGACGAAGTGAAACTCAAGGCCGACACCATCGATATGCGCGTCGCGGACCAAAAGCTCCAGCGCGCGTTTGCGTGGGGCCCCAAGCGCGCCGTCGCCGATGCGCAAAACCGTCAGATTACCGCCGATTCGATTGATGTGGTGATGCCGGGGCAGGTCATTCGCGAGATGCGCGCGATCCGCGATGCGATGGCCGACAGTCACCCAGACACCACCAAAATCATTTCCAAGGAAATGGACTGGCTCCGCGGCGACACCGTGGTGGCGACCTTCGAGCAGGCGGCGGCGAGCGACACGAGCAACGCACCGGCCATCAAGCAGATCGTCGCGCGCGGAAAGGCACGGTCGTTCTATCAAATGGCGCCGAGCGGTGCCACTGAGAAAACAGATAAGCCAAACATCAACTACGTCACGGGCCGCTTGATCACGGTGGATTTTGTTCAGAAGGAAATCCAAACGGTCACGGTCATCGATCGCGCGGCGGGGTTTTATCTCGAGGCGTTGGCCGATTCCACGAAGCTGAAGGCCAAAGCCGCTTCGGATTCTGCCAAGGCTAAAGCCACGACGGATTCCGCAAAAACAAAAGCTGGTAAGCCAGGCGCGGCCCCCGCGCAGAGGAAGATTCCGTGAGCGGATTCGAAAACAACTCGGCGCAGGAACAGGTACGAGCAACCGTTGAGCGCTACAGTGCTGGGGATCGCTCTGCGACGCTGGCGATGTTGGCGCTCATCGGGGTCGCCAACGAGGAAGGCGTCGCGGTGTTTCACGACGTCGCCGTGCAGATGCGCACCGACTACATCTCGGCGTTGCGGGCTGAGGGGCGTGACGCAGACGCCGAGGCCGGACGACTCAGCCTCGACGAGGTGCGCGCGCATCTCGCGAACGTGGTCGTGCCGCGCTTAGTGAGTGCGGGCGCCTTGGAGACGATCCCTGGTGGGAGCGACGGCACCGGGCTCAAGCTGCGCCTCAGCGCCGATGCGTGGGCCGCTGTCCGTGGCGCGCGCAGCCAAGTCGCAGCCGTGTTGCGGCACACGGGCGAACATTCGACCATGCACCGGGTGTCGTCCGGTGAACGCGTCACCGGCTCCAGTGAGCTGCGCGCGGAGGGACTGGTCAAGACGTATCGGCGCCGCAACGTGGTAAACAATGTGGCACTCGACCTTCGCCAAGGAGAAATCGTTGGGCTGCTGGGCCCCAACGGCGCTGGCAAAACGACCACGTTCTACATGATCGTTGGGCTCATTCCGCCGGTGCAGGGGCGCATTCTGTTCGACGGCCAAGACATTACGAACATGCCGATGTATCAGCGCGCACGGCGTGGTATTGGCTATCTCTCGCAGGAACCGTCGGTGTTTCGCAAGCTCTCGGTGGAAGAGAACATCCTCGCGATTCTCGAGACGCTGCCGATCAGCCGCGCGGAACGCGAGGCGCGTCTGGAAGGATTGCTCGACGAGCTGAACATCAAGCACTTACGCACCAGCAAGGCCTACGCGCTTTCGGGCGGCGAACGTCGCCGGCTTGAGATCACGCGTGCGCTGGTGACGCAGCCCAAGTTCATGATGCTCGATGAGCCGTTTGCCGGGGTAGACCCGATTGCGGTGCACGACATCCAGCAGATTGTCGCGAGCCTCAAGCATCGCGGCATCGGCGTGCTGATCTCTGACCATAACGTCGAACAGACGCTCGACATTGTCGATCGGGCGTACATCATGTTTGACGGTCAGGTGAAGGTGTCTGGTACGGTTCGTGAGTTGGTGTTTGATGACACCGTGGCGGACATCTACCTCGGGCCCACGCTCACCGCGCGCCTGCGAAGTCGATTCAAAGAAGCACCCGTCTCGGACCCCACGGGATGAGGACGGGCCTTAACCAGTCCGTTCGCCTTGGGCAGGAGCTCAAGATCAATCCTCGCCTCTATCAGGCGATGGATATGCTCTACATGCCCCTGCTCGATCTCCAACAGCACCTCAAGCAGGAGTTGCTCGTCAACCCGTTCCTCGAACTGAGCGAGGACGAGGAGGAGGAGCTCTCCGAAGAGCAATCAATTGAGGCGACGCAGGAAGAGGACGAAGACCGGGAGTCGGCCGACGCTGACGAGCGGGACGAGCGCGATGAACGGGACGAGCACGATCCGTCCGACGACATAGGCGATTCCGGCGAGCTGGAACTGAACTCGCTCGGGGAAGAGTCGCTCATCGAAGAGCCGGTAGACCCGCGCGCCGAGGACGAGACCGACTGGGAGAACATTCTCCTCGACGGTTTCGATTCGCCCGGCGGCATGCATGAACAACAGGAACAGCAGGAGCATTTCGAGGCGGTTCCGGTTTCAAGCACCAATTTGGAGGAGCATCTCCGCGAGCAGATTCGGATGCTCAACCTGAATCCACGGCAGCTCCTGCTGGCGGACGAGTTTATTGGCAACATCGGTGATGACGGATATCTGTCGGCGTCCATTGAGCAGATTCTCATGAGCATTAACCAGACCATCGAGCGCGCCGCCGAAGCCGTGGATCGTGATATCGATGATCTGCCGTATTACACGTTTCCCGAGGCGGAGGAGATGCTCGAGATTGTTCAGCATCTCGACCCCCCGGGCGTCGGCGCCCGCGATCTGCGCGAGTGCCTCCTGCTTCAGCTGCGCGAGAGGGGACAGGCGGGCTCGATGGCCGACCGGCTGGTCCGAGACTTCTTCGAGGAGCTTATAGCCCACCGCTGGAGTGACGTCGCCAAGCGGACGGGGGTTTCTCCCCTAGAGGTGCAGCACGCCGCCGACGAAATCGCCAAGCTGAGCCCCAAGCCTGGCCTCTCGGTGACGAGCGGGCAAGAGAATTACGTGATGCCGGATTTGATCGTCGAGAAAGTGGACGGCGCCTATTTGGTGTTCACCAACGACGGCAATCTGCCGCGCCTCAAGCTGAGTCGCGTGTATCAGGACATTGCGCGTGACAAAAAGAAGTTTGACGCAGAGAACAAAGAGTTCATCACCAACAAGCTCAATGCGGCGCAGTGGCTCATTCAGGCCATTGAGCAACGCCGGCAGACGATGCTCAAGGTGATGCATTTCATTGTGGACCGGCAACGGGAGTTCTTTGAGAAAGGCGTGCAGTACCTGAAGCCGCTCACGCTGCGTGAAGTGGCCGATGTCATTGGGATGCACGAATCCACGGTCAGCCGCGTCACGAACGAGAAATACGCGCAAACGCCGCGCGGGGTGCTGCCGCTCAAGTTCTTCTTTTCGAGCGGTCTTGCCACGACCGATGGCGAAGACGTGTCCGCTCGTGGCATCAAGGCGACCATCGAAAAGTTGGTGACGGACGAGGACCCCAAATCGCCACTCACCGATCAGGCGATTGTCGAGATCCTCGAAAAGGACGGCATTCAGATTGCCCGCCGCACGGTGGCCAAGTATCGCGACCAACTCGGCGTTCTTTCGGCCCGGATGCGTAAGCGTGTCTGATTCTATCTCTCACGACGAGACCCAGCGAGTGACCCCTTCACGCGAAGCCGTCGATGTCTCCGTGCTCGTGCCCGCAAAGGACGAGGCCGAGAATCTCCCGCTCTTTCTCCAGCTGTGCGACGAGACGTTCCGCAGCCGAGCGGAACGCTATGAAGTGATCGTCATTGACGACGGATCATCCGACGGGACCGCCGCGGTGATGGCCGACATGCAAGCGCGCTATCCGTGGGTGCGCACGGTGCGTCACCGCACTCAGCGGGGCATTGCCGACGCGCTCCGCAGCGGATTTCTTGCGGCGCGCTCAGATATTCTCGTCTTCTATCCCGCCGACCTCCAGTTCAAGCCCGAAGACATTCCTCGCCTCGTCGCGCCGATTCTGGCTGGCGAAAGCGATATGGTCACCGGCTATAAGCAGGGACAGTACAACAAGGCGTTCGTGTCTAAGATCTACAACGGGCTGTCGCGCGCGCTGTTCAAGGTGCCCGTGCGCGACCTGAACAACGTGAAAGCGTACCGGCGCGCCGTGATGGATGATCAACCGGTGCGCCCGGATTGGCATCGCTACATGATTGTGCTCGCGGTAGCCCGCGGGTACACGGTCACGGAGATCCCCGTGCCACTCTATGCGCGGCACGCGGGGAAGTCTAAGTTCGGCTGGTCGCGCATACCGGTGGGCGTGCTCGACATGCTGGCCGTCTGGTTTGAGCTCCGGTTCGGCCAGAAGCCGCTCCTCGCCTTTGGCATGCTCGGCGCCGGGCTGTTTGCTATTGGCTTGGCAAGCGGGCTGTTTGCGCTTGGCGTGCTGCTCGTCAAGGGACAGGGCGTTCGCGCCGTCTGGACCGTGATCCAAACGTGCTTGCTCCTCGGCTCCATCTTTTTTGCCACCGGTTTGCTCGGCGAGCAGATTGCCGTGTTGCGCGCGGAACAGCGCGAGATGCGCAGGCGGCTCGACGAATCGCGAACACCCCGCGCCAGCGACGGCTAACCGTGACTCCGACCCGCGTCCTGTTCGTTTCGCATTCGTACCCGCGCGCCGACGGCGACATCGCGGGTTCGTTTGTGCATCGACTGGCCGTCTCGCTGACGGCACGCGGCGATATCGTACGCGTGCTCGCGCCCGCTACGGCGGGCCTCGAGCCAACGTCGGTGCTCGATGGCATCCGCGTGGACCGATACGGGTATGCGCCCGCCGCGTGGCAGACGCTGGCGTATGAAGGCAATATGGCGCAGCAGGTGAATGGATCGTGGCGCGGGAAAGCCGCATTCGGTGGACTGTTGTTGGGTGGCGCGTTGGCGGTGCGGCGAACGGTGGCGTCATGGCGTCCAGATATTGTACATGCGCACTGGTGGCTTCCCGGCGCGCTCCAGTCGGCATGGAGCATCGGTCGCACGCCACTCATGACCACGCTGCACGGATCCGATATTCGGCTCGCCATTGGAGTCCCTCGCGCGCACGGTGCGTTTCGCGCGGTGATGCGACGGTCCCAGCGCGTCACGGCGGTCAGCCGGTGGCTCCGCGACGAAGCGCTCGCCATGGCGCCGGGCACGAACATCGACGTGGAACCGATGCCGGTGGACATCACCCTCTTTACTCCGAGCACTGGATCAAAGGAGAACAAACTGTTGTTCGTGGGTCGACTCAACGCGCAGAAAGGAGCCGGCCTACTGCTGGAGGCCCTCGCGGCGAGCGGCAGCAACTGTGCGCTCGATGTCATTGGAGAGGGTGACGATCGCGCCGCCCTTGCAGCTCGCGCAGCAACGTTGGGCTTGGCGTCTCGCGTCACCTTTCATGGCGCGTTGGCCCAATCGCAAGTCGTACCGTTTTATCAGCGAGCCCGCGCGGTGGTCGTGCCCAGCCAGCAAGAGGGGCTGGGGCTGGTGGCTGTGGAATCGCAGCTCTGCGAAACGCCCGTCATTGCCTTTCGCTCAGGGGGACTCACGGACGTCGTCATCGACGGCGATACGGGGTATCTCGTGCCGAGCGGAGACGTCCGGGCCATGAGTCTCGCGATCGACGCCGTTGACACGAATCCGAGTAACGCGCTCGCGCGCGGTCGGGTGGGACGCGCGCGCATGTTGCTCGAGTTCAATCCTGCGTCCGTAGCCGAGAACTATCACCGTCTTTATCAGGACGCATTGCGTGCGACGCCGTAAGACGTTCTTTCAACGCCTCTCCATTCTGCTCGCCGTGGTGGCCATCGTCTTCTATGGCAATACGGTCTCGAGTCAGTGGACGGAGGTGCGCGCCACGTCCGCACGGCTGCACATCGACGGGCTGATGCTAGCGGCCAGCGGAGTCATTGTGCTGGTGAGCTACGCGGTGCTCATCGAGACCTGGCGTCGCACCGTCACCGCGTGGGGCGAGCAGCTCAGTTGGAAGGAAGCGGCACGCATTTGGTTTGTGTCGAATCTCGGCAAATATCTTCCGGGCAAGGTCTGGCAGATTGGTGCCATGGGAGCACTCGCGCAGGAGGCGGGCGTCTCACCCGTGGCGGCAATTGGGTCGTCGCTCGTCGTGAACCTCGTGAACATTGTCGCCGCGTGCCTCGTGGTGGCGTTCGCGAGTGCTCGAGCCGTGACGTTTGCCGGTGCGTGGTTTGTGCCATTGGTCGCACTCGCCTCCGTAGCGGCGCTTGCCACACCGTGGTTGCTCCCGCTCTTGGTGCGGGTCGCCGCCCGTCTCACGCGCCGCGACCTGCCCGCGCCGCGCGTGCCGCCCAGTGCGATTCTTGTGGCACTCGCTGGGTGCACGGTAGGGTGGGTGCTGTATGGCGTGGCCTTCCGGACTCTCGCCATCGCGCTGTTTGGGGTGGCCGCTGGCACCAGTGCCTCCTACGTCGCAGTTTTCACATTCTCGTATTTGATCGGCTATCTCTACCTGTTTTCACCCGGCGGACTTGGCGCTCGCGAATACGTGCTCACGGGGGCGCTCGCGGCGCTCTCGCTCGAAAGCGGGGCCTCCGCCACGCTGCTGGTACTGACCTCCCGTCTCTGGCTCACCGTTCTCGAGGCACTGCCGGGACTGACCTTGCTCGCTCTTGGCCGCGCACGACCGCACCACACTCCAAAACCTGACCATGGCACGCACGCCTGACCATCCTGCGACCTCCGCCGCACCCGAGGCGCCTCGTTTTGCTACGGCGTGGGCTGCGCTCGTGTATGCGCTCTGCGCGTTCTCGCTCGCCTGGCCGGCCCTCGCGGGCAAGTTCCTCGCGAATCCGCTGAGCGATCAATACAAAGCGGGCTATGCGTTCCGCGAGTTCGCCGCGGCGTATATGAAATCGCACGGCACCTTTCCGCAGTGGAACCCGTATCTCTTTGGCGGCATGCCGTTCGTGGCGGCCATGCACGGCGACATTTTTTATCCGACGTTCCTGCTGCGACTCGTGATGCCGGTGGATGTCGCGATGACGTGGGGAATGATTCTCCACTTCTTTCTCTGCGGACTCGCCACGTACTGGTTCCTGCGGCAGGCGCCGCGGCTGTCGTTCCACGCGTCGCTTGTCGGTGGCGTGGCGTATATGATGGCGGGGTTTGTCTCATCGCTCCCCTCAGCTGGACACGACGGTAAACTATTTGTGTCGGCGCTCCTCCCGCTCACGCTCTTGGTGATTACGTGGGGCGTTCGCGACGGTAAGCGGTTCGCGTGGGGGTTTCTGGCGCTCGTCGTTGGCCTTGGCGTGCTCTCGCCGCACCCGCAACTGTTGCAGTATCTGCTGCTTGCCTCGGGCGCCTGGGCGCTGATGCTCGCGTTCGGTGGCGTCGATAAAGAAAAACTCGCGAGCAACGTGGCCATACAGCGCCTTGCCCTCGCCTTCGGCGCGGTCGTCGTTGGTGCCGCGATCGGCGCCATTCAGTATTTGCCGGTCAGCGAGTATGTGGCGTGGTCACCACGCTCCACGGCGCGCGGCTACGATTTTGCCACGAGCTATTCATTCCCTATTGAAGAGCTCATCAACACCTGGCTGCCGCAGTTCTCCGGTATTCTGCAGAACTACTGGGGCCGCAACGGCATTCATTTCCATAGTGAGTACATCGGCGTTGCCGTCATCATTCTCGCGAGCGCCGCATTTGGGGCGGGGAACCCCCTCGCGCGCCGCCGCTTTCTCTGGTTCTGGACTGGCACCGCCGTCGTCTCGCTGTTCTGGGCCTTCGGTGGCAACACGCCGTTCTTCCAGATCATCTACAACATTGTTCCTGGCACCAAGTTCTTCCGCGCGCCGAGCACCATTTTCTACCTCACCACGTTCTCTGTGGCGGTGATGGCTGCGATTGGCACCGAACGGATTCTGCAGGGCAAAACGAGCGCCCGCTTCGCCTATGGATGGCTCGCGGCCGCAGTAGCGATCACCTTGCTCGCCGTGGCTGGCGGGCTTACCGGAATCGGCGCGACGATTGTGAGCGGTTCCGGCTTTCCGCAGTTCGGTCCGGTCACGGCCATGGCCGAGCGCGTGGAAGCCAATGCCGACGCGGTGCGCTCCGGTGCATTCCGGGCACTCTTCTTTGCCGCACTCGCCTGCGGCGCACTGCTCCTCTTGCTGCGACGCACCATTGCGCCTCGCGTCGCGGGATGGTTGCTCGTGGCGCTTTGCGCGATTGACCTCTGGAGCATTGAGCGGCTCTACTGGCAGTTCAATGAGCCCGCGTGGAAGATCTACAGCACCGACGCCACCACCGAATATCTCAAGCGTCTCACGCAGCCAGCGCGCACCATCGCCATTGGGTTCCCCAACCTGCCGATGTCGCCCTCCGACCCATTCCTCAAGTACGACGCCCTCATGGGGCATCGCGTGCGCATCTCGGCGGTGGGCTACCACGGCAACGAGCTCGGCCGCTATCAGCAGCTCAATGGCGAAGAGCGCGGCTACGACCAGATTGGTAACCCAAGTTTCTGGGCGCTCACCAATACTGATTACATCCTCGTCAATACCGACACGCTCCCCATTGCCGGCGCCACTCGGGTGATTGGCCCCGTGATGAACGCCGCCGGCACCAACGTCACGTTGTTCAAACTCCCGGGCGAACATCCGTTCGCGTGGGTGGCACCGGTGATTACTAAATACGGTGACAATGCCGTGATCGAGGCCGCGCGCGCTACGAATTTTCCGGTGCGCAGCATCGCCATTTTCGACACCACATCCAAGGTGTCCGCCGAAACGGTAAGCAAGCTGCCGGAACCGCTGGCGATCACGACCCACGTGACCGCCTACGAGGCCGGTCACATCGCGCTGACGCTGAGCGCGCCAGCACCCAAGGGCTCGGCGCTCGTCGTTTCCGAAAACTTTTATCCTGGCTGGAAGGTGAAGGTAGACGGCAAACCCGCCACCGCCGAACGCGCGGATTTGGTGTTGATTGGCGTGGCGCTCCCGGAAGGCGCGAAGCAGGTGGAACTCACCTTTGACAGTGACGTGTACCAGCGCGGCAAATCGATCACCGTGGTGGCGCTCTTGATCGCGCTGCTCGCAATGGGCGGCGGCGCGGTACTCGACCGCCGAGCGATGGTGGGAGGAGCGGCCTAATGTCAGAGAAAGCGTTAGTGATTGTTCCGACGTACAACGAAAAAGAAAACATCGCCAAGATCATTGGCGTGGTGCTGGTGCAGGACCCTCGCATTGACGTGCTGGTGGTGGACGACAACTCGCCCGACGGCACCGGCGACATTGTGGCCGCCCTTGGCGCTTCGGACCCCCGGGTGCACTTGCTCCGCCGCGCCGGCAAAATGGGGCTCGGCACCGCGTACCGCGACGGCTTTGGCTGGGCGCTCAAGAACCCCGAGTACGAGTACATCTTTGAGATGGACGCCGACTTCTCGCACGACCCGGCGCACCTTCCCAAGTTCCTTGAGGCCGCCCAGGGGGCGGACTTTGTACTCGGGAGCCGCTATCTGGACGGAAACGTTACGGTGGTGGACTGGCCCATGAAGCGATTGCTGCTGAGCTACTTCGCCAACGTGTATGCCCGTTGGGTGACCGGCCTCAAGCTTTGGGACGCCACCGGTGGCTACAAATGCTTTCACCGGCGGGTGCTGGAGGCCATCGACCTCTCGGACGTGCGGTCCAACGGCTACGCCTTTCAAATTGAGATGAGCTTCCGGGCTATCCGCAAAGGATTCAAGCCAAAGGAAATCGCCATCACCTTTACCGACCGCACACACGGCACGAGCAAGATGAGCAAGAACATCGTGCGCGAGGCCATCTGGATGGTGTGGCGGCTCCGGTGGTGGGCGATCATAGGCCGGGTATGAGGAGCGTCGTGACCGACACGGACCGGGTACCATGACCCAGACCAACATCCCAGCGGCGGGCCGCCGATTTTGGAAGATGAGCGGGTCGGGGAACGACTTTGTGTTCTTTGACGCGAGGTCGGAGCCAGCCGGTGCGCTGGCCGAACCAGGGGCGATTGGCCGTATGTGCGCCCGGGCCACCGGCATAGGTGCTGATGGAGTTGTGTTCCTTCAACCTGATGCCACAGAAGCATTTAGGATACGTTACTTCAACCGAGATGGGAGCCTTGGCGAGCTCTGCGGCAACGCCTCGCTCTGTACCACGCGGCTCGCGCGGGAGCTCGGGATTGTGCAGGCCGAGAGCTTCCGCTTTGCCACGGACGCTGGCGCTATCAGCGCTCGGTTTGTGGGATCGGAGCCTGAAATCGACCTGCAGCCCGTCTCAGAGCTCAGGTTGGAGGCCGGGATTGAGCTTGCCTCGGGCGAAAAAAGGATGGGATTCGCCAATACCGGCGTGCCGCATCTCGTTGTGCTGGTTGGCGATACATCGTCTGTAGACGTAGTCGGCCGCGGTCAGCCGCTCCGATGGCACCCGAGCCTCGCAGCCGGGGCCAATGTCAACTTTGTAGCTGCTAACCCCGGTGGTCCGTGGAAGATGCGGACCTACGAACGAGGTGTTGAGGGCGAGACGCTGGCTTGCGGAACTGGGGCTGTGGCGACCGCCGTTCTGCTACGCGCCTGGCGGCTGAGTGGGGCAGAGACCGCCCTCGAAACTAGATCAGGTCGGGTGCTGACGGTCACGTTGCGGGACGCTGACGGCGCCATCAAGCCGTCACTGCGCGGCGAAGGGCGGATCGTGTTCACCGGAGCGCTCGGCGAGAGCTAGCTCCACCAGCCGCCATTGGGCCCGCTGAGCCGTCCAAGAGGGTCCAGCCAAGGGAAGGTAGCCTAACTGCTTATGGTTGAAGGGAGTTATGAACTCACTTTCCCACATGAATCCTGTAGTTTAGTTTACATAATACATATTATACGTAGTTCAAGGGACTGGCAAAAGAAAGGGGCGGTCCGGCGAATAGCTGGACCGCCCCCACTTTGTAGCGCCAGCTCGGCGCCAGTTGTCGAGCTATTCGCCCTACTTACTTGGCAGCAACGGCCGTCAGCTCACCCACTCGCACCTTGGCTTCGGCCATCACCGGCGAGTCCGGGTTGCTTGCAATCGACTGCCAGATCTTGAGAGCGTCGTCCTTCTTGCCAGCAGCCATCAGCGTCCGAGCGGCGTCGGCCAGGTACAGATCCTTGTCGGCTGGGAACGCGGCCCGATCGGCGGCGGCGCGGTAATGCTTGGCGGCCTCGTCGAGCTTGTTGTTGTCGGCATAGCCGGCGCCCATCAGCGCTTCAATCGACGCCTGGAAGCTCGAGGCCCCCGACGCGCCCTGAGCGGCCTGGAGCACCTTGAGCCCTTCGTCGAACTTGCCAGCTTTGTAGTAGGTCTGCGCCAACAGCATCGACCCCTGAACACCGGCGGCCGTGCTGCCGTAACCCTGCACCAGCTTCTGCAGGTCGGTCTGCGCCAGCGCCATGTTCCCGCCGTAGAACGAGTTCTCGGCTTGGTTCAACGCGATCTCCGCGCGGGCCTGCTTCTTCTGGTTGGACTGATCCACGAGCACGTAGATCACGCCAAGGGCCGCCAGCGCAATCACGCCAATGGTGATTTCACGGCTGCGAGCACGAATCGTGTCCATCAACGAGTCGGCGTCCAAATCCATCGGCGGCAGCGCCGCATCTCCGGTCTTCGTCATTTCTGTGCGCAAAAAGGAGGTGATGCCGCCGGGAATCCCGGCGCCGTCGCGGGCCTGATGGCCTGCTCCGGTGGAACCTGAGAAAGCTAATGCCCCTCTGCCTGTGGCGGGAGCCGTCCGCAAGGATTCGGCGCTAGTCTGCGATAGCCGGCTCCAGCCGGCGCCGACAGGCGCCAACAGGCGCCAACAGGCTCGCCCCGCCCAGCCCGAGGCCACGCCCTGCAGGGGCTGGCCCCATCCTCCTCGGCGACGCCCCTACCGGGCGTGCTGATACATCAGCGCCAACAGCTCGTCGTGCATCGCCTCGGCCTGCGCGGGGGTTCCCTTCATCGCGGCCGTGGCGCAGTGCCGCAGATGGTGCCGCATCAGCTCCTTGCCCACACCGCGGAGCGCCTCGTGCACGGCCGATACCTGCGTCAGCACATCGGCACAGTAGCGGTCCTCCTCCACCATCTTCTGCAGGCCGCGCACCTGCCCCTCGATTTTGCTGAGCCGAGCGAGGGTGCGGGTTTTGGAGTCTCGTGCGACGGTGCGAGGCTTGGAGTCTCGGACAGCGGCGCGCTTCATCGAGCACCTCCATGCGGCGCAAAGCGCCTGAGCCTCAGACTATTCGTGACCACACTCACACTGCTCAAGGCCATCGCGGCGCTGGCCAGCACCGGACTCAGCACCACGCCGAAGGCGGGATACAACACCCCCGCCGCAACAGGAATGCCGACCATGTTATAGATGAAAGCCCAGAACAAGTTCTGGCGCATCGTGCGCATCGTCGCGCGGGAGAGTGCAATGGCATCCGCGGCAGCGCGAAGATCGCCGCGCATCAGAGTGAGATCGCTCGCTTCAATGGCAATGTCGGAACCACTGCCAATAGCAATCCCGACATCGGCCTGCGCGAGCGCCGGGGCGTCGTTGATGCCGTCCCCTACCATCGCGACCACCTTTCCCTGCGCTTGCAGTTCGCGAATCACATCGCGCTTGCCGCCGGGGAGCACTCCGGCGCGCACGGTGGGAATCCCTGCTTCGCGTGCGATGGCATTCGCGGCATTCGCGGAATCGCCTGTGAGCATCACCACATCAAAGCCCATCGCGACAAAGCGGCGCACTGCTTCTGGTGACGTGGGCTTGATGGGATCAGCCACCGCGAGCAATCCGGCGAGCGCGCCATCGACCCCTACATACACGACGGTGCGCGCGGCAGCGGCGAGTAACTCAGCCTCTGTGGCGAGCGGTGCAATGTTGATGGCCCAGTCGCGCATCAGGCCTTCGTTGCCAATGGCTACCGCGCGGCCATTCACCACGCCAATCGCGCCTTGACCGCCGACGGCTTCAAACGACGATGCGGTGAGCGCCGTTGCACTCGCGCTGTGCTGTGCATGCGCCACGATCGCTGCCGCAAGCGGATGTTCGGATTGCCGCTCCAGTGCCGCTGCGAACGCCAGCATCGTATCGGCATCGACTTTGGCGTTCGGCGCGAGGCGTACATCGGTCACCACCGGTTTACCCTGCGTGACGGTACCGGTTTTATCGAGCACAATCGTCGTGATCTGATCGGCGCGTTCGAGCACTGCCCCGCCCTTTACCAGCACGCCGAACTCGGCGCCGCGCCCCGTTGCTACCATCACGGCGGTAGGTACCGCGAGCCCCATGGCGCAAGGACAGGCAATAATCAGCACGGCGACCGCCGCGGCAATGGCGCGCACAAGTCCGCCGCCGCCTAGTGCGATGTACCAGGTAATGAAGGTGGCAATGGCAATGGAAAGCACGACGGGCACAAACACACTGCTGATTTTGTCGGCAATACGTTGAATGGGCGCGCGTGTGCCTTGGGCGTCCTGCATCATGCGCACGATGCGCGCGAGGGTGCTGTCGGCGCCGAGTGTGGTGGCGGTGAGTTCAAAGGCACCCGTGCCGTTGATGGTGCCGCCGGTGACGTGGTCGCCTGCGCTCTTGGACACCGGCATGGACTCGCCGGTGAGCATCGATTCGTCGACGGCACTGGTGCCGCTGGCCACGTCGCCGTCTACGGGGATGCGTTCACCCGGGCGCACGACGATGCGATCGTCGCGCACCACCTGCTCCACCGGGATGTCGTGATCACCGTCGGCGCGGCGTACGCGTGCGGTTTTGGGTTGGAGATCGAGCAAGCGTCGCACGGCACCAGCGGTCTGCCCCTTCGCGCGCGCTTCGAGCGCGTTGCCCACGAGGATGAGCGCAATGATAATAACAACGGCTTCGTAGTAGAGATCGGGCGCGACGCCATTCGCGGTAAAGAGCGAGGGGCGTACGGTGGCGGCCAATGAATAGAGATAGGCCGCGCCGGTACCCACGGAAATGAGCGTGTTCATATCCGCGGAGTGGTGGCGGAAGGCCATCCAGGCGCGGGTGTAGAAGTGGCGGCCCGCCCAAGCCATCACGGCGGTGGTGATGGCGAGCAAGAGCCAAGGCAGCCACGCATAGATCATGGTGGCGTGCATCGGGATGGCCATCATGGCGGCGCCAACGGCGAGACTCGCACCACCTTTGGTGAGGTACTCGTGATATTCGGCGCGGCGGGTGGCGTCTTGACGTTCTTGCTCGTCGGCGACGGATTCGCCGACGACGGGGAGTTCGGCGCCGTAGCCGGTGGTGCGCACGCGTTCCACGAGCACGTTCGGTTGAACGGCCTTGGGGTCAAAGGAGACGGTGGCCGTATTGGTCATCAAGTTGACGACGGCGCTTTTGACCCCCGGCTCTTCTTCGAGCGCCCGTTGCACGCGGCCCACGCAGGCGGCGCAGTGCATGCCGGTAACGGCGAGGTTGAGCGTATGGTCGGTAGGCGCGGCGGCGGGGCGCGGAGCGGCAGGAGGAGCCGGAGGCGTGGCGGGCGGGTTGCCCATCACGGGAAGCATGGCGCGAGCCATGGCTACTTCTCTCCGTCGCGCTTGCCGCGCTTCATGGTGCGGAAGAAGTGCCAGTTGAGCCAGGCGATGGCGCCTACGCCGGCGATGAGCACCAGCCACTTGTCGTACGTCATGGTCGAGCCTCCGTTGTCTACTCGAAGGCTAGTACCCCCGGGGGGTATGTCAAGTCGGGGATTATCTGAGAGGCGCGGCTACTTCTTCGGACAGAGGTAGTCGAGCGCGATGCCCGAGAAGTTGCTCGAGAACGCGGGCCCGAAGCCGGGGATTCCTGGCTTGCTGAACAGCGCCACCTTCCCCGCCTTTTCGTCGATGTAGCTGGTCGACTCCTTCACGGCCACGGTGCGCGCGTCGCACTTGAACATGCCGATGGCACGGACGACGGTGACTTTTCCCTTCGGATAATCGACCGGCGTCGCATAGGGAACGCGGAACGAGGCGGTAATGATGCCGTCCTTGGTCTTCACGCTCTTCGGGTCGATCTGCACCGTATTGCCAGTGGAGGTTTTTCCGATGTCTTTCCAGCGCGAGGACTGCGCGCTGAGGAGCGCGGTGACGACGAGCAGCAGGCGCGGGAGAAACATGGGCGCGGCTCCGAAAGTGAGAAGTGTCCCCGGCCGGAGTCGAACCGGCGACCTAGCGTTTAGGAAACGCTTGCTCTATCCAACTGAGCTACGGGGACAGACGTGTGTACACAGTATTCAGCTTCTGACCTCACCTACCTTCGATCGCCATCAACGACACGAATCCTCTAAACCAAAGTTTTATGGCGAGAAAGCACGCTGTCAATACTGCACGACCGATTCAATCTTCCTTCCCGAGAGCGGCTCGCGTCCATTCAGAAACGTGAGTTCAATCAAAAACGCACACCCCTCCACCTGCCCCGCCGCACGCTCCACCAATCGGCAAGTCGCCGCTGCGGTACCGCCGGTGGCCAGCACATCATCCACAATCAACACGCGAGCGCCAGCGCCGAGGGCGTCGGCGTGCATCTCCAGCGTGTCGGTACCGTACTCCAAATCATACGTCTCGCGAATCGTGCGACTCGGCAGTTTGCCTGGCTTACGAACCGGCACAAACGCAACGCCGAGCGCCTGCGCGACCGGTGCACCAAAGATGAAGCCGCGGCTCTCAACCGCCACAACGTGCGTGATACCACTCGCCCGATACGGCGCGGCGAGCGCGGTAATCACCCGCGCAAAAAGCGGCGCGTCAGCCAGCAGCGGCGTGATATCCTTGAAGGTGATCCCCGCCTTTGGAAAATCGGGGACGTCACGCACAGACGCGCGCACGGCTTCGGCGAGGGCGCGACTATCGCTCGTCTGGGCGGTGCGAGTCACGCGCCGTTCTCCGCCCAGCCGTGCTCCCCAACCAACGGCACAAACCGCACCGTACTGAGCACTTCACGGTCAAACCGCACGCCGCGCTTGGTGACCAACACCAGTTGCTGCTCCTCACGCCCACCTACCGGCACGAGCATCCGGCCGCCCTCGGCGAGTTGCTCCACGAGAGGCATCGGCACATCCGGACTCGCCGCGCTCACTAATATGGCATCGTACGGAGCGTAGGCTTTCCAGCCCAGCGTTCCGTCGCCGAGCAAGAGCGACACCTTGGTAACGCCACATTGCGCAATCACATCACGCGCGCGGTCGAGGAGTGGCGCAATGCGTTCCACGCTGAACACCTGCGCGGCCAAATGCGCGAGCAACACAGTCTGATACCCAGAACCGGTGCCAATCTCCAACACCTTCTCCGTGCCTTTGAGTGCGAGGGTCTGCAGATACTTGGCGTGCACCGACGGCTGACTGATAGTCTGCCCGCTGCCAATGGGGAGCGGCGCATCGTCGTAGGCGCGGTGCTGAACGCCCGTAGGCACAAATAAGTGGCGCGGGGTCAGGTCAAAGGCGCGCACGACGCTGATGTCGTGGATCCCTTTCCCTTGCAACTCCTCGATGAGGCGGCGGCGCGCGCCACCAAACTGTCGGGCTACGGGGCCTGCCACCACTGCTCCGCATCGTCCAGGCGTGCCTGGTGGGTGATGTCGAGGTGCAACGGCGTCACGGAAATATATCCTTCACGCACGGCGTGAATGTCCGTCCCCTCGCCTGGCGTCCACGTCACAGAGCCGCCGCCAATCCAGTAGATGGGGCGCCCCCACGGATCCTGCATCTTGGCAATCGAATCGCTGAACACGCGCTGCCCAAGCCGGGTGAGCTTTACGCCTTTAATCTCCGCTGCGGCGACCGGCGGAATGTTCACGTTGAGCAAAGTGCCCGCAGGAAACTTCGCCATCGCGGTGAGATGCTTGAGCAACGCGGCGAGCGGCGCCGCGAGTTGCTCGAGCGGCGAGTTGTCGGCCCGCATCAGGCGGCCAGCATAACTCAACGCAATCGAGGGAATGCCGAGCGCGAGCCCCTCCATCGCGGCGGCCACCGTGCCGGAGTAGAGCACGTCTTCGCCCATGTTCGGGCCATGATTGATTCCGCTCAACACAAAATCCGGCGGCTCGGGCATCAACGCCTGAATCGCGAGCATCACGCAATCCGTGGGCGTGCCATCCACCTGCCAACGGCGGTCGGCGAGTTGTACCGGGCGCAACGGATGATGCAACGTCAGCGCATGACTCGTCGCACTCTGCTCACGGTCAGGTGCCACGACCCACACTTCACCGAGTCCCGCTGCGGCCTGCTCAAGGCAGCTCAGCCCTTTGGCGAGAATGCCGTCGTCGTTACTGCACAGGATGCGCATCAGCCCGCATCTCCTTCGAGAATGGCGAGGATGTCGCGCAGATCCTGCTCCATATGCTGCACCGTTTCGAGTTCGAGTCCCTGGCGAGCGGCGGGCTTGAGCCCCCCGCTCTTCCGAAACTCATCGAGCTTCTGGCGCGCGCCGTCGATGGTGTACTTCTCGGAATACAACAGATGCTTCACCAACTGCACCATTTCGATCTCGCGCCGCTGATACACGCGGTTGCCCGATCGATTCTTGGCAGGACTCAGAAACTTGAACTGACTTTCCCAATAGCGCAGCACATGCGGCTTGAGCTCCGTCATCTCGCACACGTCGCCAATGGAGAAAAACTCCTGCACGGGCTCCGGACGTTCGGCGGGGCGATGCATTAGCGGTCCTCCTCGCCACGGAGGTCACGCGTCATCAGTTCCACGAGCGCACAGCGGGCGGGTTGCTTCTCAAACAGGACGCGGTGCACCGCCGAGACAATCGGCATCTCCACTCCTTCACGCTCGGCGAGTGCCTTGGCGCTTTCGGTGGTCACGACGCCTTCGGCCACCGTCTCACGTCCGGAGAGCACGTCGGCGAGTGTCGCACCGCGACCAATCTCAACGCCCA
Organism: Gemmatimonadota bacterium; assembly: GCA_026387915.1. Lineage (NCBI taxonomy): Bacteria > Pseudomonadati > Gemmatimonadota > Gemmatimonadota bacterium. The sequence continues at coordinate 154,218 of JAPLKS010000009.1, forward strand.
CGCTCCGGTTGCGGCTGAGGGCGCCGGTGCAGGTCAGTACGAGGTCGCCCACGCCCGCCAACCCCGCGAACGTCGTGGGGCGCGCGCCAAGTTTGACGCCGAGTCGCACCATCTCCGCGAGGCCGCGCGTAATAAGCGCGGCGCGTGCATTGAGGCCCAGGTCGAGTCCGTCGGCAATGCCGGTGGCAACAGCCATCACGTTCTTGAGCGCGCCGCCTAACTCCACTCCGACGACGTCGTCCGTGGTGTACACCCGAAAACTTTGTGTACTGCACGCCTGCTGCACGCGCATCGCGGCCTGTTGGTCGAGACTCGCGGCCACGATAGCGGTGGGTTGCCGCCGTGCGACTTCAAACGCAAAGCTCGGCCCGGAGAGCGCCACGACCGAACGACCCGGCAGTTGCTCCGCCACCACGTCGGTCATCAGCGAGAGCCGTTCGCGCTCAATGCCCTTCGTTGCCACCACGAGCGTCGCGTCTTGCGACGTCCACGCCGCCATAGAGGAAGCCACGTCGCGCAGCACATGACTCGGCGTGGCGTAAATCACACACTCCGCTCCGTGCACCGCTTCGGCACGGTCGGTGGTGGCACGGAGCGCCTCATGCAGTTCAATCCCGTGCAGAAAGCGCGGATTCTCGTGCCCGTCGGTGATCGCTTCCGCCACGTCAGGCTCAAAGGCCCAGAGCATGGTGCGATGGCCGTTCTCGCTAAGCAGATTCGCGAGCGCGGTGCCCCACGCGCCCGCACCAATCACGGCACACTTCACGGCGTGGCTCCCGGCGTGCGTGTTTTGCGAATGCTGGACTCTGTCCCTGCCCGCAGCCGACCAATGTTCGCGCGATGAGACCAGTAGATGAACACGGCGAGTGCGACGCTCACCCAGAAAACAGGACCGACGCCCAGATATACCGCGACCACTACGCACAGCACCGGGGCTGCGACCAACGAGCCGAGGGAGACATACCCACTCACGAGCGTCACAATCGTGAAGACGGTGAGCGCCAGCGCGAGCGGCACGGGGGCCGCGGCCGCAAACACACCAGCCGCCGTGGACACCCCCTTGCCGCCTCCCTTCCACAACAGGAAGATCGGCTTCGCGTGCCCCCCAATGGAAAACACCCCGTAGGCAAGTGCCCAGACGGTGACTTCCATTGTCGTGGACGCACCAAGCGCACGCGGCAAAAATGCCACGGGGAGAAAACCTTTGGCCGCGTCAATCGCGAACACGGCCACCGCCGGACCCAAGCCCAGCGCGCGGTACACATTGGTGGCGCCGAGGTTTCCGGAGCCCACCGTACGCAAGTCGATGCCCTTCAATACACGCCCCATCAGGTACGCCGTCGGGAACGATCCCGCGACGTACGCGATGACGAGTCCGAGCACGAGCAAAGACATTACGCCGATTTGCGCCGCATGAGAATGCGCAGCGGATTGCCGGAGAAGCCCCAGAACTCACGGAAGCCGTTATGCAAATAGCGGATATAGTGCTCCGCCACCAGTTCGGGGTGATTGCCAAACACCGCAATCGTTGGCGGGCTGGTTTCCACCTGCGTTGCGTAGTTGAGCTTCACTTCGTTGCCGGCGGCCTGCGGCGGCTGCAAACGGGCCAAGAGCTGCTGCAGCGCGTCGTTCACCTGCGAAGTGGAAATGCGCTTCACACGCTCCTCTTCTACCAAGCGAATGATGTCAAGAATCTTCGTCACGCGTTGTCCCGTGAGCGCGGACGTAAACAAGAACGGCACAAACTTGAAGAACGGCGCCTTCTCGGCGCACTCTTTCTCGAACTTCGCCGCCGACTTGTCGGTCTTTTCTTCTTTGACGTCCCACTTATTGACCACCACAATCAACCCGCGCCCAGCTTCCCAGGCGAGTGCCGCGATCTTGAGATCCTGATTGTGCAGCCCTTCGAGGGCGTCGATCATCAGAATGCAGATGTCGGAGCGATCAATGGCGCGCCGCGTACGCAGCGCCGAGTAGAACTCCACACCGTCGTCCACCTTGGACTGGCGGCGCAAGCCGGCGGTATCGACAAAAATCATCTGGCGGCCGTGATACAAGAACGGCGTGTCGATGGCGTCGCGCGTGGTACCGGCAACATCCGACACCACGAGGCGGTTTTCACCGAGCAAGCGGTTGATGAACGACGACTTGCCCACGTTCGGACGGCCCACGACGGCCACGCGCACATCGGCGGCATTTTCGTCGCTCGCCACCGGCGGCAGGCGCTTGATCAGTTCGTCGAGCAGGTCGCCCGAGTTCTTGCCGTTGATGGCGGACACCGGAATCGGTTCGCCAGCACCCAGTGAGTAGAACTCGTAGTAATCCGTGCTCCGCGGATCGTCGACCTTGTTGGCGACCGCCATCCACGGCTTACCAGAGGCGCGCACCAAGTCGGCCACGCGGGCATCGCTCGGGTGCACGCCCACCTTGGCGTCGAGCACGAGCAGCATCACGTCGGCTTCGGCAATGGCCTGCTTCACCTGACGGCGGATTTCAACGTCCATCGGCACATCGGAATCTTCGCGCAGACCGCCGGTATCGACGAGCCAGAAGGAGCGCCCATTCCACTCGGCGCGCGTGAAGTGACGGTCGCGCGTGGTGCCCGCCTCGTCGCTCACAATGGCGTGGTCGGTGCCCACAATACGGTTGAACAGCGAGGACTTGCCGACATTCGGCCGTCCAATGAGTGCTACGACGGGAAGACTCATCGAGCCCCCGCAGTGGTTGGCGACGACTCGTGCTCGAGTACGTCAATGAAGTCGTACGACGGATAGACTGGCATAGGAAAAGACTCACGCACCGCAGCGAACGATTCTTCGTCGAGGAAGAGACCGTTCTCGTTAATGGACTCGGCGGGGATGAGCGCCAGATCGAGGTCAGCGCGCCCTGCGAGTGCGCGGCGAATATCCGCGCCCACGAGCAATCCCGCTGTCGTAGTAGTAGGTCCGAACAACGAGTTGGTTGTTGGGATTAATTCAAAGATGGCGCCCGTGGCGCCGTGCAGTTGGTCAAGCAACGCCGGCATGAGCGGCGCCATGGAAACGCCGGTCACCACGCCAATGCGCAGCCCGTCGAGACGCGGCAGACGCTCCAAGCCGTCGGCCACACGTTCACGCAGCGCGGTGACCGCGCCCACGCCATTTTCGATCTGCGAGTAGTCACCGTAAAACGACGGCGGCGGCAGTTCGGCGCCGGCCAGCAGATACAGTTCGTCGGAACCTGTGACCCACGTTTCGCCCCGCTCACGCCGCGCCCGCTCGCCCCACCGCTCCGCCACTTCCAGCAGACGGCCGGCGTTCTCCAGGTTCATGGACTCCCCAGAGTACAGGTGCGAGAACTGCGTGAGCCCCACCGGCACTAGCGCCACCGAGAGGCACGACTCGCCGAAGTTGTAGAGATCGGTGAGCGATTGCTCGAGCACCGCCCCGTCATTTAGTTCGGGCACAATCACCATCTGGCCATGAAACTGAATGCCACCGTCCACCAGGCGCTGGAGCTGCGCCATGATGTCGGGCACTCGCGGGTTGTTGAGCAGCTTCTTGCGCGCCTCCCACGGCGTGGCGTGCACCGACACATACAGCGGCGATAACCGGTACTCAAGAATGCGTTCGAAATCACGCTCCTTGAGATTGGAGAGCGTCGCGAAGTTGCCGTACGCAAAGGAGAGGCGGTAATCGTCGTCGCGAATGTAGAGCGGACGGCGCAACCCCTTGGGGAGTCCCTCCACAAAACAGAACTCGCAGCGATTGGCGCAACGGCGAACCGTGGGCGGTTCGAGTTCGACGCCAAGTGATTCCATGTCGGGGCGTTCAATGTCGAACACCACCAACTCACCGTTCGGGAGTTTGGCTTCGATTTCGAGCGCGGTTTCGGCGGTCAGAAACTCCCAATCGAGGAAGTCTTCAAGCGCACGACCGTTGACCGACACCAGTTCGGTGCCGACCTCGATCCCCAGTTCCGAAGCGATGCTTTCGGGCTGTATATGTGCGACTTTGACCATTCACGCAATTTATCAGATCCAGAGGCCGAAAACAATGATTTTTCAGCACTTCCGGCACTTGACAGAGGCCTAAGAAGCCTTTGTTACCGCCTCGAGAATCTCGGCCGTGGAACGCCCCGTTGCGGCGGCCACTCGGCGGATGTCTTCGAACTCGGCTTTCTCCCGTTCGCCGCCCCCTGGGAGCTGCACGGTCTTGAGGGTAACGGGGTGGCCAAACACATCCACCGTGCGCGTTTCGCGTGCCAGCGCTCGGCGCTGCACGAGGCTCCGCCTGACCCCAATGGAGCTACTTTCGCGGAGAAGTAGGTCTTCGAGGCGCTCGGCGTCCGATACGGCACAGAGCACTTCCAGACGGATGCCTGGACGCCCCTTTTTCATCATGGTGTGCATCAAAGTGACATCCAACGCACCAGCCGCGCGCAACGCGTCAGCAGCGGCGGCGACATACTCTCCGGTCATGTCGTCGAGGTCAGCCGCGAGCACCGCCAGCGTCTCCGTGGTGGCACTTGGCACGTCCACGTCGGCGAGGATGATGCGCAACACGTTCGCGCGTCCTTTTGGGTCCTTAGTGCCGGCGCCGTAGCCACTGCGCACCGGTCGGTACGCGGCAGGCGGCGCACCACTCGACAGCACTTTCAGCAACACCGCACCGGTGGGCGTGGTGAGTTCCCCGCTCTCCGGCGGCCCTTGGCGCACGTCCAGCCCTTCGAGCAGCCGCAGCGTGGCCGGCGCCGGCACGGCAAGGCGACCGTGGGCGGCATCTACAAAGCCGTCGCCCAAGGCGATGGAGTTGTGATAGACCTGTGTGACGCCGAGTTGCTCGAGGCCCCAGATGGCGCCCATGATGTCGAGAATCGCATCCACTGCGCCGACTTCATGAAGATGGACGCGCTCCACGGTGGTGCCGTGAATAGCCGCTTCGATATTGGCGACGGCTTCGAAGGCGGCCCGCGCCTTGGCCTTCACACCCTCCGGCGCGGGCGATGCATCGACGATCGCGTGCAAATGCTTGAGGTGACGCCCGTGCGGTTGCGGCGGAATGTCGAAATCCACCTTCCAGCTGGCAATCTCCCCGCGCGTCACCCGCTCTGCACGTACGGTGACACCCTCAAGACCGAGGACGCGCGGCAAGTCCTTGAGCCATTCAACACTAAGGCCAAGGTCGAGCAGCGCGCCCAACGTCATGTCTCCGGCTACGCCGGAGAACGGATCAAAAATCGCGATCTGGTTCATGCACTCCAATCTACCGCTACCAGCGGTAGGATGCGCCTGACCCCGTATTGAACACCACCACCTCGGCGTCGGGGCTCACGAGGCCCGCCTGCACCATCTTTCGCGCCACGTTGAGGCCGCAACCGCCCTCTGGGGCAGCGTCGATGCCGGTGGTAGAGGCAATCAAGAAGGTATCAGCGCGAATTTCTTCTTCGGTGGAGGCCCATGCCCCGCCGGCACTTTCGCGCAGCACCCGCAACGTCATGCGATCACCAAAGGGCCCAGGCACGCGCAGTCCGCTCGCGTGCGTGGAGGGGTTCTCCCACGGCGTGGCTCGGTCTTCACCGGCGGCAAACGCGCGCACGAGGGGCGCGCAGCCCGCAGCCTGGGCCACGACCATCTTGGGTTTCTTGGTGTCGGCGGGGAGCCATCCCCACTCGATCATTTCGGCGAAGGCTTTCCAAATGCCGATCGTCCCTTCGCCGCCGCCGGTGGGATACACGATGGCGTCGGGCAGACGCCAGCCGAGTTGTTCGGCGATTTCGTACCCCATCGTTTTCATCCCTTCCACGCGATATGGCTCGCGCACCGTGGCCACGTTGAAGTAGCCGCTCTCCTTGGCGAAGGCCATCGTGGCTTTGCCTGCGTCACCGATGTGTCCGTCAACGAGCTCGAGTTGCGCGCCGAAGGCGCGAATCGAACCGAGAATCGGCGGCGGTGTGGTGGCCGGAGCATAGACGCGCACCGGCACGCCGGCCGCGGCTGCGTAGGCGGCGAGCGCGATACCAGCATTTCCGGCGGTGGGCACGCAGACCCCCGGAAGCCCCAGCGCCTTCGCACGATTGACTGCCATGCACAGTCCGCGCGCCTTGAAGCTCGCGGTTGGGTTCTGTCCTTCGTCCTTGATGTGCAGCCTGCGCACGCCCACGGCCAACGCGAGATGGGGATGCTCACTGAGTGGCGTCATTCCTTCGCCGAGCGTGACGCGAGTCTCGCCTGGCATCAGCGGCAGCGCGGCGTGGTAGCGCCACATAGAGGCATCGGCGGTGATGCGACTCCGCTCGACGGGCGCCATGCGCACCATCAGCGGCTGACTGCAATCGGGGCACACGGAAGCAAGACGCTCGCCCGGCGCGGTATAGGTGCAAGCGGAGCAATACAGGGACCACATGGTGTCTGTCATTCGGGGCTCGAGGGTGAATCAGGAGTCTGTGGCGGAGCCGTCGTCGGTGAAGACGGAACGGCCGTAGGATCGTTCTGCTTCAAAGTTTCCAGTACTTTCTCTGCCGCTTTACTCGACCAGCCAGGCAACGCCGCAATCGCTTCCACGCTCGCCGAGCGCACCCCCTGAATACTGCCGAACGCCGTGAGTAAGGCGCGACGTTTGACCGGCCCTACGCCAGGGATCTTGAGCAACTCCGACGTGACGGTACGCATCGTCCTGCGTTTTCGATTGTACGTAACCGCCGTCCGATGCGCTTCGTCGCGCGCCTGCTGCAGAAGCCGGAGCGCTGGTGACCGACGCGACAGCCGCAGCGATTCCGCCTTACCTACCATAAAGACTTCTTCATCTCGTTTGGCCAGCGACACGAGCGGCAACTTCTCGAGCCCGAGTGCAGCCAGCGCTTCGGCCGCGGAACTCAACTGCCCTTTGCCACCGTCCACGACCACTAGGTCAGGGAGCGGCTTCTTTTCGTCGAGTCGCCGGCGGAAATAGCGCCCCACCACCTCACGCATCGAGGCAAAGTCATCTGGGCCGAGCGCTTCATCCACACTCAGTACGCGCATCGTGCGGTACTCGCTGCGACGCGGTCTACCGTTCTCGAACCAGACGACCGACCCCACGGAGTCTTTGCCCTGCGCCGTGGAGTTGTCAAAGCAGACCAGCGAGCGCGGTATCTTCTGCAGCCCCAGCTCCCGCCCGAGTTCGTACACAGGGTCCGCGGCGCGCTCGTCGGCTTCGAGACCGGCAAGCTTGAACTCCTCGAGCAAGTGGCGTGCGTTCTGTTCGGCGAGGTCGAGGAGCTCGCGCCGAGGGCCGCGCTGAGGCAGCACCACGTTCGTCCCGGGGAGCGACGCGGCAAAGAGCTCGCGATCTGGAAACTCAAACGGGAGCAGCAGTTCGGTGGCCCGCTCGGAAGCCGCGAGATAACTGGCCACGAGATAGGCGCCGAGCACACGGGTGTCGGGCTCCTCCTCAATGTGTTCAAGAAAGCGATGCTCGCGCCCGAGCAGCCGTCCGCCGCGAATGCGCAGGAGCGCCACGCAGGCGTCCTCGCCGTCGCGCGCGTATCCCACCACGTCGCGATCGCCCCCTTCTACATTGAGCATCACCGTGGGCTCTTCCATCTGCGTGAGATGGGTGAGCGCATCTCGCATCTCGGCGGCGCGCTCATAATCCATGGCGTCCGATGCTTCGGCCATGCGCGCGCGCACGCGACGCACCACTTCGTCGGTGCGCCCTTCCAGGAAGCACACCACCTCGTCAATCATCGCGCCGTAATCGGCCTGCGACTGGGCGCCAACGCAGGGCCCTTTGCACCGCTTGATATAGAAATCGAGACAGGCGCGCTCGGGCATTTCGCGCGGCATATCAAAGCGACACGACCGTACCGTAAAGATTCGCTTCACGACATTGAGCGCTTTGCGCATCGCGCCCACATCCGTGTACGGCCCAAAGTAGCGCGCGCCATCGTCGACGAGGCGTCGCGTTACAAAGACTCGCGGATACGGTTCCTGCAACGTGACCTTCACGTACGGGTATGACTTATCGTCGCGCAGCACAATGTTGTACTGCGGACGGTGTTCCTTAATCAGATTGTATTCGAGAATCAGCGCGTGCGTCTCGCTCGGCACCACGATGGTGTCGAGGTCGGTCACGCGCTGCATCAGCATACGCGTTTTGGGACTCATGCCGGCATCGTCAGCCAAATACGACCGCACGCGTTGGCGCAGCTTGTTCGCCTTCCCCACATACAGCACGGTGCCGTCGTCGCTCTTCCAGAGATAGACGCCGGGCGTCTCCGGCAGTTGCGCAACCTTCGCGTGCAGGAGTTCGCTCATCTGGCGCGTCGGCGTGTCGAGATGGCGATCCACAGGCGCGTCGTTCTGCTCAGGCACGACCCAGCAACCGGCGAAGGCGTCCGGCGAAGGCACGCGCCTCCTCAATCCCGATCATCGCCGTGGCACCGAAGTACACGGCGCCGTACAGCGGGAGCGCAACGACGCCCAGCACCACGGGACGCTCGGTGCCGAGCCAGAGCTTTACGCCAAACGCGAAGAGTGCGGCCAGAGCCGCAGCAGCCCAGAGGCGCGCGATGTACGCAGCGTCTACTCCAGTGGCCCCAATGCGCCGCGAGAGCGATCGACGGAGCAGAAAGAACTCGACCCACGCCGCCACGCCCGCAGAGGCGGTGAGCCCGGCCACGCCCCACTTTGCGTCGATGCCAAGCCAGCCAGGCAGACGCAGTGCCGCGATCACGCCGAGCACCACCGTGATGGCCACGCGCAATGTGGCGTACCGCAGCGGCGTTCGCGTATCGCGCAACGCATACCACGTGGAGGCATAGAGTCGCCCGAGCGTTCCCGCGAGCAATCCCACAGCGGAGCCGGCGAGTCCGCTCCACAACCAGACCGTTTCGGTGCGCCCAAGCTTGCCCGTTTGATAGATCGCGCCGCCCACAATGTCACCAAGCGCAAGGAATGCCACCGCGCTCGGCACCACATAAAAGGCAATGCGATGCAGGCCGTCGTGCAGCCGTTGCCGCAGCACGCGCGACACCTCGGCGTCATCCCCGAGCGTGCCGGACATCGCGGGTAACTCCGCGGCCGACACGGACATCCCGAACAACGACACGGGCAGAATGGCGATCACCTGCACGTAGCCGAGCATCGCCACTGCGCCGACGCCAAGGAACGACGCGATGATCTGATCGGCGTACGACGAGATCTGCACGACGCCTCGACCCAAAAACACGGGCCAGAAATTGCGCAACACCGTGCGCACCTGCGGGTCACCGGTGGCGAGGCCTACACGGAGCCGACGCTCCACGCGCAACACCGTAGGCATTTGCACCGCCACTTGCAGCGCGCTACCCGCGACCGAAGCCCACGCCAACCAGGTGGCGAGTTGGGCTGGGCCCGCGAGAGTGGCGGAGAGCGCAGGACCACGCCAGAGCAGCACGCCAATCATCACTAGATTCATTGCCACCGGCGACGCGTACGACAAGAAGAAGCGTCGATGCGAATTCAAAATGCCGAGCGCCCAGGCCGACAGCACGAGCAGCCCAACGCCTGGGAACGCAATCTGCACGAGCGTGATGGTGAGCTCGCGTTGTTCGCCCGTAAAGCCGGGCGCGATCAACGGAATCAGGGCATACGGCGTGAGCACGATGCCCACGAGCACAAGGACGGCGCTCGTCAGTACAAGCAAAGATCCAATGGCGCCGGCGACACGCCCACTCTCGCGTTCGTCCCCCTCTGCCAGCAGTCGCGCGTACACGGGGATAAACGACGCCGACAACACCCCTTCGCCAAACAAGTTTTGCAGAAAGTTTGGCACACGGAAGGCGGCGGTGAGCGCGTCAGCAGCGAGGCCCACGCCGAGATAGTGTCCCATCAGCCGATTGCGCACCAAACCAAAGATGCGGCTGAGCAGAATTCCCGCGGCAACGAGCGCCGCGCCACCGCCACGTTGCCGTGGCGCTGGATGGCTCACTTGACTCCGAAAATGGCGTTCGCGTGCTGCGCGGCGCCCGCCTTGAGTTGCGCGAGAAGCGAATCCCCGTGCCGCGCCAGCAATGGCACAAAGTTGAGCCGCCGTTCCTGCCGTTCGCCGTCGGGCACTAACGCCGCGCGCACCGAGGCGAGGTCGCGTACCGCTTCCGCTTCCTGCCGCGTGGCAGCGGAGCGGAGCCGACGCTCAATACGCTCGATGCGATGGCGGAACTGTTTGCGCGAGCCCTCGAGCACTTCGTCCGGCACGAGTCGGCGGCCCTGCTGCGAAGCCATGAGTGCATCCATGCGCACCTCAAGCGTATCGCGCAGTTCGGCCAATGAATCGCGAATCGCGGCGGGCATCGCGCGTTCCCCAATGCGTCGTTCGGCCTCGTGCGGCGCCCGCACGTCATCGTACACCATCCCAAGCCGCCCGAGCATTCGATCCACCGACGGCTCAATGACCGTCGCAGACCACCGCGGCACGACGAGCGGCATTGGGGTCCCCATCGCCTCGGCCACGGCTCCGACCTGCGCGAAATACGCGACTTCGCCGGGGCCACCAACATACGCGATGCTCGGCATCAAACATCGCTCGACGACGGGCCGGAGCAACACGGTCGGCGAGAGCACGAGCTCGTCACGCAACGCGGCATCACCCGCCTGCGAGAGTGGCACGCGCTCTTTGATCCCGATGGTGCTGCGAAACACCGCTGAAAGTTTTGGCACGCGCGCCACTTGCGCGCGATACCCCGCGCGCTCAATCGACACCATGCGGAGCGCCACGGCTTCGTCAATCGCGGATGCCCGATTGAGAGCGAGCCCCAACGTACTGCGCGCCGCCGAGCGTACCGCTGGGTGCCACGCGTCGAGCACGGCGATCCCCAGCGGCTCAAGAACCGATCGCATGAACGACACGTACGCACCGCCAATCGTGGCGTCTGGGTGATAGGCGCGCTGCAGCGCCGCCAATACCGAACCCTGCGGAGACGACCCGGTCGCGTCGAGGAGCGCCGCGAGTTGCTCATGCACGGCGCCGAGCGGCATTTGCGACATCACCAAACCATCCGGCCCCTCGCGAGGGATCGCGATGCGTCGACACTCGGTGCCAATATTCACATGCGTAAAGCTTGCTTCTTGAAAATCGGCATCGTCCGTAGCGGCCCAAAACAACGGCGCAGCCGGGATGCCGATTTCACGTTCAATCTTGTCGGCCAACGCAAGAGCGGAGAGCGCCTTGAGCCAGGTGTAGCCGGGACCGCCGAACAATCCCGGCTGCTGCCCCGTGGTCACGAGCACGCCATGCCCCGACGCGACTCGCTCCAGTCGTTCCGCTGCCGCACCGCTCGGCGTAATGGCCGGCCGCAGCGAATCCATCCAGCGTGCCCCCGGAAACGCACTGCGCACGACTTCCGCGTGACTCCGCCATCCATCAGCGCCACGCGGACGCGGCAGGAACCACCCTGGCGGCGTCGTACCGTCCACAGCAGCGCGCGCGAGCGCGCTTCCGCCTATGGGCTCGGCAAGAATTCGAGGATTACTCACGACCGAGACTCCACCGGCATCCGTCTGGCCTCTCCAATCATTTGTGGTACGGTTCGCGCCGCACGATGGTGCCGGCCCGATAGAGTTGTTCCGCCAACACCAACCGCGCCAGCTCGTGCGGCAACGTCCAGGGCGCCAAAAGGAGACGACTCTGTGCGCGACTGAGCACAGCACTCGAGAGTCCGTATGCGCCGCCAATTACAAACGCCACATCCCGCCCCAACTCGCGCTCCGATTGTAACCACGTACTGAACAGTTCGGACGACTGCCCGGTGCCACCGGGGTCACACGCCACCACGCGCGCGACGGACGGAATCACCTTGAGCAACCGCTCCCCTTCCCGCTCACGCACAAGGTCCGCAGAAACCGATTTGGCCGGCTCCTCACGGACCTCATGCCACTCGAGCGGCCAATAGCGGGCCGCCCGTTCCTCGTAGTCACTGATCGCCGCGGCCAGCGCCGGGTTGCGCGGTTTACCGACCGCGGCGACCAGAACCTTCATCGACAGCCGCGCATGTTACGCGTAGATCCCGCGCAGACGATGCACGGTGGCCACGCGGCTAATCGACAGCATATACGCGGCCGTCCGCATGTTCACCTTGTGTTGCTTCGACAGGTTGAGCACCGCGGCGAACGAGTTCACCATGATGTCCTCAAGGCGCTCGTTGACGACCTTCTCCGTCCAGAAGTAGCCGCCACGATCCTGCACCCACTCAAAATACGAGACCGTCACACCACCCGCGTTCGCGAGAATGTCGGGAATCACGAAGATCCCCTTCTCATCAAGGATGGAATCGGCCGCGGCCGTCGTCGGCCCGTTGGCGCCTTCGCAAATCACCTTGGCGCGAATCTGCGCGGCATTCTTGGTCGTGATCACGTTCTCGAGGGCCGCCGGGAGCAGCACATCCACTTCAAGGGTCAGGATCTCTTCGTTGGTGACCGCGGTGCCCTTGTTGTAGCCCACAAGCGTCTTGTTCTTTTTGACATACTCGATGGCTCCATCCACATCGATGCCCTTGGGATCGTGCCAGCCACCGGTGCGATCGCTGATCGCCACAATCTTGCACCCTTCGCGCTGCAACAGCTGTGCGCCCACGGAGCCCACATTGCCAAACCCCTGCACGGCAACCGTGGCGCCCTTCACGTCCATACCAAGGTGCTTGAGCGCGTCACGAGTCACGAGCATGCAGCCGCGTCCTGTGGCCTCGCGACGTCCCAACGAGCCGCCCATCTCCACGGGCTTGCCCGTGACGACGGCGGTGACCGTGTGGCCAACGCGCATCGAGTACGTGTCCATGATCCACGCCATCACGCGTTCGTTCGTGTTCACGTCCGGCGCGGGCACGTCGGAATCGGGACCAAGGGTGGCGATGATGCTGGCGGTATAGCGACGCGTCAGACGCTCGAGCTCACCGACGCTCATCTTGAGCGGGTCGCAAACCACGCCGCCCTTGGCGCCACCGAAGGGAATGTTCACCACGGCGCACTTCCACGTCATCCACGCGGCCAGCGCGGTCACTTCGTCGAGCGTGACGTTCAGGTCAAAGCGGATGCCGCCCTTGGCGGGACCGCGGGACGTGTTGTACAACACGCGAATGCCCTGAAACACTTCGACTTCCCCGTTGTCCATCATCACGGGGATCGAGGTAATGATCTGCTTTTCGGGGTGCCGGAGCACCTTGTAGAGGCCGGGCTCAAGATCAAGGAGTTCCGCAGCTCGGTCGAAGCGCGACATCATCCCTTCAAAGGGATTCACTTCGTTGAGGAAGGTGTCCTTGTCCGGGCGGACAATGCTATTGGTCGGCAGTAGAAAGTCGGGTGCCATAATACCAGTCGTTGGGCCGGCGCCTGGCCGGCGTGGTCGTGCCTGCGCGCATCATCGGGAGGCAAACCGGGAAAACAGTGCGTCGAACGCCTCACCCCCGGCCTCCACGACGACACGCTGAGAAAGATACCACAGGGACGGCGCGTGGCGAGGCCAGATTCGGCCAATTTTCACGGCGTCTTTCAGCGTGCAAATTACCCTCGTCGCCCCCTCAGCCCGGCTGAGGATGGCGACGACATCCTCAGCCGTAAAACGATGATGGTCCGCATACGACAAACTGGTTACGAGCGCCCCTGCGGTCCGTAATTGCGATTCAAACGCCCGTGGGTCGCCAATGGCCGACACCGCGACGACGCTGGTATTCCGAATGCTCTCCACCGGGGCCCGCTGGCTCCCGTCGGCCGCGACCAGGGCATCGGGTGCCAGATAGACGATGGCTCCCGCCGCCTTGGGCGCAAATCGTAAGGCGTGCGCCAAGAGCTCCTTGGCACGAAGCCGCGAGGCGCTTTTCCGCGTGACCACCACATACTGCGCTCGGCTCAGCGCGGTCAACGGCTCGCGCCACGGGCCCGCTGGCAACGGCCGTACCGGCCCGAACCGATCGGCGGACAGCAGCACGATGTCGGCCTCGCGCTGCGCCCGGCGATGCTGAAACGCGTCGTCCAGTACCGCCACCGTCGCCCCGCCCTTCGCCGCTTGATTGACCCCCGCCACACGATCTGGACTCACGACCACGGGCACTCCACCATTCAGCCGCTCGTGGACCAAGGGCTCGTCGCCACCGTACCCGCGCATCACAATCGCGGGCTTGGCGCCACGCGAGCGCAACTCGGCCACCACCCACGCCGAGACCGGCGTCTTCCCAGTGCCCCCGACCGTGAGGTTACCAATTGAGATGGTCGGAAGCGCCACGGGGTAGCTGCGGAGCCACTGTTTGTCGAACGCGAGGTTGCGGAGCGCGACCACGCCCCCAAAGAGCCATCCAACGGGCGTCAGCACCGCACGCGCGAGCCGCGCCGGCACTGCACCGGAACTCCAGATGTGATCGGCCACCGCTTCAAGCACGCGCCTGATCCTCAGTCGTGCGGAGCAGCGCTGCAAACCGCTCGGTTTCTTCGGCGGCCGCACGGGCAGAATCACCGAACACCTCGGTGGGTTCGCCGAACGCCACAGACAACCGCGCAAAGGGCTTGGGGACAATGAACCGGTCCCAACTGTTCAGCCGCCAGGCGCGGTCCACCTGCACCGCCATCGTGACCACCGGAACGCCAGCCCGCTGTGCGGCCACGAGTGCACCCGCCTGAAACACACCGGCAGGGCCACGCGGGCCATCGGGCGTCAATACAACGGTACGCCCCTCCTTCAACTCACTGATCAGCCCCAACAGCGCCCGTCCGCCACCACGCGTGGTGGAGCCACGCACCGAGGCGTATCCCATCGAGCGCAAAATGCGCGCAATCACTTCCCCGTCGCGATGTTCGCTAATGAGCACCGAAATACCGGTACGGCGGAGCACGTGCGCCAACGGCAAGAGTTGTCCGTGCCAGAGCACAAACACGAATGGCTTCTTGGCGGCGAACCGCGCCTTCCACGGCGCGTCACCACGCGCGCGCACGCGCCAGGTGAGCGACAACAACCGCAGAAACACAATCCCAAGCGGCACGCCAATGCTCACCTTCCAACCAAACTTCGGGTTGGGAGCTTTCGCACGTGGCCGCCCCGCACCGAGGGTTCCGTCTTCTGCGTTCGCGCTCACGGCACCATCTCCGCCGCCATCTGCGCCACACGCGCCGATGCGCCGGGAGCGCCCAATGACGCGCGCACCGCATCGAGGCCCGCGAGCATGGCGACTCGCTCCGGCGACGCCGCCTCAAACAACGGTGACAATGCGGCGGCCACACGCGACGGCTCAAAGGCATCCTGCACAAACTCCGGCGCCACTTCTCTGCCGGCGACAATATTGAGCAGGCCGATGTGTTTGATCTTCACCAGACGTTTGGCAATCGCGTAACTCACCGCGCTCGTGCGGTACACAATCGCACACGGACAGCCAGCCACGGCGGCCTCGAGTGTCGTCGTCCCACTCTTGCACAGCGCCACATCGGCAGCGCGGAGTACATCAAACGACGCCGACGCCACCATCGGGTACGGAATGCGCGACGCATCGAGGGTGATGGTCGGCGCGACACTCACCACCACCTTCAACCCAGGCCGCAGCGCCTCAAGTGCGCGCGCCACCGAGAGAAAATCGTCGAGATGTCGAAGAATCTCCTGCGGACGGCTTCCTGGGAACAGCGCCAGCAGTTCACCCTCAGGCGAGAGACCAAGCTTCGCTCGCGCGGCCGCACGATCCGGAAGATTCCCGCTGCGGTCTAATAGCGGATGTCCCACAAACGTCGCATCCACACCGTGGCGACGGAGCAACGCCTCCTCAAACGGCAAGATGACGGCGGCCTTGGTGATCACGCGCGCCATCGTGGCGAGTCGCCCCTCGCGCCACGCCCACACCTGCGGCGTGATGTAATACAGCACAGGAACGCCCGCGTCACGCGCCGCCGCCGCGACACGCATGTTGAAGCCCGGATAATCAATCAGAATCACGAGCGCAACATGACCCGCTCGGAGGCGCTCTTTTATCCTCTGGAGCAACCGATAATGAGCGGGAATGTGCCGGAGCACCTCCACAAAGCCCACCACCCCCTCTACCTGCTCGAGCAGTTCCACACCGGCCGCGGCCATGCGCGTGCCACCGGTGCCGGTGAGCGTCAGCTCTGGCCGCAATACGCGCAACTGTTCCGCGAGCTTCGCGCCGTGCAGGTCGCCCGACGCTTCCCCCGCGAGAATCAGGATTTCACGCACGGGCGGGTCCGCCCGCACGCAACGCGGCGGCGGCAGGGAGCGACAGTTCGATGTCGCGCATGATGCGCAGCGCCACGGCCAACGCTTCGCGCCCGGCCTCGCCCGTCACCGCTACCGGCGCCTCGCCGCGCAGTGCCGCCGCGAAGCTCTCCAGCTCGAGTCGAAGGGGCTCGCCCTCTGGCGCTTCAAGGGGCACCCGCTCGACAAACGCTTCCAACGGCTGCGCGGTGCGCGCGAGCTCAACCAAATCCACATCCGACCGCAACCGATACAACTCACCGGTCCCAGCGCCAAGATCCAACGAGAGATAGCCGTTCCGCTGGAAGATGCGCAGCTTGCGCATGCGATCCTTCGACACGCGACTCGCCGTAATCGTCGCCACGGCCCCGTTCTCAAACGTGAGGCGCGCGTTCGCAATGTCCGGGAAGGGCGTCAGTACGGGAATTCCCGTGGCCGACATGTCCTTCACCTTCGCACCGGTCAGCGTCAGGAGCAGATCGATGTCGTGAATCATCAGATCGAGCACCACCGCCACGTCCGATCCGCGCGGGCTAAACGGCGCCAAACGATCACTGTCGAGAAACATCGGCTGATCGACGTACGGCAACGCGGCGCGGATCGCGCGGTTGAACCGCTCAATGTGCCCGATCTGCACCAGCACTCCATGCTGCTTGGCGAGCGCCACGAGTTCGTCCGCCTGCTCGAGCGTGGTCGTGATCGGCTTCTCAATCAGCACGTGCTTGCCGGCCAAGATCGCCGCTTTCGCCACCGCATGATGCGCCGGCGTCGGGACGACCACGGAAACCGCGTCAACCTCCGCGAGCATCGCGTCGAGCGTTGGGTACGCCGTGAGTCCGAGTTCCTCTGCCACCTTCGCCGCTCGCTCGGCGTTCGCATCGTAAAAGCCCTTCATCACCATACCGGGCACGTCCCGCAGGATACGCGCGTGATGAAACCCCAGGCTTCCCGTGCCGGCCACGCCCACGGCGAAGGTCTTGGTCATACCGTGGTGCCTCGGCCGCTCGTCTCAATAAAGCTGATGAGGTCCTGCACTTCGGGAGACGGCTTGAGTTCCTGGCGCGCCTGCTCCAGCGCCTGACTCACATTGAGGTCAGACCGGAAAAACATCCGATAGGCCTTTTTGAGTTCGGACACCGTCTCGTCGCTGAACCCGCGACGTTGCAGCCCGACGCTGTTCAAGCCATACAGTTTGATCGGATTGCCCACGGCCTTCACGAACGGCGGCACATCCTTCGCGACGCGTGAACAACCACCAATGAAAGAATGGCGTCCAACTTTGGCAAACTGGTGAATCGCGCACAATCCAGAAATGATCGCCCAATCGTCAATGGTCACGTGTCCGGCCAACTGCGTACCGTTGGACATGATCACGTGATTCCCCACGTGACAGTCGTGCGCGAGATGCACATACGACATGATGTAGCAATGCTCGCCCACCGTGGTCTTCCACGACTGCGACGTGGCCCGGTTGATGGTCGAATATTCGCGGATCGTCGTGTGATTGCCGATCTCAACAAACGTTTCCTCGCCCTGCCACTTGAGATCCTGCGGCTTGCCGCCGAGCACGGTGCCGATTCCCACAGTCACGTGCTGGCCGATCGTGACGTTCTCTTCAAGCACGGAGTGCGGCTGCAGCACGCTGCCGCTGCCTACGGTGCAGTTCGGGCCCACAATAACCCACGGGCCAACCACGGCATCGTCCGCGATCGTCGCGCTCGCATCCACGAGCGCCGTCGGATGAATGTTCGCGCTCACTTGTCGCGCACCATGGCGGCCATTTCGGCCTCGCAGACGACGACGCCATCTACTTTCGCCACCCCGGCAATCCGGCAGACCTTCCCGCGCGATTGCACCATCTCCACCTCGAACCGAAGCTGATCGCCAGGACGCACAGGACGGCGGAACCGCACATTGTCGAGCGACATAAAGTACACCACCTTGCTGTCGGGATCTTCAACGGTGCCCATCAGCAACATCCCGCCGACCTGCGCCATCGCTTCCACAATCAGCACGCCTGGCATAATGGGATGGCCAGGAAAGTGCCCCTGAAAGAACGGCTCATTGATGGTGACATTTTTGATCCCCACGATCCGCTTGTTCGCTTCGACCTCGAGAATCCGGTCGACCAGCAAAAACGGATAGCGATGGGGCAGGATCTTCATGATTTCTTCAATGCCGATCACCTGCGCCTCCCGTTGAGCGTGCGCGAGGAGCTCGCGCACAAGGGTAACAGTACCGCGATGACTGGGTTTGGTCGCAACAATGCGCGCCAGCACCCGCTTGCCGGCCAGCGCGAGGTCGCCCACACAGTCGAGTGCTTTGTGACGCACAAACTCGTCCGGCCAGCGTAACGACGTGCCCACCACGCCGTGGTCGTCGAGCACCACGGCATTGTCCGTGGACGCACCTTGAATCAGCCCGCGCGAGCGTAGCATCTCAACTTCACGCATAAAGCCGAAGGTACGGGCCGCCGCCAATTCGTTCGCGAACGAATCCGCGGTAACCACCCACCGTCCGCGCTGAGCGCCAACAAGGGCATGGGGAAATTCGATACTGACGTCGAGTTCCAGTTGCTCGGCAGGATGCGCCACGTACACGGAGTCGCCATCCACCACGCGAATCGTTTCGCGCAGCCGCAGGACCTCCACCGTGCCACCATGCTCTACGATCTCAGCGCGCGTGAGCGCCTCAAAAAATGGCAGCGCGCTGCCGTCGAGAATCGGCGGTTCGGCGGCATCCATTTCGATGATGATATCGTCGATGCCCAACCCAGCCACCGCCGCCAACGCGTGCTCCACCGTGTGGAGCCCCTCATCGCCCTCACCGAGCTGCGTGCGCCGCTCACTCAGAATGGCGCGCGACACGTGCGCGGGAGTTTCCGGTGCACCAGCGAGATCGGTGCGACGAAACACAATGCCACGCCCCGTCTCTGCTGGCACGAAGGTCAAGCGACAGGGACGCCCTAAATGCAGACCGACGCCCTCGAGCGTCACGGCGTGCCGGATCGTCCGACGCGCGGTCACTCGCGCTCCTTGCCGAGGAGGCGTTCCAGCGGCTTGATCATCGCCGCGAGTCGCCCCAGTGCGGCCTGCGCTCGCAGGAACTCGCGATGCGGACGCGCCGGGAATCCGCTGAGCGTCTCACCGGCCGGCACATCACGAATCGCGCCAGCTTGCGCCGCAAGGCGCGCGCCCGACCCAACCTTCAAATGCCCGCCGACACCAGACTGACCAGCAAAGATGACGCCGTCCCCAATATGCGTGCTTCCCGCCACGCCCACCTGCCCCATGATCAAACACAAACGTCCAATCCGGACGTTATGCGCAATGTGCACCAGATTATCGAACTTCGTCCCGTCGCCAATGACCGTGTCGTCGATGCTGCCGCGATCGATCGAACAGTTCGCCCCAATCTCGACGTCATTCCCAATCACGCAGCGGCCGACGTGCGGAATTTTCTGGTGCACGCCTTCGCGATACACATAGCCGAACCCGTCGCTGCCGAGTCGCGTGCCGCTGTGAATGGCCGAGCGGTCGCCAATGATCGTGCGGTCGTAGACCGTCACGTGCGGATACAGATGGGTGTCTGCACCGATGCGAGCGCCGTTCCCCACCACCACGAGCGACCCAATCCACGCGCGGTCGCCGAGCACGACATCGTCCCCAATCACGGCATAGGCGTCCACACGCACATCCGTCCCCAACCGTGCCGACGGCGAAATCACCGCCGTGGCATGCACGCCCGGCGCATGCTCCGCCACGGCATACAGACGTGGCAACATGGCAAGCATCGCCTCATGCGGATTGGCCACGATCACGCGCGCCGCACACTGCCCGGGGAGTTCCGCGAGTTCGGGCGATACCAGCACCACCCCGGCATTCGACGCCGCAAACGACGGCGCATACTTGGCCGCCGCAAAGAAACTCAGGTCGTTCGAGGTCGCACGGTCCAGCGATGCCACCGCATGAATTTCCGCCCGCGCGTCACCCACCAACGTGCCACTGACCGCCTCGGCGATTGCCGCGGCGGTCAGCACAGGAGGTGACCCGGTGGTCATACGGTGGGGGACCGCGTCGAGACCGGAGCGATCCGGGCGGCTTACTCGCCGGCCGGCTTCTTCGGCGGCGCGCCAGCGGCCGGCGGCTTCACGCCCGTCGGCGCAGACATCGGAGCGCCAACGGTCGGCTTCTTGTCGGCCGGCTTGCTACCGTCTCCCTTCGCCATCGTCGGAATCGGCAGCGTGCGCAACTTGGCGCTCACCCGATCGGAGATGTCGAGGTTCTTGTCCGCGGCCACAATACCGGCTCCACCCGACGCCACGTCAAAGATGAACGTGTAGCCACCCTCCACGCGCAGATCTTCGAGCACGAGCTTGATCTGGTCGAGCAGCGGCTGCACGAGCTCCGACTGACGGCGCTGCATGCGCTCCTCAAACTCCTGCTGCTTGGTCTGCATCGCGGCCTGGCCGTCCTGCAGTTCCTTGACCTTCACTTCCTTCTGCTTGTCGGTCAGCGTCGGCCCCGACTTCTGGAACGCGGCGTACTTGGCCATGAGCTCATCGTTCATCTTCTTGACCGAGTCCTGCAGCACCGTGACTTCTTTCTGCAGCTGCGAATCAATCGGCGCACGCCCAGGAGCGGTCGCCATGATCTGCGAACTGTTCACGTAGGCGAACTTGGGCGCGGCGCTCTGAGCGGCCAACGGCGCAGCAACAAGGGTAAGTAACGAGACGGCGCCGAGCGCCCGGACGAACAAAGACATTGATGCTCCGGTTTAGTAGAAGAACTGGCCGAGACGGAAATGCAACTGCCACTTGGGATCGGGTTTGCCACTCGCGTCAACGCGGTCGAAGCCATACGCCCAGTCGAGTCCCAGCGGACCCAGGGGCGAGATGACCGACGCGCCGATGCCTGCACCCCGGAAGAGCCGCGTGGGATTGAAGTCCCGCGGACGCAGCCAGAGGTTGCCGGCGTCATAGAAGAAGCTGGCGTAGAACTGTTCGCTGAACCGCAAACCCACTTCGGCATTCGCCGAGAAGAAGGTGTTGCCGAACGACAATCGCGTCGCGGATGTCGTACTCGTCCCGCCGTTGAATCCGTACGGGGTAATCGAGAACTCGGGATATCCACGCAACGGCTCGCCGTACTGCACGCCGCCAAGCGAGAACGACTGCGACGAGAAGAACGGTCCGGGATTTCCAAACACAAAGCCGGCCCGCTGCGAAATGCCCGCCACCAGCTTGATCGGCTGCGTGCCAGGTTTGTCACCGCCGAACCGCGCGAGCGTGGTGTAGGTCTTGAACTCCGTGGTGTAGCGCTGGAACGACGCAGTGCCGCCGAGCGGGCCGCCGTTGAACTGCGCGTTAAAGCTCTGCAGCATGCCGTCGGTGGGGAACGGAATTTCAATGCGCGTATCGCGCGAAATGTCCACGCCGACCGTCGAGCGAATACACCCAGCGCACTGGTTGGTCGTCACCGACCCAAGAAGGCCATCGGTGCCATAGCGAATGGCCTCAGCGCCGTACGACACGCCAACGCGGGCGTAGCGGGACTTCATAAAGGGGAACGCGAAGCGCAACGAACCGCCGGTCCGCGTGGTTTGCCCGAGGTCCGCAATGGTGTAGCGCGACTGCGAGCGATACGCCGAGAGCGTGCCCGAGATCAGCGACTGCTTGATGGCCGGATCGGTGTACGACAGCTGGAAATCATTGATGTACCGGCCGTACTGCCAGTTCAGCGATCCACGCTTGCACTTGCCGAACAGATTGGGCTGATCAAGACCAATGAACCCACCGAGCCCCGTGCCCTGCCCCATCGAGGCGCCGAAGTTCACGTTACCGGTGCGCTTCTCTTTGACCTTAAAAATGACATCCACGTCGCCCTGATCATTGGCTTGGCGCGTCTCGGGAGGCGGCAGCGTCTCAAAAAATCCGAGATTCTGAATGCTGCGCCAGCTCCGAATGAGCGCGTCCTGATTGAACACGCCGCCGGGGATAATCACCATTTGATCGCGAATGCAGTTTTCGTGCGTGTAATCGTTGCCGATGATTTCGATGCGGTTCACGATCGCCGGCGAACCTTCTTGCACGTCCCATCGGAGGTTGACCACGTCGCCCGTCGCCGAGTGCTGACGGTCGACAATCGGGCGCACCTGCGCGTAGATGTAGCCCTCGGTGCCGTACGCCTGGCGCACCTTGGAGGTCGCGTCTTCCCACACCGATTGGTCAAACACGTTCATCACGGCCGACTTACGCGCCACCAGCGCCTTCACGCGTTCCTGCAGCGTGGGCGCCGTGTTGTTGAACGGGAAAAACCGGCCAATTTCCTGGCTCGAGAACCGCTTACTACCGGTCACCTCGAACGAGCCAACCTTGTACTGCTTGCCTTCCGTCAACGTGAGATCGACGAGCCCCTTTCCGCGCTCGCGGTCCACAATGATGGTGTCCTTGAGGAGCTGAAAATCGATGTAGCCTTTGTTGAAATACAGCGACGGAATGGTGTCGCCCACATCTCGCGCATAGGCTTCCTGATCGAAGCGACCACCCTGCCAGAAAAAGAAACCTTCGGGCTTGGTTTTCATCGACTTGGCGATGGTCTTGGCCGGCACTGCCGAGTTGCCGTGCACCTGAATGCCGGAAATCGCGAGGCGTCGGCCTTCGTCCACTTTGAACATCACCGTCGCGTGATTGTCCGCGACGAACGTGGTCTCGGGCCGGATACGCACCAGCGTAAAACCGGCGCCCTGGTAAATCGAGTCAATGCGCTGCACGGAGCGCGCAACCTGCGAAGGATCGATGGCGCGGCCAATGAGGAGATCCACCACACCGCGCACATCACCGATCGACACGGCCTTCGGGCCCGTCACGTCGACAAAGTCGAGGATCGGGCGCTCGTTGACTTGGATCGTATACACTGCCATTCCAGTCGCACCAGGCGTCACCGCACAGGAAATGGCGATGTTCGCCTCGAACTGGCCACCGGCAAAAAGATTCTTGATCGCACGCTGCACCGCCGGTGCGTTCAACGGCACCTTGGGGCTCAGCCCGGCGTCCAACAAAATCGTCGTGGCGGGGATGCGCTTATTCCCAGACACGGCAATCGAGTCTGGGGTGGCACATCGACCCACAACGTCTTCTTGGGCAACGAGCGGTGTAACCACCATCGCCATGGCGAGGGCAGCCAGCGTGAGTTTCTGCATAGCTTGAAAATATAACACGGAAGAGGGCCGAAAGGGGATGTAACCCCTTCCGGCCCCGTAAGTTCCGGCCCCCCAGTGCCCTACGCCTTCGGGGAACTCGCCGGGGTCCTGAATTCGAGCTTTTCCCCGTCCGGGGCCACGTCCACCTCGATCTCGTCCCCGCGCTGGAACTCGGCCAGCAAAATCTTCTCTGAGAGGGGGTCCTCGATCCACTTCTGAATGGCCCGCTTCAGCGGCCGGGCACCATAACTCTCGTCGTATCCGTGCTTGGCCAGGAAGGCCACCGCCGCGTCCGACATCTTGAGCGACAGTTCCTCCTCCTTCAGGCGCTTTTGCACGTCGAGCAGCATAATCGACACGATCTGGCTGATATGCTCCTCGCTGAGCGGATGGAACACAATCACGTCGTCGAGGCGGTTGAGGAACTCGGGGTTGAATACGTGCTGCAACTCCTCCTTCACCTTCTCCGCCATCTTGTCGAACGATCCGCGCTTGTCCGCCGCGCCAAAGCCCAGGGTGCGGTTCTTGGTAATGTCCTTCGCGCCGACGTTAGACGTCATGATGACGACCGTGTTCTTAAAGTCGATCACGCGCCCGTAGTTGTCCGTGAGGTGCCCTTCATCGAGCACCTGCAGGAGGATATTGAACACGTCCGGATGCGCCTTTTCGATTTCGTCGAGCAGCACCACGCTATACGGCTTCCGCCGCACAGCCTTGGTCAGGGCGCCCGAATCTTCGTATCCGACATAGCCCGGGGGGGCGCCAATGAGGCGGCTCACCGAGAACTTCTCCATGTATTCGCTCATATCCACGCGAATCAGCGCGGACGAGTCGGCAAACAGGAATTTGGCCAGCGCGCGGGCCAGTTCCGTTTTGCCCACGCCGGTCGGGCCACAGAAAATGAACGACCCAATCGGGCGCGACGGGTCCTTGAGCCCCGCACGGCTCCGCCGAATCGAGCGCGCAATCGCCTTGATCGCATCTTCCTGCGCCACAACCTGCTTGTGGATGACCTCTTCCATGTTGAGGAGGCGAGCCGTTTCCGCTTCCTGCAGGCGCGTCACCGGAATCCCCGTCCACCGGCTGACGATGAACGCGATCTCTTCCTCGCCGAGCACCGGGCGGAACGACTGCCGACGCTTCTCCCACTCTTCCTGACGGGTACGGATATCGCCTTGGAGCTCGCGTTCGTTGTCGCGCAACGCGGCGGCACGTTCAAAGTTCTGATCGCGCACGGCGGCGTCCTTTTCAGCGTTCACCGCGTCGAGCTTCGCCTTGAGTTCCGCGACTTCCGGCGGCGGCACCTGCGCGCCAAGGCGAGCGCGAGCGCCAGCCTCGTCAATCACGTCGATAGCCTTGTCCGGCAGGAACCGATCGGTGATGTAGCGCTCCGAGAGCTTGGCCGCGATCGCCAACGTCTCGTCGGGAATTGTCACGCGATGGTGATCTTCGTACTTCTTGCGCAGCCCCTTGAGAATCTCAACGGTCTCTTCGATCGACGGCGGCTCGACGACCACCGTCTGAAAGCGACGCTCGAGGGCGCCGTCTTTTTCGATGTACTTGCGGTATTCGTTGAGCGTGGAGGCACCCACACACTGCAGCTCGCCGCGCGCGAGCGCGGGCTTGAGCATGTTGCTCGCGTCAATGGCCCCTTCGGCCGCGCCCGCGCCAACCAACGTGTGCAGTTCGTCAATGAACAGCACCACGTTCTTGTTCTGCGCGATCTCATTCATGACGGCCTTAAGCCGCTCTTCGAACTGTCCGCGATACTTCGTACCGGCAATCACCGCGGCCATGTCGAGCGAGAGCACCCGATTGTCGCGCAGGGAGTCTGGGCAGTCGCCATTCGCGATGAGTTGCGCGAGCCCTTCGACAATCGCGGTCTTGCCCACCCCCGGCTCGCCAATCAACACGGGATTGTTCTTCTTGCGGCGCGTGAGCACTTCCATCACGCGCTCAATTTCCTTGGCGCGCCCGATCGTCGGATCGAGCTGCCCCTCGGTCGCCAGTTGCGTCAGGTCGCGGCAGAAATGATCGAGCGCGGGGGTCTTGGACTTCTTCTCGCCCTTGGCGGGCGTCGGCGTCGCCGACGGGCTCGCCGTGCTCCCAGCACCTGTCGTACCACCCTGCGGCGGCTCCGCCGTGCCGAGCAGACGCAACGTCTCGGAACGCGCGGCGTCGAGATTGACGCCCGCATCCGTGAGCACCTGTGCCGCAATCCCCTTCTCTTCGCGCAGCAGCCCGAGCAGCAAGTGCTCGGTACCCACGTAGCTATGGTTCAACTCGCGCGCTTCGCCCATCGCGAGTTCGAGCACCTTCTTGGCACGACTCGTATACGGAAGATCCGGGCCGGTGGCTTGCGCCGCCTTCCCCATCTTCACGGTCTCTTCGATTTTCTGCTGAATGTCGTCGAGGTCGACGTTGAGATTTTGCAGAACCGCAGCCGCAACGCCCTCTCCCTCACGAATGAGGCCGAGCAGAATGTGCTCTGTGCCGACATACTCGTGGTGAAGACGCGCCGCTTCTTCGCGCGCCATCGAGAGAACTTTCCGGACCCGTTCCGTGAAGTTATAGCCGCTCATCGTGTCCCCGGTCGGTGAGATAGGCGCGGCGTCAGCCGGCCAACCCCGCTTCGTTGGCGAGCACCTCTCGCACGTACTTGGCCCGTGCCAGACTGGTCTCGCTTTCCGTCAGCGCACGCCCCGCCTCGTGGGCTAAATGCGCCGACTGGCTCAAAATCAGGAGCTTGTTGAGGGTGTATACACTGAGGCCCGTCATCAGTTGCAGCCCCACCGCCAACCGTAACCCACTCAACAGGTTCATAGCTTCGTCCGACGGCAGACTGCGGGCATGCCGCAGCGTCCCGAACGCGCGCCAGAGCTTGTCCTCTATAATATAACCAGCATCTCGCAGGAGAACACGCCGTGCCTCCATCTCCTGCTCGATCACACGCTTCACCACGTGGGAGAGGTGCTCGGTGAGCTCATCTTCCGCCCGCCCGAGCGTCGTCTGGTTTGAGATCTGGAAGAAATTCCCCACCACCTCGCTCCCTTCCCCGTACAACCCTCGGTACGTCAGCCCCATCTGCTGGAGCCCCTGGAGCACCTTCGCAATCTCCTGCGTCAGCACCAAACCCGGTAAGTGGATTAATACCGACGCCCGCATTCCGGTTCCCGTATTCGTCGGGCACGACGTCAAAAACCCGAACTCGGCATGAAACGCATACGGGACCTGCTCGCCGAGCTCACGGTCCAAGCGCTGCGCCGCCGTAAAGGCGCCGCCGAGGTCAAAACCAGACCGAAATACTTGCAACCGCAGATGGTCTTCTTCGTTGACCATCACCCCGGCTTCGTCGGACACCAGGACGGCCGCGCCGCTCCGCGGCTCTCCAGATGCGTCCAACCCGGCCAGCTCCTTGCTCACCAGGTGCCGCTCGTGCAACACCTGACGTTCCGTGAGCGTCAGTTCATCGACCCGCACGAGGACGCTGTGCGCGAGACTGCTCACCTTCGGCACGGCATCGCGCACCTGCTGCAGCACGCGCAACCGCTCGCCGTCGCGCGACCGCGGCGAGAACGCATAGCCTGCCACATTGCGCGCCAGCCGGATGCGCGACGACAACACGATGTCCGCATGCTCCCCACTCGCGGCGAGCCACGGGATACCGCCCTCAGGCAACAGCGAAAGATCGAGCGTCATTCGAGCGTCCGGATTTGATCGCGCAAGGTCGCCGCGGTTTCAAACTCTTCCTGCCGAATCGCATGCTGGAGCTGCGTGCGGAGATCCGTCAACGTGGTATTCCGGTCCACGGCTTCGTCCGACGGCGCGCGGTACTGCCGGCCGACATGTTTCGAACTGCCATGCACCCGCCGCAACAAATCGCGCAGGCTGTGCTCGAACGCGCCATAACACTGGGCGCACCCCAGCCGCCCGCTCGCGCGGAAGTCGCGGAGTGACGTGCCGCAGTACGAGCACCGCGCCGCATCTCCCGCCATCTGCGCCGCTTGCTGTTGCGCGGCCTGCAGGAACTCGCCGAGCGGCGTCGTCGGCGCCGTAACGGTCGTTTCGATTCCACGTTCAGCCGCACACTTCTCACACAGGTGGAGCTGCGTCACCGCATTCTCCACGATCTGCGTGAGATTCAACACGGCATCGCGTTCCTTGCATTGATCGCAAAGCATTCAGACGGCACCCTGGTTGCTTGAATTATCGGCTAGGTGACCGCTTTCCAATAGCAGGACACGGTCGGCTCGCGCCGCCAGCGCCCGGTTATGTGTGACCACCACCAGCCCGAGCGAGAGCTCCCGAGCCAGTTCGGCAAACAGGTCGTGCAGCGACTCGGCGTGCATATGGTCCAAGTTGCCCGACGGCTCGTCGGCGAGGAGCAACCCCGGTTGCATCGCCAGCGCCCGCGCCACGGCCGTGCGCTGCTGTTCACCGCCCGACAGTTCGGACGGCCGATGATGGCGCCGATGCGACAACCCGACCCGCTCGAGTAACTGCTCCGCACGCGCCCGCGACGCCGCATCAGGCCGCCCCGCGATGCGCAGCGGCATCATCACATTCTCCAGGGCCGAAAACTCCTTGAGCAGATGATGGAACTGAAACACAAATCCCACCCCGCGATTCCGCCGCTCCGCGAGCACTTCGTCCGAGAGTGCGGCCACAGGCTCGCCATTGAGCAACACCTCACCGCTCGTCGGCCGCTCGAGCGCACCGAGCACGTGGAGCAACGTGCTCTTACCCGCACCGCTCGCGCCGATAATAGCGACCATCTCGCCACGACGCACGGTAATGCTGGCGCCTTCCAGCACCCGCACCGCGGCACCGTCGCCGCCGTGGAACGTCTTGAATACGTTGCGCGCCTCGAGCACGGGCACCGCCGGAGCGTCCACGACGTGATCGTTCGCGGCGCGTGCGGGCGGGAGCGTCATCTCGTCGCTCATTCGCTGCGGATCGCCTCAATCGGGTAGAGCCGCGAGGCCTGCACCGCCGGATACAACGTGGCGAGCCCCGCGACCAGAACGCCGAGCATCCCAATCAGCGCCGTGTCGAACAGCTGCAAATGCACTGGAAGGTGATCAATGAAGTAGATGGTCGGGTCCAGCGCGATCAGGCGATACCGATCAATCACCACACTCGTCACCACGCCGATCAACAGCCCAAGCCCCGTCCCGACCATGCCAATCACGAGTCCCTGCACAAGGAATATCCGTCGCACCGAGAGCGACGGCAGCCCCATCGTTTTCAAAATGCCGATCTCGCGCGTTTTGTCTCGCACCACCATCGTGAGTGTACTCACGACGTTGAACGCCGCCACCATAATGATGAGCGAAAGAATGACGCTCATCCCCAGTTTCTCAAGGCGCAACGCACTAAACAGCGCGCTGTTTTGTTCTCGCCAGGTGACGGTGTGGTACGGGAAGCCGAGCACGGCGGCAATCGTGTCGCCCACGGCCGTCGCGGCCTCGCGATTAGCAGTGCGCACTTCGAGTCCCGTCACCGCGGTGTCGAGTCCGGCTATTTGTTGGGCAATCGCCATATCAAGGTAGATGTATGAATTGTCGTACTCATACATCCCTGTCTCGAACACGCCCGTCACTTCCACCTCGTAATACGCCGGCACAAAGCCGCCGGTGACGGCATTCGGCTGGAGATTGGCCGCCGAGAGCAACGTCAGCTTGGTCCCAGGAAACGCGTTCAGGCGATTCGCGAGTAGTTTCCCCACCACCGCGCCGCGGCGCTTGCCGTCTTTCGTCTCGAATCGAAAGTCGCCCATGATGGCGTGCTCGCGGATGGTCGTCACATCCTGCGACCGCGTGCCGGATGGTTCAATGCCTCCGATCGACGCGCCCTCCTGATAGCTGCTCGCGCCGCGCACCAACGCCTGCGTGGACACAAACGGGGCGACCGCCACGACACCCGGTTGCTGCGCGACGGTGGCGAGCGCTTTCCGCCAGCCGGGCACGCGCAGTTCGTCGCCAAAAGTGAGCACCCGCACATCGGGGCTCCCCACGAGAATCTTGTCGCGCAAATCCGTCTGCAGGCCATTCATCACGCCAATAATCACCACCAACGCACTCACGCCCACAACAATACCGCCAATTGCAATGACACTAATAAACGACAACAACCGCGAGCCGCGCCGGCTGCGCAGATAGCGCCACGCAATGGCCAGCTCGAGCGAAAGCATTACTCCGGCCGCATGGTCGGAAAGAGAATCGCGTCACGAATGTGCTGCGTGTCCGTGAGATACATAAACAACCGGTCGAGCCCAATGCCAACGCCGCCCGTTGGGGGCATGCCGTATTCCATGGCGCGCAGATAATCCTCATCCACATTCGTGGCTTCTTCGTCGCCGGCGGCCTTGAGGCGCGCCTGCGCTTCGAAGCGCGCTCGCTGGTCGATCGGATCGTTGAGCTCGCTGAAGGCGTTCGCCAGCTCCTTGCCACGCGCAAACAACTCAAACCGTTCCGTGAGTTCAGGATTCCCGCGCTTGGGCTTCGCCAACGGCGACAGTTCCTTGGGATAGTCAATCACGAAGGTCGGGCGATCGATCTTGCTCTCCACATGGAACTGAAAGAGCTCATCCATCACCTTCGGACGCGACAACCCGCCCACATTCTGCACGCCAATGCGTTCGGCGGCTTTGCGCAGCTCCGCGTCGCTCATGGCCGTCACATCCGGCACTCCGAGCGCCTGCGAGAGCGACGGCAACCACTCCAAGCGCGGGAACGGACCAGCCAGCACCGCTTGGTCGCGCGCCGGAATGGCATCGCTCACATCGCTCCCCGCGAGCGCATCACGCACGGCGCCCGCCGCCGAGATGAGCAGCGCTTCGACGAGCGTCATCATGTCGGTGTAGTCCGCATACGCCTGATAGAACTCGAGCATCGTGAACTCGGGATTGTGCGTGCGATCAATCCCTTCGTTCCGGAAGTCGTGTCCGATCTCATACACGCGGTCGAACCCGCCAACGCTCAGCCGCTTCAGGTACAGCTCGTCGGCAATGCGCAAAAACAATGGCATGTCGAGCGCGTTGTGATGCGTGACAAACGGCTTGGCCGCTGCCCCGCCGTACAACGGCTGCAACACCGGCGTCTCAACCTCGAGAAAGTCGCGTCCGTCAAGGAAGGTGCGAATCGACGTGGTCATCTTTGAGCGCGCCCGAAACAGGGCGCGCACTTCGGGATGCACCGCGAGATCGGCATAGCGCTGACGCGAGCGCATCTCGCCGTCGCTAAACGCCGAGTGACGCACCGTTTTGCCGTCCACCACTTCTTCCTTGCCAAACGGCAACGGACGGAGCGACTTCGCCAACATCTGCACGCTCTCCACACGTACCGTCACTTCCCCAGTCCGCGTGCGGAACAGCGGGCCGCTCACACCGATGATGTCGCCGAGGTCGTAGTGATCGAGCAAGGCAAACACTGCGTCGCCGAGCCCGTCCTTACGGAAGTAGAGCTGCACGCGGCCACTCCCATCGCCCAAGTGCGCGAACGTCGTCTTGCCGTGGGCGCGCCACGCCACCACACGCCCCGCCACGCGAACCACCGGACCTTCCGCTTCACTCCCCTCGGGGAGGAGCGCCACCGCGTCGGCCGCAAAGTGCGTGCGCTCAAACCCGTAGGCGAACGGCTCCACACCCTGCGCCACCAGCGCGTCGAGTTTCTCGCGACGCGCGAGCATCACGAAGTTGAGGTCGTCTCGACCCTCGGCTTCTTGGCTCTCGGCTTTGACGCTCTCGGCTTTCTGGCTCTCGGCTTTTTGGCTCTTGTCGGTCACGCCGCGGTCCTCATCACGAACCCTGCTGTTTGAGGTAAGCCTCAATGAACGGATCGATCGCCCCGTCCATCACTTTTTGTACGTCGGTGATTTTGAGTTCCGTGCGATGGTCGTTGACCATCGTGTACGGCTGAAAAACGTAACTCCGAATCTGACTACCAAAACTCACGTCCTGCTTATTGGCGTCGAGCTTTGCTTTGACGGCCGCCTGCTTTTCCACTTCTTGTTGGTAGAGGCGGTTCTTGAGCTGCTTCATAGCGGTCGCGCGATTCTTACCCTGGCTCCGCTCCTGCTGGCAGGTCACCACGATGCCAGACGGGATATGCGTCAAGCGCACGGCCGAACTGGTTTTATTCACGTGCTGCCCACCCGCACCCGACGCGCGGAACACATCCATCTTCACGTCTTCGTCGCGAATTTCAATGTTGATTTCGTTATCCACCACCGGATACACGAAGATCGACGCAAAGCTCGTGTGACGGCGCGCCTGCGAGTCAAACGGTGAGATGCGCACGAGACGATGCACGCCCGCTTCGGGGTGCAAAAATCCGTACGCGTACAGCCCCTTGATCTCAAGCACGGCGCCTTTGATGCCCGCTTCTTCGCCGTCGCTCATGTCGAGAATTTCCACCGTCATACCGCGACGCTCCGCCCAGCGCGTGTACATGCGCATCAGCATTTGGGCCCAATCCTGCGCCTCGGTGCCACCGGCACCGGCAGAAATTTCGACCTGGGCATCGCGGTAGTCGTCGGCCCCTTGCAGGAGCGACTTCAGTTTGAATGCGTCCGCCTCGTCCCGAATCGCCACGACTTCGCTCTCGACTTCGGCGATCATATCGGGGTCCGGATCCGCATCGAGCAACGCGTCCATCTCGAGCGCTGCTTGCGAACGGCCCCAGAGTTTGTCGAATGGGTCCACCCACACCTTCAGGGCTTTGACCTTCGACACCACTTCCTTCGCGTGCTCCTGATTCCCCCAGAAGCCGCCATCGGCCATCTCCGCCTCAAGACGGGTCAGCGCGTCGCGCTTGCCGTCGAGGTCAAAGGAACCTCCGTAACTCCGCGAGTCTCGACTGGTCGAGCTTCAGCGATTTCGTGCGATCAGATTCAGCCATCGGGGTCGGTCGAGGAGGTGCAAAACGAGCCGCTCTCCGCCAATCGGAGAAACGGCTCGCGGACACAGAGAAAGCTAACGGCGTGGCGCACCCGACTCTAGTGCAATCCCGCGTCAGCGGCGGGGTTAGAACATCTTTTTCCCGCCCGCCAACACGTCGTTCAAGGCATCCTGAAAGTGGGTCGTCGTGTCGGCGAACTCCTTGCCGACCTGATCCACATATTCCTCGTAGCTCTTCTTGATTTCCTCGCGGAAGAGCTGCTTCAGCGTTCCGTTCCGAATGCCCTCCTCCCGCTTCTGCGGCAGGTAGGTCACCATATCGCTCACCAGAGCCCTCGCGAGCCGCTTGGCCCGCTGATTCGGGTCGTTGGCAAGGAACGGGTTGATCACACGCTTCCCCGTCCCCTCCTCCGTGATCGCGCCCGAAGGACGCGGCGGCACTGGAGTCACCGGCGGCACCGGCGGCACCGGCGGCACCGGCGGCACCGGCGGCACCGGCGGCACCGGCGCCATCGACTGCGGCGGCGTGGGTGCCTCAGAGGCGCGAACCGAAGGCACAACTGACGGCGCAGCTGGTGCGGCCGGCGGTGTCATCGGGGGCACCAACGGAGCCGCCATCGCCGGCATCATTGGCGGCCTCACCGGCGGGGCCATCGGCGGGGCCATCGGCGGGGCCATCGGGGGCACCATCGGCCCACGAGCGGGCGGCGCGAAGGCCGGACGAGGCGCGGCGGGCATCCCTGGTACCGTCGTCGGACGCGGCGAAGCCGTCGGCCCCGATGGCGGGCTCATGGGCCTCGGGGGCGTGGCGCCCCCCAAAGGCGAAATAGGACGCGGACCGGTCGCTGCCCCAGGCATCGGCGGCGGCATCGGCGGCGGAACCGGAGCCCGGGGCGGTATGACCGGCGCACTCGGAGGAGGCGGGGCCATCGCCGCACGTGCGACTGGAGGAGCAAACGACGGTGCCGGCGGTGACGCTGGAGCGGTCAGATTGGGAAGCGAGGCCTCCTCAAACACCTCAGTAGCCGCCTCACTCTCGTCGGCGGTCGAACCGAAGGCCGAGGCCAAAAGGGTCGCACTCGAGCGCGCGCCCCCACCCACTGCCGCCGGCGGAGCCGAAGAAATCGCAGAAACCGCAGGAGCGGCCGGAGCCGCGACACGCGAATAGTCCGAACCCGACAGCGCGCCACTCGCACCAGCCAGCGCCGCGTCGGGCTCATGCACCGGAATCACCCCACCACACACCGAGCAACGCGCGCGAACGCCGCCGATCGGCACCTTGGCCGGGTCAACCCGAAAGACAGAACGACAATCCGGACAGGTGACGTTCACAAGCCATCCCCCGCACGCTGCTCAGCCGACGTATGCACCGTCGGAAGTTCGTTGTCGTGGTTATCGCTGCGTCGATCAATCGTAAAGACCGACCCGGGCAGCGTCTTCGCGTAACTCTTCATTTCTGTCGCCAACTCGCTGACTTGCGCCGCATGAGTGAACTTCCGCCGCTCGTTGGTCACGACGCCGACGGAGACCGTCATCAGCGGCACCTTGTGCAGCTGGCCACGACGGTCCTTACCAAAATAATACCCAGCGCGACGATCCTGTTCCGAATACTGGAAGGGCACCAGCGCATCGAACGTCCCGATAATCTCGGCGCACGTCTCCTGCAGTTCATCCACCGGCATCACAAAGAGGAAATCGTCGCCGCCAATGTGACCCACGAACCCAGCCTCGCCGCAGGTGCCTTTTACAACATCGTGCAGAATCTTCGAGAGAATCCGAATCACCCGGTCGCCGTCGTAATAGCTGTACCGGTCGTTGTATTCCTTGAAGTGATCCAAGTCGGCGTAGCAGACGGCAAAGAACTCATCCGCCTCTAGACGCCGCGCAATGTCCAACTCAATCTCCATCGCACCCGGCAGGCGCGTGGAGGGATGCACGAAGGTGTCGCGATCAGATCGCCGCAGCAACGCGTCGAGACGCAACAGCATTTCTGCCGGCGACACCCCCTCGCGAAACACCTCATCTGCCCCCGCATCAAACGCCGCGGCAAACGAAATGTCCTCATTGACCGTGGTGACCACCACCGGCACGATTCCCGTGAAGGAATCAGACTTGATGCGCCGGCAGGCGGTCAACGACTCAATCGGCCCGCCGCGCGCATCAATCAGCACCAGCCGCGGGCGACTCCGGAACGCAATCGACATCAATTCATCCGCCGTCCGCAGGACAATAGACTGCAAACGCCGAGCGTCCAGCCAACTCCGCACGATTTCGGGGAGTGGCTGATCATCCGGCGTAAGAATTACCGCAGTCGCTAGCGCCAATGCGTTGGGGGGAAGGGGTCAGTCGCAAGATACGCGGTACGTCAGGAACGTGTCAAACGACTGTCCCGCTTGAACTTGCGACAGCCTATCTCGGAGAAGGACGCCCAAAGGGCGCCCAGGGCAACGTGGCGGTGACATAGCTCTCCTCCCCCACTGCCCCAAAACGGCCTGATACCCGGAGCGTCACAAACGCGTCGAGCATCGACAGCATGCTGTTGGCCAGCATCAAGCGCAGGTTGAGATTCGCGTCGCGGTTCGCCTGGTTCTTGTTGCGAATTGCACGCCGATAGATGTCTTGCTCAAGCTGCGCGTTGCGCCACGACCACCGAAACTCGGGCTTGATCGATCGACGATTGTACTCATTAATGGAGTTCGCGTACGCCGACGACAGATGGTCAGGCTCTACATTCGGATTCTTCCAGTACGTGTTCCGCATCTGTTGCCAGAGCCACCCGTTGTACGTCTCGGGGTCGATTTCAGGAAGCACGGTACCCGGCTGGCGCGTGTAGACGCCGCTCTCGACGTACTTCTCCATCTCCTCGTAGTACGCCCACGCGCCCACGGGCTTCGTGCCTTCGAACAGCGCACGCGCCACATCACGTGCCAGCCCCTGCGAGCGATCGCGCTCGCGCAACATCTCCGCCCGTTCGTTGAAATACCCAAAGAGCGCGTAGCCTTCGGCGGCAAAGTACGCCACAAAGCGATTTTGCCCGAGCAACAGCTGCCCGCTCCCGGGCACTACGAACGATGCCAGCGGCAACCACCACGACGTATCGCGCCGTGCCAAAAATCCGCTCCTGGCGCGAATCGATGGCAATGCGTTCGACGGGCGATCCGTCGTATCGGCGAGGTTCCATGTATTAAAGGGACGCCGCAGCAATGCCGCTGCCCCACGCACCGTCGCCAACGAATCCGCCGCCCCGCGAGCATTCAGCAGCGAATCCGCTGCTGTTGCTCTTGCGGTCGGAATAGCGGACGAAGTCGCGGAGGAAATCGCGGACGCTGTAGCGGTTCGGCTCACATTTGCGGACTGCGCGCCGAGAGCCGGCGCGCCGCAGCTCCACAGCAACGCGAGGCACCTGATCGCCCCCGACCAGCCCGATCTGCGCGTGAACGTGGACATCAGAATCCGAACCGCAGTGTCAGGTAAGTCGGCGAGCGCTGTCGATCGGTGGTGCCGTCGCCAAAGGACTGAGCAAAATCCATCGCCAGCCCCGCGCGACGAATCCCCACCCCCACCGAGGCACCACTTAGTTCGCCACTTCCCATCGCGTAGCCCGCCCGCAGATAATATTTATTCTGCAACGCGAATTCCCCTCCAGCTCGCACCTGCACTTTCCGGTCGGCCGGGTGCGTCATCACTTCCGCCACCGTAGCCAACGTGGCCCCCTGCACTCGGCGCTCCACCCACGGCACCAGATAACGCGCCCCGAGGTGTAGCCGCAATGGAAGCGGATCCGCCTGCGGAACGTCGTTCACCTGCAGGTTGAACCCCACGTTGCGCAGCGCTGCGCCAAGCACCAACCGGCGCGCCGAATCCACGGCCACCTGCAGCCCCGCATCCACGCCGTTGGTCGACGCCACGTAGAGCGGCAGATTACCGCACGACCCGGTGCAGTCGGTGCGCTGTTGCACAAGTTTATAGGTAACGCCTACCGACACTCGGCGCCCAATCGTGGCCGCATACGACGCGCCAAGCACGAGGTCGCGCGGGAGAATCGTACCAATCGTGCCGTAGAGATCGGTCGCTTCTTGTTCGCCGAGGTCAAGGAGATAGGCGCCAACCGCCACCACACCCACGAGGCCGGCCGGATACACGCCAGCGATCGCAATCCCCTGCACCCCGAGCGACGTCTGCGAATAGTCGAGCGTGAGTTCGGGACGTCGTATCCGCGCGATGGACGCCGGATTCCACCAGATCCCCGTGCCGCCAATCTCCGAGGCAACCACCGATTGCCCGACGCCCACAGCCCGAGCGCCCACCGGCATCACTAAGAACGCCGCCCCTTCTTTGGTGACGTCCTGCGCCAACGCCGAGCGCGCGCCGCCGAGCGCAGCGAATCCGCCGCACACCAGGAGCGCGCGCAGCAAGCGGCACATGCTACGCGAGCGGCTTGGCCTCATCGATCAACATCACGGGGATGTCGTCGCGCACCGGATACCGCAACGCACAGGCCAGGCAGTCGAGCGCCGAGTCGGCTTCTCGATACGCGAGTGGTCCTTTGCATTTGGGGCAGACGAGAATCGCGAGCAACGGCGAGGCAAGCGCCATGTCATTCTCCTTCGGGAACTTTGTATCCCAAACGCCGGAGCGCCGCGTGATCGCGTCGCCAGTTCGGGAGCACCTTCACCCAGAGATCCAAGTAGACCTGACCGCCAATGAGCTGCTCGATCTTGCGCCGAGCTTCCTTGCCGATCGATTTCACACGCGCCCCACCCGACCCAATCA
The DNA here is from genome assembly GCA_026387915.1 of Gemmatimonadota bacterium. NCBI lineage: Bacteria > Pseudomonadati > Gemmatimonadota > Gemmatimonadota bacterium. The sequence goes on from JAPLKS010000009.1 coordinate 191,265, forward strand.
GAATGCGCTTCTGACTGTCGCGTTCTACGTGCAGAACCGCTCGAATGTATACCGGCGTGCGCGTTTCCCGAAACTCTTCAATTTCGCACGCGATGCTGTACGGCACTTCATCAGAGAGCTGCTCGAGCGCAGTTTCGCGAATGAACTCCGCGGCAAAGAAGCGGGTTTGCTGGGTGCTCAGATCTTCGGCGTCGTAGAAGAACGGGTGCACCGGCAGCATCGCGCGGATACGACTGAGAAGGTCTGGGATCCCGTCGCCCGTGAGCGCGGAGATGAACTCGGCGCTCGGGTAATCGGCCTCGAGCCCGGCGCGATTTCCCTTGGAGAGCGAGTCGGTTTTGTTCAGAGCGAGAATCACCGGCGCCTTTGGCGTTCGATGAGGCGGAAAGCCGGCTGCCTCGGCGAGTGATTCGATTTTACTGCCCGCGTCCACCACATGCACAATGATGTCGGCGTCTTGGAGCGCCTGGAGCGCGGACGCCTGCATGGCTTTATGGAGGGCGTACTCCGGCTGGAGGAGCCCTGGCGTGTCGTGCAGGACGATCTGCGTGGTGTCGTCGGAGAGGATGCCAACGATGCGATCGCGCGTGGACTGGGGCTTTGGGCTGGTAATGGCGAGCTGCGTGCCGACGAGTCGGTTGAGCAGCGTCGATTTACCGGCATTCGGCCGGCCGGCAACAGTGACGATTCCCGCGCGCGTAGTCATCGAATAAGGACGATTGGGAGGCCGGCGTAGGAACGGGCCGGTCGAGCAGAGCAGTAGCGGAGGTGGTGCTGAGGTGGTGCGGATCGAAATGGGAACAGAGTGGTGGGAAAAAAAGAAGGCCCCAGCCGGTAAGGGCTGGGGCCTTCAAGAGGTGCCGGCGACGGCCTACTCTCCCGCGATCTCTCGATCGGAGTACCATCGGCGCTGTAGGGCTTAACGACCGTGTTCGGAATGGGAACGGGTGTGGCCCCTACGCTCTAGTCGCCAGCGTTTTGTGTAAAAACGTTGTCAAACTGACAGCGGAGTATGGGTAGTGATCATAGGATGTTTCGAATCCATGTGCCTGCCCGGGAGGGCAGGACTTGAGATCGTGCGAATGCTCTGCGGTTGGTGATTCACCCCTGTAAAAACAGGGGGAGTAGTCAAGCCGCACGGGCGATTAGGACCACTGCGCTCGGAAGCGATTACTCGCCTTCCACGTGTGGCCTATCGACGTGGTGGTCTCCCACGGCCCTTTAGGGGAGTCAAGCTCCCAGGGAAGATTCATCTTGGGGACAGCTTCCCACTTAGATGCTTTCAGCGGTTATCTGTGCCAGTCATCGCTACCCGGCGGTGCACCTGGCGGTGCAGCCGGGACACGAGCGGACTGTCCGACTCGGTCCTCTCGTACTAGAGTCCGCGCCCCTCAATCTTCCAACGCCCACGACGGATACAGACCGAACTGTCTCACGACGTTCTGAACCCAGCTCATGTACCACTTTAACCGGCGAACAGCCGGACCCTTGGGACCTTCTCCAGCCCCAGGATGTGATAAGCCGACATCGAGGTGCCAAACCGCGCCGTCGATGTGAACTCTCGGGCGCGATAAGCCTGTTATCCCCAGCGTACCTTTTATCCGTTGCGCGATAGCCGATCCACACCGGGCTACCGGATCACTACGGCCCACTTTCGTGGCGGCTCGACCCGTCGGTCTCACCGTCAGGCTCCCTTATGCCGTTACACTCTAAAGCGCGAGTACCGACCGCGCTGAGGGAACCTTGCGCGCGCCTCCGTTACTCTTTCGGAGGCGACCGCCCCAGTCAAACTGCCCACCTGCCACGGTCCCAGCCTAGGTTTGCTAGTACGTGGTGAGGACGTTACACGAGCCAGGGTGGTATTTCACTGTTGCCTCCCCCCAAGCTAGCGCCTGGGGCTCAACGGCTCCCACCTATGCTACACAGTCACGTGCGACGTCCAATGGCAAGCTGCAGTAAAGGTGCATGGGGTCTTTTTGTCCTGTCGCGGGGACTCGGAATCCTCACCGAGACTGCAATTTCGCCGAGCACCGGGTCGAGACAGTGCCCAAGTCGTTACTCCATTCGTGCAGGTCGGAACTTACCCGACAAGGAATTTCGCTACCTTAGGACCGTTATAGTTACGGCCGCCGTTTACCGGGGCTTCGGCTCAATGCTTCGCCTTGCGGCTAACATCTCCCCTTAACCTTCCGGCACCGGGCAGGAGTCAGTGTGTATACGGCGCCTTGTGCGGCTTGGCACACACCTGTGTTTTTGCTAAACAGTCGCTTGGGCCGATTATCTGCGACCATAGAGAGCTTCGCTGTACGCTACACCCTCTACGGCATCCCTTCTTCCGAAGTTACGGGATCATTATGCCGAGTTCCTTGACCCGGTTTCACTCGTTCACCTTAGGCTACTCGCCTTGCCCACCTGTGTCGGTTTACGGTACGGACGTCTGCAACATTCCCTGACTAAGCTTTTCTTGCCAGCCGACTCCACGCATCTTGAGTTTGGGTTGCCCCGCACTCTCGTACTCAGGTCTCGATTGCTCTACACCCTTGAACGGCCATCCACAAAGCCGCATGCATTTCGTTTCTGGGTCCCTTAGCAGTTGTTAACACATTGCAGACGGGGCCGGAATATTTACCGGCTGTCCATCGACTACGCCTCTGGGGCCTCGTCTTAGGGTCCGCCTCACCCTGCGCTGATTGCCATGGCGCAGGAATCCTTGGGCTTACGGTGTGCGGGGTTTTCACCCGCATTTGCGCGTACTCATTCCGGCATCCTCACTTCTACACGCTCCACGGCTGGTTTCCACCGCCGCTTCGTTGCAGTGCAGAACGCTCCCCTACCCCTCTGACAAAGTCAGAAGGCCAAGCTTCGGCGGGCCGCTTAATCCCGACCATTCTCGGCGCATTCACGCTGGACTAGTGAGCTATTACGCACTCTTTAAAGGAATGGCTGCTTCTAAGCCAACCTCCTAGTTGTCACGGCACGAACACATCCTTCGCTATACTCAGCGGCCACTTCGGGGCCTTAGCTGTGGCTCTGGGTTCTTTCCCTCTCGCCGCTGGACATTATCGCTCAGCGACTGCCTCCCGAGGTCCATATATCAGGTATTCGGAGTTTGGTTGAGTTTGGTACCAGCTACGCCGGCCCGCGCCCATCCAGTCGCTCTACCTCCTGTATACACGCCTCGAGGCTCTACCTCAATAGATTTCGGGGAGAACCAGCTATCTCCAGGCTTGATTGGCCTTTCACCCCTACCCACAAGTCATCCGAGCGGTTTTCAACCCACACCGGTTCGGGCCTCCACTGCGTGTTACCGCAGCTTCACCCTGCTCATGGGTAGATCGCCCTGGCTTCGGGTCGTACACCCAGCAACTTCGCGCCCTCGTTTCAGGACTCGCTTTCGCTATGGCTCCGCTGGATACCAGCTTAGCCTCGCTGCTGAGTAGTAACTCGCCGGATCATAATGCAAAAGGCACGCAGTCAGTCGTGACGCCACCGAAGTGACGCCCAACCTCCTACCGCTTGTAAGCAAGTGGTTTCAGGATCTATTTCACTCCCCGCACAGGGGTGCTTTTCACCTTTCCCTCACGGTACTCGTTCACTATCGGTCACACGAGAGTCTTTAGCCTTGGAGGGTGGTCCCCCCAGCTTCACGCCCGATTACTCGAGTCGGGCGTTACTCAGGAACTCCACTACGCAGCGTCCATCGCTTTCGCCTACCGGGCTATCACCGTCTATGGCGCCCCGTTCCAGGGGACTTCGACTGGCTTCTCGCTACGCGTCTGTGGGTCCTACAACCCCGCGGCCACAAGGACCTCGGTTTGGGCTCTACCCAGTTCGCTCGCCGCTACTTTGGGCATCTCGGTTGATTTCTCTTTCCTCGAGGTACTTAGATGTTTCAGTTCCCTCGGTTAGCTCTCCTTGCGGAGTGACCAGGATCGCTCCTGGCCGGGTTGCCCCATTCGGCCATCTTGGGATCATAGCGTGTGTGCCGCTCCCCCAAGCTTATCGCAGCTTACCACGGCCTTCGTCGCCTTCGTGTGCCCAGGCATCCTCCACTTGCTTTCGCTCGCTTGACCACAATGGTTCAAGCAGAGCACGCGCGATCTACAACGAGTGAACAATCTAATCGGTACTGCTGATCAAAATTGCGTCACTGTGTGATTCGTTATCCCACGATCACTACCCACATCCGTTGTCAAATAGCTGAGTCCTGCGCAGCCTCTCCACTCGGGAGCGGCCGCCAGCCTGCTATAAAAAATTGAATGTGAGATCGGATGTACGAGGCGAGCGACAAAATCGGTAGCGCTTTCGTGCCGCACCGGTGTTACCACCAATGGGCCTACTCGCAGCTCCGTTAAGGAGGTGATCCAGCCGCAGGTTCCCCTACGGCTACCTTGTTACGACTTCGCCCCAGTCACTGCGCTCGCCTTAGGCAGCTTGGTCCCTTGCGGGTTCCGACACTGACTTCGGGCGCTCACAGCTTCCATGGCGTGACGGGCGGTGTGTACAAGGCCCGGGAACGTATTCACCGTGGCGTAGCTGATCCACGATTACTAGCGATTCCAGCTTCATGTAGTCGAGTTGCAGACTACAATCCGAACTGAGGCACGGTTTGGGGATTGGCTCACTCTCGCGAGTTGGCGACCCTCTGTCCGTGCCATTGTAGCACGTGTGTAGCCCTGGACGTAAGAGCCATGATGACTTGACGTCGTCCCCACCTTCCTCCGGTTTGGCACCGGCAGTCCCTCCAGAGTCCCCGGCATAACCCGCTGGTAACTGGAGGTGAGGGTTGCGCTCGTTGCGGGACTTAACCCGACAGCTCACGACACGAGCTGACGACAGCCATGCAGCATCTGTGCTGGAGCTCCGAAGAGGGGCTCACGTTTCTGCGAGCTTTCTCCAGCATGTCAAGCCCAGGTAAGGTTCTTCGCGTTGCGTCGAATTAAACCACATGCTCCACCGCTTGTGCGGGCCCCCGTCAATTCCTTTGAGTTTCAGCCTTGCGGCCGTACTCCCCAGGCGGGGCGCTTAATGCGTTAGCTTCGGCACGGGAGGAGTCGACACCTCCCACACCTAGCGCCCATCGTTTACGGCGTGGACTACCAGGGTATCTAATCCTGTTTGCTCCCCACGCTGTCGCGCCTCAGTGTCAGCAATAGCCCAGCAGGCCGCCTTCGCCACCGGTGTTCTTCCGGATCTCTACGCATTCCACCGCTACACCCGGAATTCCACCTGCCTCTACTATGCTCGAGCTAGGCAGTCCGCACGGCCGATTCGGGGTTGAGCCCCGAACTTTCACCGCACGCTTACCCAGCCACCTACGCGCCCTTTACGCCCAGTGATTCCGGACAACGCTCGCACCCTCTGTATTACCGCGGCTGCTGGCACAGAGTTAGCCGGTGCTTCCTCACCCGGTACCGTCAGTCCTCTCGAAAGAGGATGTTCGTCCCGGGCAACAGAGGTTTACACTCCGAAAAGCTTCATCCCTCACGCGGCGTCGCTGCGTCAGACTTTCGTCCATTGCGCAATATTCCCCACTGCTGCCTCCCGTAGGAGTCTGGGCCGTGTCGCAGTCCCAATGTGGCTGGCCATCCTCTCAGACCAGCTACCCGTCGATGCCTTGGTGGGCCGTTACCCCGCCAACTAGCTGATAGGTCGCGAGCTCCTCGATCTCCCCCGGAGGTTTCATCACCAAGGGAATCCCCTCGATGATCGTATGCGGTATTACCCGGCCGTTGGGCCGGCTATCCCCCAGAGATCGGCAGATTGCTCACGTGTTACGCACCCGTTCGCCGGTTGCCCGTATTGCTACGGGCCCCCGTGACTTGCATGTGTTAAGCACGCCGCCAGCGTTCGTCCTGAGCCAGGATCAAACTCTCCAATGATTCAAAGATTTGATTAGCTCTCCGAACAAACACTGTCACGCTATCACTAACGTGACAGCGGTATTCGGAATCACAATAAATTTTTCAGGTCTAACCTCTCGCCGTGCCCCTGAAAGGACACGGGTCATAGAGATCGCCTCGCACATCCTTTTGATCTCACATTCAATTTTCAAAAAGCTCTACATCGAGGCGCTTTCCGCGCCAGCCCCCAAGAATACACCAGTGTTACCTGGCTGTCAAGGGCTTTTCGAGTTGTTCTTCGAAAGTTTTTTCGCCCCTGACCCGCTCGCAGCACTACTCTTTCTGCGAGTGACCACCGCACATCCTGAGGAGTTTCGTGCGGGGATCTCAGCTTACCTAGTTGCGCACTGGAATGCAAGCCCCAGCCGCACGCATCTTCGCGACCAGTAACCGCCTACAAACCCTGGGCAAGACGAGCCGGTTCTTCCTCGAGGAACTCGATGCCGCCACGCACCACGGTAAACGCCTCGTGGGCGCGCATCATCGCGATCGCGGCCTGAGGCTCGGGCGCACCGGTTGCACCGACCGCACGCCCGTCAGCGCCCTCTCGGCGCGCGGCGACGCTGGCGTGCTTCTCCACGACCACCACGGTAATCTCACGCAGTTCGCCGACTTCGCTCAACAACACATGGCAGCGCGCTTCGTGCAGGCGACCGTTGAACTCGAGCGGCACCGTAAAACCGCGGCGCGGGTCGATCGCTTCACCAAAGAGTGGCGCTTCCACTTTCTTTCGTAATGCCGGCGCCAGCTCGGCGCCGATCATCGGCAACAATTCTTCGACCGAACGGCCGATCGGATCCGCAGACATCACGCCATAGTAGGCGGCAAACGCGGGGTTCGCTCGTACGCAGCAGAGCCGTGCGTCGAACAGGCCGATGGCCGCTGGGGAATCCGCTGCCGCCGTCTCGTAGAGCACGCGCTCACGGACCGCCTGCATCTGGTGCTCCGACGACTGCTTGCGGAACACGTCGCGCTCCGCGGCAGTGCGCGAAAGCATCGACTCGAGTCGTGATTTTTCGTGGTCGTGCTCTAGGCGCGCGCCCGCCGAACGTTCAAGCGACGCTTGCTGCGTCAACACTTGCTCGCCCTGCTTGTCGGAGAGCACGCCGAGCCGGCGCATGAGCAAGAGCAGTATACCGATCGGGAGCAACGACCCGAGGCCAAACAGGATCGCGCCAGCCCGGTAGCGCTCGAAGTCGTGCGTTTCTGACAGCTCCGCTTCGTGCATTACCTCATCCAGCGCGTGCTGAACCGCCGCGGCATAGCGCCCGTCGGTATCCACCACGCTCTGCCCAACAAGTGAGGGCGATACAATATGCCGCTCGTAGGCTCCGAACGCGGACTTCAGTTCCCGAAGGCGGATGCGGATTTCCGGTACACTCACGGCCAGCATCGCGAGTGTATCCTGCTCCGCGGCCAGCCCCAGGTTCGCACTGTCGATGGCCGGCTTCCCCTCGTCTGCACTCACGACGTACCGTGCCAGCGCATCGACGCGCACGCGACTCCACGCTTCGATTTCACGCACTTGCCGGACGATCTCGGATTGATTCGCGGAGGCCCAATAGCTCTCGCGTACCATCCAAAGCGAGGCCGCCTGCAAGACAACGAGCGCGAGAGCCGCGAGCACCGCCAGTCGCGTCACATCGGGACCGTGATTGAACACACGGCCCATCTGGAATCTGGAGGTGGAGATATCGACGCGGCTCACAGGGTGCGGTGCTCCAGAAACAGGCGGGGGAGGATCTCGGCGATCCCAACTATTATCGGCCAAACTCTCTGGTTACTTCAGCAAGGCATGTGCCAGAGTTTCGCAAACTACGAACGACTTGGTTTCATTGGGAAGCACCCTTGCGCCGTGTCGTTGACTAGGACATTTGGCCCCGACTGCGGTCCTTTCGGTAGGACAAGGTGTCAAGAGCGGGACACTTTGCCCTATTGCCGCTCGTGGGCTGTAGCTCATTCGGAGGGGACTACAAACAAAATCGCCCCGACACTTGAGGTGTCGGGGCGATCGTTGCGGCATGCGCATTTTCGCAATGCGCCCTGTAGGAATCGAACCTACAACCTAGTGATTAAGAGTCACTTGCTCTGCCAGTTGAGCTAAGGGCGCGCATTCGAACATTTACAACCGCGGAACCGCAAGGCGCGCCAGGGAGGAATCGAACCCCCGACCTGGAGCTTAGAAGGCTCCCGCTCTATCCAACTGAGCTACTGGCGCCTAGTCGGAAACGAGTCACCACACCTTCGTCCAATCTCAGTCTCGCGTCAGTCGGGGCGGCCGGATTCGAACCGGCGACCTCCTGCTCCCAAAGCAGGCGCGATACCGGGCTACGCTACGCCCCGCGAACCGAGTGCGAATGTTAGTAGGTAGTGCGGCGTGGGTCAACCGTCGGCGCGCGCGATACTCTCGTGCCACGCACGCGCCGACGGAGTCCCCCACTTACGGGGTGCGAGGCTTGATCACGTATCCCTCCGGCGGCACAGCGCCGGCGAGGTTCCGGAGGAAGTAGTCCCACGTTCTGCGAATCATGTAGGGCTCCGCCGCGAATCCGTGATTGCGGTTCGGCATGACCAACAGATCAAAGTCCTTATTGGCCTTGATGAGCTCATCGATCACCAGTTGGGTGGCCACGGGATGCACGTTGTCATCGAGGGTGCCGTAGGCGAGGAGCAGTTTCCCTCGGAGATTCTTCGCTTTGCGCCAATTGGACTGCGAGTCGAAGGAGTCGGTGGAATCCGACAATTTCTTGAGCAGCCCCTGATATTTTTCGCCCCACGTAAAATCGTAACTCCGCTGATCGTGGTTGCCGGCGCTCGACACGGCGACTTTAAAGAACTCCGGATAGGTGAGCAGCGCGTCCGTCGACGAGAACCCGCCGCCGGAGTGACCGAAGATGCCGACGTGGTCGAGGTCCATTTCCGGATACCGCGCCGCGAGTTGCTTGATGGTCGCGATTTGATCGGGGATGCCGTTGTCCCCCATGTTGCCATAATAGGCATCGTGGAAGGCCTTGGAGCGCCCGGGCGTACCCATCGCGTCAACCTGCACCACATAGAAGCCGAGTTCAGCGAGCGCACGCGCCTCGCCACCCGGCTGCACCGTGAACTGCCGCCCACCCGTGGAGCCGATCTGCGGGCCGGGGTAGATGTAATCGATGACGGGATACTTCCGTCCCGCCACGATCTTCGATGGACGAAAGAGCAAGCCGAGCAGTTCAGTTTGGCCGTCCCGTGCCTTGGCGCGAAACGGAGTGGGCATGGTCCAGCCTGTGGCGGCGAGACGGCTGATGTCGGCGCGCTGCAACTCTTTGATGACAGCGCCGGTGGGGAGCCTCAGAACCGATACGGGGGTGGAATCGGGACGCGAATACACGTCGAGGAGCGACTTGCCGTCTGGGGCGAGCGAAATCGCGTGATCCGCGTTCTCGGGCGTGAGCAGTTCTACGCCTGAGCCGTCGAGATGTGCGCGGTACAGCATTCGGAGCAGCGGATCACGCCCGGCCTCGCGACCGCGGGCGGTGAAGTACGCGTACCGTTGTGCTTCATCAATCCAGAGCAGATCGCTGACCATCCAGTCGCCGCTGGTGATCCGATTTTTGATCGCTCCGGTGGCCGCGTCTACGAGATAGAGGTGACCCCACCCGTCACGCTCCGACCACCATACGATCTCACGATTGGTCGCAATGGGGCGCCAGTTCGGAACACCGCCGGAGTTTTGGTTTGTTTCGACGAACGTCTTTCCGCGCTCGGCGAGTACCGTGCGCACCGCGCCCGTGCGAACATCGGCCGACAAGAGCGACAGTTCGTGGAAGCCGCGTTTTCCGACGGTAAAGAAGAGTTCACTCCCCCCTGCCCCCCATCGCACATCCTTCCACACGGAATCGGTACTCAGCCAGCAGCAGGAGGTATTGACAGCGTCGATTGGTGGCGTGTTCACGCGCACGTTGGTGCGGCGCTCCACGTCGAAGATGTGATACTCGAATGTTGGCACGACCGAATCGCCGGGCAATGCGTACCGGTAGCTATGGAGCACGGCGGCGGGAGACTTCACCTCAAGCAGATGCATCAGTCGGACGTTGCGCTGATCCCACTTATGTGTGACGAGTCGCTTGGAATCCGGCGACCAGAGCACGTAGGGCCGCAGTTCCGTTTTCTGACGAACGTTCGTGACTTGTTGGCAACAGCCCACATTGGCGATGGCATAGCCGAAATCTTCGGTGCCGTCAGTGGTAAGCGCCGTCTCCTCCCCGCCACCGACCGCGCGCACGAAAAGATTACCGGCGCGTTGGTAGGCCACCCATTTTCCGTCGGGCGACCGGACTTCGCTCACGCGGCGCCACGGAATGGAATCGGGGCCGCTGCACTTGTAGGCCACGATGTCACAGGTCCAGAACTTTCGCTTGGACAGCTCAACCTGCACGGACCGCGCATCGGGCGAGAGCGACAAATCGCGGAACGGCAGCTTCGTGGGATCCAGCGCAGTGTCTGCACGCAGCGAGAGCTCGGCCGCGATACGTGCGTTGTCAAAGAGCGGCCGTTTGGCACCGGTCGCGGTCTCGACGACGAGAAACTCATATCCTTTGATGCCGCGGTTGCGGTACCAAAAGCGATCGACGGCGGTCCAGTGCGGCACGACCGCGTCATCTATCACCAACTCGGCGGCATTCCACCCGAGCATCGACTCCGCGCGCGCATAGTCGGTAGACCCGACTTGTGCGCGGAGCGGACCGGCGACGACAACAGCGATGAGCGCGAAGGAGAGCTGCCGTATGGCATGACGAAAACGAATCGCCGAGTTCATGATGTGGTGCCAAGAAGATGGTGAACAGACAGGAGACGTGTGCAAACGGACGGCGATCATTAGCGTTTGGGAGCGGGCGCCCATCGCGCCGCCCACGCTTCTGGCTGCCCCTTGAGTTGTTTATCAAACCACTCGAGCAACATTGCGTCCCGCAGGTATTCGACGCTCGGGCGCGAGTTGATTCCGTGATTTTCACCTTTCACGCGCACGAGTTCGACCTCGCGTCCGAGCATTCGGAGTGCCGTGAACAATTGTTCTGATTCGGTGGGGACGACGTTGGAGTCGTCGGTTCCGTGTATGAGGAGCATCGGCGCCGTGATTTTGTCGGCCTGAAACAACGGGGAGCGATCGACATACACGTCTTTGCGGTTCCAGGGGTAGCAGCCGGGACAGGTTCCATCGGTGTAGCTATACCCTGACGCGCCTGCACCCCAATAATTCGCGATGTTGCTGATGCCGGCAATCGCGATGCCGGTCCGGAAGATTTTTGTTCGCGTCAGCACGTGCATGGTCATGAAGCCACCGTACGAATGGCCGAAGTTCCCGACGCGCTGCGCGTCGACATATCGGTGTGTCGCGGTGAATCGCTCGGTGCCTTCGATGATGTCCGTGGCTGCGGGAAAACCCCAGTCATTGATGTGATAGTCCGCGAACTTTTGTCCGTAGCCCGGCGTGCCCGCTGGATTCATGAAGAGCACCACGTATCCATTGGCGGCGAACCAGATCAAGCGTTCTTCGAAGTTCTTTTTCATCGGCAGCGTGCCGCCGTAGTAATGCACGATCATCGGGTACGTCCGGGTGGAATCGAATCCTGGCGGGAGCCAGTACCACGATTCAATATCCTCGCCACGCGTGTTCTTGAAGCTCCAGTTCTTTGCGGCGGGCATGTCGAGGCCGTCGAGTGCATTCGCATTGGGTTGCGCGAGCGCGGACGTCGTGCCGGTCGCGAGATCCATGCGGTGGACCGACGCGGGGGATGACGGATTTTCAATTGCCAGGACCATGGTGCCGGCGGCGACGTCAGCGCCAGTCACCACATCACCCGGCACCGCCATGACTTCGAGCGTGGTGGATTCGAGCGCTGAGGTGACCGCCCGGCGCGTACGCGCGGGCACGGTGCGCGCGCCGGCATCGACGGGCACATAGATACGCCCATCCTTGGCGTTCCAGTGAAGGCGTGAACAGCCAAGCCCGCCCCCGACGTTGGGGACGAACGCGTCGCTGAGATGTACAAGGGCCGGCCGATCGAGCCGCGTGGCAAAGAGTGCGCTTTCGTACACCGAGAAGGTGGGCGACTCCGTGCGCAGCAGTTCTTTCGTGCTGGCGCAGAACGCGATGGCGCGGGAATCTGGAGACCACGCGATGGCTGCGGGCGCGCTGAACGATTCTTTCGTCAAGTCGAGTACGCGCGTCGCAACGAGCGTCGCAACGTCCACCGTCCAGACTTCAGCGTGTAACCACGGGCGCTCCACATTACTGTACGCATTTCTCGCGTACGCAATCAGCCGCCCGTCTGGCGAGAGCGTGGCGCCTGACACGCCAAACGACGAATCGCCAACCACGGTAAAGCGCGTGCCTTGACGCACGTTGACGGCGAATAGATGCGGCTTGAGCGGTGAGTCGTCCATGCGCTGCCACACTTCCGTGAGGCGTCGTGCCTCACCCGGCTTCGGCATGTCGGGCTGCACCGGTGCGGCGGTGCCGATGTAGTACAGCCACTCGCCGTCTGCCGACCAACCCACCAGTGAACGTGCGGGTTCAGCACGCAGCAGGCGCTTTGTGACACCGGTGGCCGGATCCCACGCCATGATGTCCACACCACCCGCGTCGGCGCGATCACCGTCCACGAGGAAGGCGAGGCGTCGGCCTTGCTTCGACCAGACGGGATCGCGCGGACTGCCACTGCGGACTTCGCCTAACAGGTGGCCGTTGCTGACCTCGCGAATTTCCATTGCGCTCGCGGCCCGGTCCGCTTCGGCATCCTGCCAACGCGACACGACGGCGACGTAGCGCGCGTCATCGTCGAGGCGCACGTCGGCGACCGCGACGACATTGTGCAGTTCACGAAAGGTTGGCGCGTGCCGTGGATCGAGGCTGACGGAAAGCGCCCCCCCCTGCACGGCTGGCGTCATGGTGAGGGTCAGCGGCTGCGCGGCAGTCGCGGCCGCACCGATTCGCTGCACGAGTACGAAGTGTTTTCCCGTGGCGAGATTCGCGGTGCCGCCGACGGCGCGACGACCGTCAATCCAGAGTCGGCGAGATGATTCGTCGCCACCGGTGAGTGTGTATGCAATGCGTGTCCACCGATCAACGCTGACGTAGGCGGCGGCGAACAGCCCCTCGCCTGCCCCGACGGTCCCCGTTGCCGGCGCCCACGAGAGCGCGGGTCCACGAGGCGAGGACCAGCTGTTTCCTGCGGCCGGCCAGGCCGTGGAGAAGTTGGGGCGTGTCGCGTCGAGCAAGGCGGAATCGCTCCGCGCGCCGAAGGGTGCGACGACTGGGGACGGACCCAGCACGAGCCACCGATCGATGGTCTGCTGCGCGCCTAGCAGGGCTGGGAGCGCCGCGATCAGTGCCAATCCGATGTGCGCCCAACTGGCCGCGCGTCGGTTGTGGGCGAGACTTCGAGTCATCAGACGCTCTGTATTGATGGTGAAGACGCGTGCTGCGCGTGGGCGAGTCCGCTCACGGTAAAACTCGGAGCACACCTTGCTCCTGTGGCTGGTGGTACTTACACCGGTATGCAAACGTCCCCGGCGTGGTTGCTGTCCAGAAATACGCTTCGGATTCGATCATGTCGCCGGTGTCCCCCCAGGGGCCGCCGGTGACGGTATGTACCTTCTCGTCGACGTTGTACCAGCAAATATTCGTGCCGACTTTCACGACCACTTCGCCGTTTTCTTTTCCGTCTGGTTGTTCTTGGAAGAACCCGTCGCCGATATAGATCTCGACGAGATTTTGCGTGTAGTTCCCTCGTTGCACCTTCACGGGGACGAAGGTATCCGTTCCTGCCGTCACGGTGAATCGCACGGGATTCTCGAACGGATCCGGGATCGCCGCCAGCCCTGGCGCATCGAAGCGCACTTGATACCGCCCCGCAGAGAGCGCGGGGAATGAAAAGCGGCCATTCGCATCTGCCGTGGCGCGCATGCCGACGTGGTGCCCGCTGCCGTACATCAAGGTGAGCGCGCCGAGGTTCGCTTGGGGATTGCCTTGCAGGTCCGTCACCTGCCCGCTGACCGTGCCTTTGCCGGCCGGCAGGGTGATGTCGCCACTCCCACCACGACACGCGGCTACGAGCGCCGTGAGCCCCGCGGAGCCGCACGCGGCCACAAACGCACGCCGGCTTACCGGTACTACGGGACCAATCAACTGGTGATGCCAAACACCCATGCGGAGCACCCCTCTTTATGTGTGAAAAGAGGAACGGGGCAGGCCGAACCGCTCGGCCTGCCCCGTACCGTCAATGAAGCCGAAGGATCAGGAAATCCTCGGGCAGCTCCCACCGCCGTCTTTCATGCTGGGATTCGCGAGAATTTCCGTGCGCGAAAGCGGGAGTTTGGTCGCACGCCCAGGGCCCAGGAGAGCGCCCGTGAGATTGAAGCGGTCGAGATCCTGCAAACGATGCCCTTCCACGAACAGTTCGGCCATCCGCTCGTTGAGCAGCGCCGCTTGCCCAGCGGCAGCGGAAGCCGGCACGGCCATCGGCGGGAGCGCAACGCCGGTCCGGGCGCGAAGACCGTTGAGGAGGTTGGCTTCGGTGGTGAAGTCCGAGGCACGCATCGCCACTTCCGCCTGAATCAGGATGGCCTCAACACTCGAGAACATCCGAATCGGGGCGGACCGGCTCGCGTACTTGGTAATGCCATAGTACGGGATGCGGTTATTCACGCCGAGTTGGTTCGCCGTACGCATCACCGCCATGCGCGGGTCATCCCGCGTGGGGTCTGACCAGTCACGGAGGTAGGCCTCGTACGACGAGGTCGAATCGATCACGTGCACACGCGATTGATACATCTCACGCAGACCGCCGGAGCGGTTGCGGTTCTGATTGAACTGATTGCCAGTCCAGCTCTGCGTGGACGCCGCGCCTTCCGCATAGATCGCGCTGTACACAAATCCAGCTGGCACTTGAGCCGCATCGCTTCCGGCCGCCGCGAAGTTGCCGGCGAGCAAGTTGGCGCGCGCGCGACCGGCGTACCCGACGGCCGTCCATTTGGTGCGGGCGGCCGCGTCTCCACTGATGGCCTGCGCCGCCGCGATCGCTGCGGTGAACTTGGTGACCGCCTGCTTGAAGACTTCGGAGTCGGGCGCACGCGCCGTCCCTGACGCTAGCGGAGATTCGCAATACCCCATTCCGAGCAGCAAGTCGGCGATCGCATCTACGGCGAGCACCTGTGCGCGAAGCGCACTCGAGCTTGCCGCGGTGCCTAGCACCAGTTGCACACGTTCGGCTGCGCTCTGCGCGGCGAAGCGCGCGCGCAAGAGTTGATCCTGTGTGCCCGAAAAAGTGCCAGCGGTCGCCCAGTCGTGGCGAAGACGTCCGAACGCAATGTCCTCCCAGTCGATCCACGTGGAGGTGGACGTCATATTATCGGCGAGCAACTCCGTGGCGACGATGTAGTCATCAAGCGCCTGGTGCAACAACCCTTCGGAGCCGTCGGTGACGGTCTTGAGGATCACCGAGTTATTGAGCGCATCGTTGCCGAACGCCTGTGGATTTGGGACATCTAGGATTCCCTTACAGGCCGGAGCGACGACCAGCACAGCCAGCATCATCGCATGACGCGCTACGCGTCCGACGCCGGCCCGTTTGTTCTGGATTCTCATGTCTATTCTCGTTGAGATGAGTGGGGCGGATTTAGAAACGCGTCTTGATTTGCATACGGAACAAGCGGGGCGAGGGCTGCATGAGGAAGCCGCCCGCGAACCCGAATGAACTCGCACCCGCCCAGTTCGTATTGGGATCGGTGCAGTTGCAGTGATCCCACCACCAGACGTTCTGACCCGTCAAGGTGATCGTGGACGTGCCGAGTCCGAGCCGTGTGGAGAAGGCCTCCGGCACCGACCACGCCATGGAGAGCTCGCGCAGGCGCACGCTATTCCGGCTGTCGTAATAGTTCAGAATGCTCGCCCACTGGGCGATGGAGTCAGCCTTGAGGGTTCTCGTGCCGCCGGCGCCGAGGGCGCCCAAGTATTCGTCGGACCCGCCCTGACGAATACGATAGGCGCGATCGCCGTTGCTGAAAATCGCCCCGTCTTCAATGGACATCAGCATGGAGAAGGTGAACGCCCCATACCGCACTTGGTTCGACCACGATGCGTTGAACGTCGGGAGTCCTGGCCCGAGATAGATCGCCGTGTCGCCGCGTGTGGTGGTCGGGCAGCCATAGCTCGGGCACGGCTTACTGTCGAGCGGGCTCGTGCCAGTGCTTACGACAGAGTATCCGGTCGGGACGCGATCCCAGACGCCGCCAATCGGATAGTTCAGACGGAAGCTATTGTTGCCGAGCTTTACGCCACCGAGGTTCGTAATCTTGTTCTTGTTTCCGTCGAGCTTGACACCGGTGGTCCATTCGGCCTTGCCGGTGGCGTAGACACGATAGTTAACCGCCGCCTCCCAGCCATGGTTCTGCACTTCGCCGATGTTGATGCTTCTCGCGGTCGTGAAGCCGGCCGAGGGCGGAAAGGACTTGGGGACGATGGCATCGCTCGTCACCTGTGAGTACACGGTGGCTTCGAGGCCGATGCGATCCTGCAGGAAGCCCATCTCGAACCCGAACTCCGTCTCGGTGGAACGCTCGGGACGCAGATCCGCGTTGCCCGGGTTCAGCGGCACAATGCCGATGCCGGAGGTAAAGACCGGCGTTGAGGCATAGCTCGTGAACGAATCGAACGGCCCCGGCATCTTGCCGGCCTGACCGATGGCGCTACGAACGCGGGCCGAACTGATCCACGTCGGGAGATAGCCGCCCCTGGTCATGTCGTACGAGACGTCCATCTTGGGATACTTCTTGTAGCCGTAGTTCTTGCCGAAGGCGCTGTTGCCGTCCATGCGCAGCCCGAGCGTCACGAACAACTGGTCGCGCCACGAAAAACGATCCTGCGCGAGGAAGCCGATGTTCACGGTCTCCGTGTACGACTCGGACGCCTGGGTCGTCGCCGCAGAGCTGATCGAGTTCACACCGGGACCCGCGAAGGTGTTGCCGACGGAAATCAGCAAGCTTTCGATGTCCCAGAAGGCCTGACTGCCCCACGACAGGTTGGACTCGATACCAAAGGGCAGCTTGGACGTGTACTGGCCGAGGTAGTCGACGGTGTACGACTTGTAGTTACGAATGCCGAGATTCTTCTGGCCGTTCGTGACGCCGGCCGGTCCAAAGGCGCCGACATACGGGAAGAAACGATTCTTGTGATCGTTGGTCGCGTCGAGGCCGACCGTGACGCGATTGGTCATGCCGACCATCGTCGCGTGGCTGACCGTGAAGCTACCCGACCAGCGATCGACGTCGGACTGCGTGGTCATCGTCTCAATGTCTTTCACCGGCACCCACGCCTCGCCGTACGGGCGCGATGCAGTGGCCGTTCTCGGGTTGCCATTGATGGCGTTGCCGAGGAGGGCCGTCCAGTTGTTACCCGCCTGGATCTCATTGATCAGGTTGCGGGTGTAGGCCGACTTGGTTTCGATGGTCCACTTGTCGTTCGGCGTGAACGACAGGTTGAGACGCAGCGAGGCTTTCGTCTGGTCGTTGGGCTGGATCGAGCCGACTTCTTTGGAAAACTGCAAGGACGAGAAGTAGGTGCTGCGCACCGTGCCGCCCGACGCACTGAGATCCAATGCCTCGTACGGGCCCTTCTTGATCAGCGATTGATTCGCATCGAGCGCGCGCGTGCCATCGGTACCGACGAACTGTGGGAAGGTCGTCGTCGGCATATTATGCCGCAGTTCGCCGAACCCGGTTCCCAAGCTGAGGTTCCATTCCGTGGGACGTTCGCCCGTGCGGCCGCGCTTCGTGAAAATCTGGATGACGCCATTGGTCGCCTCAGATCCGTAGAGAGTCGCCGCCGCGGCGCCCTTCAGGATTTCGATGCGATCGATGTCATTGGGGTTGAGATCGCCGAGTCGGTCGGTGGAAGCGCCGCCGCCGAAGGAGCAGCATGCGCCGCCGCCGAACCATTCTGTTGCGCGCGTGTCCGAGCGCACACCGTCGATATACACCGCCGGACGCTGACTCAGCGACAGCGACGCGGTGCCGCGAATGCGGATGTCCTGGCCGGAGCCGACACCGCCGCCAACCGTCGTCGCGCGAAGGCCAGTGACCTTAGCGGAGAGGAGACGACCGACGTCATTGACTGCCATCTGGTCGGTCATCGCCGCCGCATCGACCGTTCCGATGGAGGCGCCGACTTGCCGTTTTTCGACCGCACCACCGGTGCCGGTCACCACGACCTGCGACAGTTCAACCGCACTCTCGCTCATTTGGAAATCCACGCGCGTTGTGTCGCCCGCGCGGATCGCCAACGTTTGCGAAATCGGATTCATGCCGATTCGGGTCGCGCGCATCACACGCTGCCCCGGCGCAATACCGCGGATCATAAAGCGACCGCGTTCGTCGGTACTCCCGACGCCGTACTGTTCTCCGACGATTTGCAGCTTGACCGCGCTGAGCGGTCGCTTGGTCGCTGCATCGAGGATCGTGCCGGCCACGGCGCCGGTCATCGCGCCGGCTTGCGCCGATGCTGAACCCGCGACGGTGAACAGTGCGAGCAGTGCGAGAGCCGCCCGAGCGAACAAGCGGCTCGCGTAGGGGCGTTTGGGCAGATGCATCAGGCCTCCGGTAGTCGGTAGCGTACGAACGGAAATGTTTTTCTCCGTAACATCAGAGCAACACATTACGAGAACATCACCCTGACGTCAAGAAGGGAGAGAATTCCTCCGCAATTCCGCCTTTCCGCAGAGTTGCATATTGTGCATACGCGAGCACATTCATCCCATATGGCCCATATGGCGCGCTTGACGTTGCGTAGAGCGGAAACCGAGCTGTCAGGTCTGACACGGCATCCGCGCACAAGAGTTGACCTGGCCTCACGTGGCTCGCGCATCGGCGCGGCCTCGTGGACGGTGATTCTCATGCTCTCATTCACCGCGGTGAGTTGCTCGGACCTCTTCAGCTCGCCCCGGCGATCCACCGGTGGCTCGGGATGGGAGGTACCCACGTCGTTTCCGTCGCCACTGATCCCGCCCGACAACCCGATGTCGGAGGCGCGCGTCGCGCTCGGCCGGCGCCTGTTCTACGATACGCGGCTCTCCGGCAATCAGTCGATGGCGTGCTCGTCGTGCCACCGCCAATCCAAGGCGTTTGCGGATGCGCGCAATCTGCCCTTGGGGTCGACCGGCATCGTGCATCCGCGTAACAGCATGGCGCTCGCCAACGTCATGTACCAGGCCGTGCTCGGTTGGTCAGACCTGACGACACGGCGGCTCGAAGCGCAGGCGTTGATTCCGATGTTCGGCGAGTCACCGGTCGAGATGGGGCTGCATGGACAAGAAACAGTTCTGATTGAGCGCCTGCGCAGCGTGCCGCTCTACGTGACGCAATTCGCTGCTGCGTTTCCTGCGGAGTCCGATCCAGTGACCGTGGACAACATCACCCGCGCGATCGCGTCGTTTGAGCGGACGTTCTTCTCGGGTAACTCGCCCTACGACCGGTTCGTGGCGGGAGACGCCAGCGCGCTGTCGGTGCCGGCACAGCGCGGCTCGACGCTCTTTTTTAGTGCGCGACTGCGCTGCTCAGAATGTCATGCGGGGCCGCTGTTCTCGAACGCCGCTCGTGGGGTTGGCTCGACGCTGGGCGACCCGTCGTTCTTCAACACGGGGCTCTACAACATTGACGGAGCTGGCACATATCCATCGCCGAACACCGGACTCTTCGCTACGACCCACCTGCCGTCAGATATGGGACGATTCAAGGTGCCCTCGTTGCGCAATATCGACGTGACGTATCCGTACATGCACGACGGTTCGGTTGCCACGCTCGACGATGCGATTACACACTACGCGGCGGGCGGGCGTACGATCACGGTCGGCGCGCACACTGGCGTCGGGAGCACGAATCCATTCAAAAGCCCACTTGTGGGCGGATTCCCACTGTCCCCAGCGGAGCGCACCGATCTGATTGCGTTCCTGCGGTCACTGACCGATTCCACCTTCCTCACCAATCCGGCGTTCTCGAATCCGTGGCTCGTGCCCTGATGTCGCCCACGCGGCGTGCGGCCGCACGTTGGGGGAGCTACCGAAGCCCCACGAGTCCGCGCGCTGCCGCGCGAAGTTTTTGGGAGTCGTATCCCACGCCGGCACGGAACACCAACTCCACCTGATAGAGGTCGCGCGCCGAGAGAGCAGGATTCCCGCGCACGAGCACGAGATCGGCCTGTCGCCCGACCGTCACGGCACCGACCTCACGCTCCATTCCGAGAATGCGGGCGCCGTTGTAGGTCATAATCTGAATGGCCGTCTCTGGGCTGAAGCCGGCCTCTCGAAACATTTCGAAGTTGCGAACATCGCCAAAGCCCGGGAGGTAGCCTGTGCCCCACGGGTCGCAGCCAGCACCGAGCAAACCTCCCGCCGCCACAAAGTCGCGTTCCCAACGCATCATGCGTTGGAGGAGCAGCGATGATACGGTCAAGCCGCCGGCGCTTCCCAACCGCGCATTCGCCTCTTCCACTTCGCGACGCGTGTCCGGCGCGAGCATCGCGAGCGCAGCGGTATCCATCACAAATCGTGACGGCGCAAAGGTCTCGTAGACGCCAAGGGTGGACACCACGGGCGTGCCCCGACGGGCGAGCGCGCGGATCGACGCTTGCACGGGCTCACTTCCCACATCGACATTGCTTTGCACGCGCATATTGTCCGGTGGGCATTCGTCTTCTTTTTTGCCGGGCACATACTCGCTCGCCGTAATAAACCCGTGCTGGAGCGCATCAATGCCCAGCTCGGCGGCCTCAGCAAACGACACCGAACACAGGTGCCCCGTGACGCGCACACCGCGCGCGTGCGCGGCGCGGATGACCGCTCCCATGCGGGCGCGCGAAATATTGCCCATCACTTTTACCCACGTGACGCCCTCATCGGCCCAGTAACCGACCACGCGCTGTGCCTCGAGGTCGGATGTGAGGGCGCGCGTCATGGGATTCCGCGCGTCCGGCCCGTCGAGGTACGGTCCTGCGATGAGGAGCCGCGGGCCAGGCGTGCGCCCCGCATCTATCGCGCGCTGCATGCTGAGTTCATGATAGGGCAACTGACTTCCCGCCGTCATCGCGGTCGTTACGCCGAAGGCCAAATAGAGCAGCGGCGCACTCGTGCTCATCTGGGTGAGGCGCTGTACCCCGCCGAAATACGTGTGTTCGTGCAGCCCGACGAAGCCCGGCACTACCGTGAAGCCACGGCGATCGAGGATCTGCGCCTGCGCCGGAATCACGGTCGTCGTGCTGGGGCCAACCGCGATGATGCGCGTGCCGTCGATGACGATCGTTTGGTCGTTGCTCATCGCGGCCCCCGTCCCGTCAATCAGCCGCACATGTGTGAGGGCAACCATCGGCGCGTCCACGGCAATGAATGGCCGTACTTCGTCGGTGACACGGGGACGCGGTTGGGCATTCGCCTTCGTGCCAGCCGCGACAATAGCCACCAACAGCACGAGTGCTCTCGCAGGGGCGGTCATGGATTTCGGGAACGGAAACGAGTGCATCGCGTGCTCCTACTGAGTGGAAATATCCGAGGCGAGTCGCCTGCAGAACCTCGCGCCCCTCGCGTGCCGAGGCAACAGCCGTCGCTAATCTCGACGACTGGCCGCGCCGCCGAATGCGTCGTACAATAGGCGCATCCGCTTCCCCACCGGCGTCAGCGACGTGCTCCAATGGGGCGGGTGACTCGCTCATTTCTTCCACGATGGTTTTGCTCTCTTCCTGTGCCGGAGTTCCCGCATGTCGTTCAAATCGCTTCTCGCGATCGCCCTGTTCACCGTTTCCGCTGGCGCACAGCCCGCGAAACGCGTGGTGTATGCTGACACACTTCCTTGGCCGACCGGAACCTTCTCGATCCTTGCGATGGATCCTGCGACGGGCGAGATCGGGGGCGCGGTACAATCCCGAGTTTTCTCTGTTGGCAACGGCGTGCTGTGGGCAGAGGCCGGCGTGGGCATTGCGGCCACACAGGCGGTCGTTGATGTGAGCTACGGCCCGCAGGCCCTCGCCCTATTGCGGCAAGGAGTCAGCGCCGAGCAGGTGGTGCGGCGCGTGTGGGCGGCAGATCCGGATCCGAGACCGGCCGATTGGAGCAAGGAAGGACGACAGTTCGCGGTGCTCGACGCCAAGGGTACGCTGTTCGCTTACACGGGGCCGAAGGCGACCGATTGGGCTGGGCACAAATCATGTGCTGCACCGCATACGTGCACCGCACAGGGCAACATCCTCGCTGGCTCGGCGGTAGTGGATTCCATGGTCGCTGCGTTCGAGCGAACCGGCGGACGACTGGCGGACCGGCTCGTCGCGGCATTGGAAGGCGGTCAGCGCGCTGGTGGAGACAAGCGCGGCATGCAATCCGCCGCGCTGCTCATTGTCCACAAGAAGAAGGGCTGCGGTGTGTGGGTGAACAATGACGTGATCCTGCGGCTCCAAGTGGACGACAGCCCGGAGCCGATCAAGGAACTCAAGCGGCTGGTGGAGCTCCCCGAGGCGCGACGGAAGACGCCCGGCTGCTGACATGCAAAACAGGAAACGGGAGCGACGCCGCTTGGCGCCGCTCCCGTTTCGTTTCTGGCTTGGTTGCGTAGCGCGACGCGCTACGGCACGATGCGCGGCGGTTGGGGCGTCAGCACGTGCTGCGACCCCTTGAGCAGTTCATTGATCTTGCCAATGCGTGTGCGGATGAGCGCGTCGAGCCGTGTTTGCGCCTCGTCCGTTTCCGTCTTGAGTTCACCCGTGCGCAATTTCTCACCCTCGGTGACCGGCCACTGTGGCCGTGCCACCATCCCGCTGATGGTCTGCGCCTCCTCGCTGAGTCGAGGATACTGCCGGTAACCCAGCCCAGGCAGCGGACGCGCTAGCACGGAATCGCGGAAGTGCCGCAGGTCGCGCAGGGTACCTTCCGCCTCGAGAAGTACGGCGGCCACGGTGCTATCGCGCGGGGCCGCGCGCATTGTCGCCTGCAGCGCTCCGAGTTGGCGAACAAGATCGTCCACCCCACCGATCACGCGGGCGATGCGTTGTTGCGTCGCTTGCGCCTGCAGTGCGACGGTGTGTTGCAGCGCCACCTGCTCTGGCGCCATCTCGACGCGCGGATCGTTGCGTACGTCAATCGACTTCGTGAGCCGCTGGCCGCCCACCACCAGTGTCACGGCATATCGACCAGGCAGCACGGCTGTGGTCGAGGGGCCAAAGAAGTTTTCCTCCTCACCCGCGCCGCCGTCGCGCGCGGCGGCCGCGCGGCGGCGTTCGCGCAGTCCCTGCAACGAGGTGTCGGTCGGCGCCGCGGCTGTTGCGCCGCGTCCACCGCCACGCCCGCCCGATACTCCGGGGGCGGCGTCATACCGAAGGTCCCAGGTGATTCGGCTTACACCAGCTTCATCAGGGACGCGCCGGAACCTGCGTACCACACGTCCGCTTTGGTCAGCGATCTCGACGTTGACCTCAGCGGCCGGCTGCTCATTCAGGTAATAGGAAATAATGGCCCCATTCGGCGGGTTGTCGCCGGCCCACCGTCGCTGTCCGAGATTTCCGTCGCGGTTCCACATGTTCCAGCGGATGGCGGGACGAAGGTCAAACAGCACCGAAGTGCCACGTTGCGCGTCGGTGATTTGTTGCAGCGGCGTGAGGTCGTCCAGGATGTACAGACCACGACCGTGCGTGGCGAGCAGCAGATCATTGTCGCGTGGATGAATCTGCATATCGCGCACCGGTACGACGGGAAGGCTCCCGCGCAGCGACTGCCAGTGCAGCCCCCGATCCCACGAGGCCCACACACCAGCCTCCGTTCCCACATAGAGCAAGTTCCGGTTGCGTGGATCCTCGCGCACCACGTGGGTCCACCACGCACGATCCGGCAGATCGCCGCGGATACTTTTCCACGTCTTGCCAAAGTCGGACGTGGCGTAGACGTACGGCGCGTAGTCGTCGTCCTGATGGTGATCGGCCGTGACGTATGCCGTGCCAGCATCGAAGTGACTCGCTTCGACCGTTGCGATCCAGGCATTGGGCTTGAGGCCTGGCACGTTCACAAACACGTTGCTCCAGGTGCGCCCGCCGTCCCGCGTGACCTGCACATTCCCGTCATCCGACCCCGTCCAGATCACGTTGCTATCAACCGGACTCGGGGCGATGCTGAGCAGCGTCGAGTGAAACTCCGCGGCGGTGTTGTCCACCACGATCTCACCGCCGGACGACTGCTGTTTCTTTGGGTCGTTGGTCGTGAGGTCCGGGGAGATCACATCCCAACTCTGCCCGAGATTCCGCGAGCGAAACAGGACATTGCCGCCGAAATACACGACGTTGGAGTTCTGCGGCGACAGCGCAATCGGCGAGTTCCAGTTGAATCGATATTTATGCCCGATCATTGCGTCGCCCACCGAGCCGACGCGATTGGGGTACGGGTAGATCGTTTTTTGTACACCACTTCGCGTATCGGTGATATTGAGCATCCCACCCTGCGCGTCGCTGAACACCATCCAGGGTTTGTCGATCACGGGCACGGTGAAAAACCCGTCACCGCCGCTCACGGTGTGCCAGTCGGCCGGTCGAATGCCCTGCCCGCTCAGTGAGTTGCTGGGGCCACACCAGTTGCCATTGTCCTGCAATCCTCCGCACACCCGATACGGCACCTGCATGTCGTAGTTGATGTGGTAGAACTGCGTGAAGGCGAACGTATTGACCACGTCCCAGTTCTTGCCGCCATCTCGACTCACCTGCCACCCGCCGTCGCTGCCGCTCAGGATATAGCGCGGATCCACCGGATCGATCCACATCGCCTGATGGTCCCCATGCACATCGCGGGCGATGGTGCGAAAGTTCCGGCCGCCGTCCTCAGAGAAATAGAGTCCGCCCGCCAGCGAGAAGATGCGATTCGGGTTGACGGGATCCACGCGAATATCCGCGTAGTAGAAGGGCCGGAAATTGATGTTCGGATCGCGATTCACGACGCGCCACGACTGCCCCGCGTCATCGGTGCGCCAGAGCTCGCCCTCGTCCTTTGTTTCGCTGATGACGTAGACGATGTTCGGATCGCTCGGCGCCACCGCCACACCGATTCGGTCCATCGCTGTACGCGGAAGTCCGAGCAGCTTGTCCGGTCCGGAGAGGCGCTCCCACGTGGCACCGCCATTCACGGATTTATAGACGGCGGTATTTCCGCTTCCCGACTCCAGGTGCCACGCCCAGCGGCGGTACGTGTACATCCCCGCATACAAGATGTTGCTGTTGTTGGGATCCGCGGAGAGGTCTGAGCAGGACGTCTGCGGATCGACATACAGCACCTTGGTCCACGTTGCACCGCCGTCCGAGGTGCGGAACACGCCGCGTTCCTCACTCGGCCCCCATTCACGGCCGAGTGCGCATGCGAAGACGATGTTCGGATTGCGGCCATCGATCACAATGCGTGCGATCTTGTCCGACTTCTCGAGGCCGATATGGGTCCAATGCTCACCGCCGTCGACGGACTTATACATCCCGTCACCCACCGAGGCATTGTTGCGCGGATTTCCCTCACCGGTCCCCACATACACCACGTTCGGGTCGCTCGGGGCGACGGCAATCGCACCGATGGAGCCCGCGGACTGATCGTCGAACACCGGCGTGAAAGTCGTGCCGCCGTTGGTGGTCTTGATAATGGAACCGTTCGCGCCGGCGACGAAATAGATGAGGGGATTCCCTGGCACGCCCGTGACAACCGAGATACGACCCGCGTTATTCGCTGGGCCGACGGATCGCCAGGGCAAACGTTTCAGTAACTCCGCCGCCCTAGGCGCAGCGACCGCCGGAGTGCTCACGGCTGGAGCCACACCCGGCTTTGACGCCGGTTTTCCTGATTGCTGAGCGACGGCCGGCGCGGCCACGGCGACAAGCAGCGCGGCGCTCACACGAGAAAGCCTGTGCATTTGAATGGATCCACCAGTTAGGGTGCGTTTCGTGAGTCACCCTAACTAACGTCGCATTCCCGTTCGCGCAATCACCGACGACCGCCTTCACTCCACCGGACGTGCGGCCTCAGCTCGGCTCGTGCGCCGCCGACGCGAGCAGCGCGAGCACCGCGCGCACCGCCTTTCCGCGATGACTCACACCGGCTTTCTGCGCAGCCGTCGCCTCGCCGAACCGCATGCCCAGCTCCACGCTTTCGAAGAATGGATCGTAACCAAATCCATAGTTACCGCGCGCCGTGTCCGAGATGTGTCCCGCCACTTCGCCGCGCGCGACGTATTCTTGGTCGCCATCCACCACGACAGCGACGCACACGTACCGCGCGCTGCGGTCGTGAACGTCTCGTAGCGCCGCGAGCAACGCCTCGTTGTTGGCCGCATCGAGCGCCGCTCCCGAGAGCGGCACGGCACGCGTCGCGTCCTGTTGAGGCATCGCATCGTGCGTTGCTGCGGCACGGTGCGCGGCGGCATCCATCGACCACCGCTTGCTGCGGACGCCTGGCGCGCCGCCAAGCGCATGGACCTCGAGCCCAGAATCCTCGGCGAGCACCAACGCGCCGCCGGCGCGTGCGGCGAAGTAGTGCGCCTTGGCGCGCGCGTTTTCTTCGAAGGTGTCGAACGCTTCAATGGCCGCTTCATCCGCCTGTTCGTCTATCCCCACGTCGCTGAGCGAGCGCGGCTCGTATCCCGCCGCTTCGAGAAGCGGCACAAGCTCGCGCATCTTTCCCTCGCTGCGCGTGGCGACGATCATTGGGCGCCGAAAACCGCTCACTAACGGTTCACCCACATTTCACCGATCGCTGCACAGTGGCGTTCGGCGCGCGTGTCGCCGATCACACGCCGAGTGCGTGGCGCTGCGCGGCGTCGAGTTCGCCGATGGCTTTTACGGCGGCGTCGATCAGCGCGCCCATTTCGTCGCGGCCAAAGGTGCCGTGCTCGCCGGTCCCCTGCACTTCTACGAAACGGCCTTCACTGCTCATGACGACGTTCATGTCCACGTCGGCGCGCACATCCTCGGTGTATTCGAGATCGGTGCGCACTTCGCCGTCAATCACGCCGACGCTCACCGCGGCCACGCGGCGTTTGACCGGCGACGTCTTGATGCGGCCGGTGGTCACCATCCACTGAAAGGCATCCACGACAGCCACGGCGGCGCCGGTAATCGCGGCGGTGCGTGTGCCGCCGTCGGCCTGCAACACATCGCAGTCGAGCTTGACGGTGAACTCGCCCCATTTGAAATCATCGAGCATGGCGCGCACGCTGCGGCCAATGAGCCGCTGGATTTCTTGCGTGCGCCCCCCCACCTGCGCGCGTTCGCGCGGCGAGCGTGTGTGTGTGGCGCGCGGGAGCATGGCGTATTCAGCGGTCAGCCACCCTTCGCCCTTCCCCTTCTTCCATCCAGGGACGCCGTCTTCGACGCTCGCGGTGCAGAGCACGCGCGTGTCGCCAAAGGCAATGAGGCACGACCCTTCCGCGTAGGGCGCGGCGCTGCGCTCGATGGAGATAGGGCGCAGGGAGAGCGGCGCACGGCCGCGCGGACGAGGATCAGGAGCCACGGAGTTTCTCGACGGTTGCAGTGGTAGAATGTCCCGGCGTGATCGGGATGATGACAACACGCCCGCCGCGCGCGCGCACGACGGTGGCGCCGACGACGGTGTCGGGCGCATAGTCGCCGCCCTTGACGATGACGTCGGGTTGGAGCGTTTCGACGAGCGCGAGCGGGGTGTCTTCGTCAAAGATGACGACGGCGTCCACGAGCTCGAGCGCGGCGAGTACATAGGCGCGCTCGTCCTGCGAGCGCACGGGGCGCTCGGGCCCCTTGTTGAGGCGACGTACCGAGGCGTCGCTATTGAGGCCGACGACGAGCCGATGCCCTTCTGCGCGCGCGCCGCGGAGCACATCAATGTGCCCAGGATGCAGTAAGTCAAAGACGCCGTTGGTGAAGACGACGAGCTCGCCGTTGCGCTCGGCGTCGGCGCGCCACTGTGCCGCGGCCGCCCAAGAAAAAACCTTGCGGGTTGGATCGGGCGCTGGCGTTCGGTTGGTCAAAAAGCCCCCGAGACCTGAGGAGAGAGACGCAATTCGCGCACATAGCCCGGCAACTCGACGTGCAAATAATAATCGGACCAGATGTACACCACGTGTTCGACTCGGCGCACATGCACATGCTGCGCACCCTCTGGGAGGCCGAGCGAATCGACAAACGCTATGAGCCGATCGCGAATCTGGGCGTCCGTCCGCTTGGCAGCGAACCGTGCTTCCTGCTTCATACGATCTTCAAAACGATAGTAGCCCAGCGCGACCCGGCCGATATTGACGGCGAAGTACGCCACGGCGCCGACGAAGAGCAGCGCCGCGACGCACCCGAGTCTCGCTACGCCCCGCCGCGTCGCTACCACTGCGACTGTGCCCCCTCGATAATCTCGGTGATGAGACGCTCGACGGCCTGCTTACGGCCGGCGGCCTCGCCATTTTCGGGGTATTCCCCCTGCGCCGTCACGCCCTTCTTGCTCCAGAGCACGCGTTGCTTGTGCTGGTCGTAGATCTCGACATCCACCGAAATGGAGAGACGGCGCCGTGCGCTGGTGGCGGCGTTGGGGTTCGCACTGAATCCCACGGGATCATCGATACTGAACTTGGTGATCACACCGCGCACGATGGCATCAGCGTTTTTTTCGGTGGCGTCGCGCAGACCGAGGCGCGAGGACATGCTTTTCCGTAGCCCTTCGCTGATTTCGCGCGGCAGGTCGGCGCTCGCCGTTTCGTTATCGAACGGCAACACGGCGACGGTGCGGATCTCCGTCGGAAGACCGCCGCCACTGAAGCCGTACGGAAAGCGGCAGCTCGCGGCGGCGAAGACGAGCGCGGCCGCGAATACGAGCCGAGTGAAACGTCGCATAGTCGTGAATGTTGGACGGCAATGGCGTGGCGTCAACGCTCGGCTCCGGCGTCAGGCTCGACGGCGGCGCCGAGCAGGGCTCGCACCGGCGCTGGCATGGCGGCCGTTCGGCCGTCGCCGTTGAGCGAAACAAGAGAAATGCGACAGGTCGCGAGACGCGTGTTGTCGGGCTGTCGGGTGATGTCGTACGCAAAGGTGACGCCGCGCGACTGGGCGCCGACTAAGCGCGTTTCGACGCGAATCTGGTCGTCGTATCGCGCGCTGGCGTGCAGGCGCAGCTGCACATCGGAGACGGCGAGCATCACACCCTGCTGCTCCATCTCGGCGTAGCTCATGCCGAGTTTGCGGATGAGATCAGTGCGGCCAATTTCGCACCAGATGAGGTAGTTGGCGTGATACACCACCCCCATCTGGTCTGTTTCAGCGTATCGAACGCGCAACTCGCTGGTGGACGGCATCGCGGCCCAAGGCTAGGGGGTCTGTGGTAAAGATAACGAGCGGCGACTAGGTTCTGGGGGATGCTGCCGACCCCCTGTTATGTGATAGCCGACGCGCACCTAGGCGCGGCGAGCGCCGAAAACGAGCGCGCGCTCGTGCAGTTGTTGCACCGCGCACGCTCGGAGGCCGGCTCGGTGGTGATCAACGGCGATCTCTTTGAGTTCTGGTTTGAGTGGAAACATGTCATTCCACGCTGTGGCATTCGGGTCTTGGGAGCGCTGGCGGCGCTCGTGGATGCTGGGGTGCCGGTGCTGTGGATTGCCGGGAACCACGATTGCTGGGGCGGCGAGGTGCTCACCCGCGACATTGGGGTGACGTATCACGTGGGCCCGTGGCGCGGGGAGATTGCCGGCTGGCGCACTCTCATTGAGCATGGGGACGGGCTCCGCGAGCGTGAAGATGCCCCGTATCGGAAGCTGCGCTCCGTGCTCCGGCATCCGTGGTCGGTGTGGGCGTTTCAGCATCTGTTGCATCCTGATTTTGCAACGCGCCTGGCCATGATGACCTCACACACCAGTCGCAACACGCGTCCGCGCGACGGTGGTGCTGGGTTGGTGCGAGTGGCCGAGGCGCGGCTCGCCGCGGAGACGTCGCTCGACCTGTATCTGTTTGGACACTCGCACGTCTCGGCGCTGGCGCGCGGCGCGGGCGGCAGCGTGTATGCCAATACCGGAGCGTTCTTGAACGAGCCCACCTTTCTGCGGGTGACCGATGCGCAGGTGGAGCTCTGCGGACTGGACGGCGACGCCGTCACGGTGCGCAGCGCGCTCGCGCGTCGCCCCTAGCGAAACCCGACGTTCACGCCGATGCCGCCGCCACCGCGCTGCGGCACGGCACGGAGTGAGACGTGGGCGGGGAGATCGAACAGTTGCGCCGCCACAAATGCGTCGGCGCCTGAGATCAGGTGATTGAAGACGAGGACGAAGAACCAGTCTTCTTTCTGTAGTTTGCGCGCTTTGATGAGATCGTCGGTGAAGCCCGACTTCACGCGGGTGCTCACGACCGGCAATCCACCGGAGAGCGTGGGGACTCCGGTGCTCGGATCGGTGGCGTAGGTGCTGGCGGCCGAGTCGCTGCGATAGGCATTGGCGATGCGCAGGTCCTCAGTGGAGCGGTGGTACATGGAGAGCGCGAGCGCCTCCACCAAGAAGAACCCTGCCCCCGTCTTGTATCGCTGCAGCGAGGCCTCGCCGAGCCCTGGGAGCATCAGGGAGTAGAGGAAGGCCCGTTTGGGGGTAATGGGGGCGCCGACCACAAACCGAGAGGGCGACGCGGCCGTGCCGGCGCGCGAGGGGCCCTCAGGGGCTCCTGAGGGGGCGCGTGAGGGCGAGGGAGCGGCCGGGGGCTTGGTGGTGGCGGGAGCGGCCTTAACGGTGTCTTTCTGCTGAGCAGGAAGCTCAGCGGGGCTGGCGGTGGCCACGCAAGCGAGGAATGCGATCGCCAAGACGCGAGCCCTGCGGCTCGTACGCGCTTCAAACGGGTACGCCACGGGTACCCTGCCACTCACGAGAACCGTACCCGCTGGCGGGAGCGGAGCGGAATCGAACACACCGTTCATTTCAGGAACCAGCCGTCTTGAGAGTCCATAAACCTCGTGCTTGACCGCCAATCCCAATCTATCATCGGTGGTGGCGGGACGGTCGAGCCCCCCGCTGACGGACCTGCGCGGTGGCGAGACAACCGGTCGCTCCGCACGCTAGACGCGGTCCAGCACCTCCCGCACCTTGGCGGTCAAGGCAGCCGTGCTAAAGGGTTTGCCGATGAAGCGGGTTGCGTCATCGAACGGCTCGCCGTCACCGACCACATCGGAAGCGTACCCCGACATGTACAGCCACTGTATGTTCGGGCGATGCGCGCGTACGGCGCTGGCGAGTCTCCCGCCATTCATGCCGGGCATCACCACGTCCGTCAGTAGCAGGTGAATATCGCCCGCATGCGCCTTCGCTAGGTCGAGCGCCGTCGCCGGGCTGCTCGCGGTGAGTACCGCGTAGCCCGAATGCTCGAGCACTCTCGTCGTGAGCCGCAAGAGGCTCGCTTCATCCTCCACCACAAGGATTGTCTCATGGCCGCGCGCGGACACGACGTCCGCATGGTCCACGGACTCGACGTTACGTGCGCCCTCGTACTGCGGCAAATGAATCTCAAAAACACTGCCTTGCCCCACACGACTTGAGACGGTGATAAACCCGTGATTCTGCCGAACGGCGCCGTACACGGTGGCGAGCCCGAGCCCTGTGCCTTCTCCCACCCCCTTGGTGGTGAAGAATGGTTCGAAAATGTGGGCCATGACATCGTTGCTCATGCCATGCCCCGTGTCGCTGACCGATAGCCGGACGTACCTTCCCGGCTCAGCATCCGCGTGCGCGGCAGCGAACTCGTCGTCGATCACACAGTTCTCGGTCGCGATGCGGAGGGTGCCGACATCGGCGATGGCATCCTTCGCGTTCACGCAGAGGTTGGCAATGATCTGGTCCACCTGCGAGGCATCCGCAAAAACAGGCCACAGGCCGTCGCCGGGATGCCACTCGAGCTGAATGTGCTCGCCGATGAGTCGCTCGAGCATGCGACTTGACCGGGCCACCTCACCGTTGAGGTCCAGCACCGCGGGCGCGACCGCTTGTTTACGGGCGAACGTCAGAAGTTGGCGCGTGAGGTCGGCCGAACGTTGCGCGGCGGCGCTGATTTCAGAGAGGTCTGCCAGGACTGGATGACCCGGATCAAGCCGTCGCGTACTGAGATCGGCGAAGCCAAATGATCACGCCCAGCATGTTGTTGAAGTCGTGCGCCACGCCACCGGCTAGCCGCCCGACCGACTCCAGCTTCTGTGCCTGCCGCAGTTGTGCTTCGAGGGACGCCCGTTGCGCCTCGGACTCCTTGCGCTCTGTGATGTCGCGCTCGGTGCTAATCGCCATGCGCGTGCCGTGCATCATGAACTCGGTGACGCGCACCTCTACATCAAAGGCCGAACCATCCTTGCGGCGGTGTCGCGTTTCGAAGATCATCGAGCCGGCGGCGCGTGTTTGTTGCTGCCGATGCTGGAGCGCCTCCGCCGAAAAATCAGGTTCCAGTATGGTGACGGGCGCGCCGACGAGTTCCTCGCGCGAATATCCGTGCGTGGAGAACGCCGCGCGGTTGGCGTCCCGGATGATCGGGGGACCGTTTGGTATGATCTCCAGCAGGAGGATAGGGTCGCCAGACTGTTCGAAGAGCGAGCGGTAGCGCGTTTCGCTTTCGCGTAGCGCGGCGTTCACTCGCTTTCGCTCGGTGATGTCCTGAAAGAGCACCACCACGAGCGTTTTGCCCGAAACCGTCATCGCCGTGCCGACACTTTCCGTTTCCACTGGAGTGCCGTCGAGCCGGACGTACACGAACTCGGCGGGCGGGGCTGGTTGACCGGATTCCTGCGCCGACCGGATTCTCTCCTGCACCATCGCCCAAGACTCGGGGCGGAC
Source organism: Gemmatimonadota bacterium (assembly GCA_026387915.1). Lineage (NCBI taxonomy): Bacteria > Pseudomonadati > Gemmatimonadota > Gemmatimonadota bacterium. The sequence continues at coordinate 224,003 of JAPLKS010000009.1, forward strand.
GAAGTCCTTCGTGAAACGCCCGAGCAGCTGGTCGGGGCTCTCAGCGCCGAGAATGCGCGCGGCCGCGGCGTTGGCGTAAATCAAACACCCATCATCGTGAATGATTAACCCGCTGGGAGTGACGTCCACCACGGCACGGAACTTTGCTTCACTTTCGCGCAGGGCCTCGCTGGCGCGCATCTGCTCGGACAGGTCGGCGTGCGTGCCGGTCATGCGCTGTGGACGGTGCTGCTCATCCCACTCGACTACCTGCGCGATGGAGCGGATCCACATCCACGCCGGCGGGCTCGTGCGCGTGCGCAGCCGGTAGTCCATCTGCCGCGTCTCGCCTGTGGTGAGACACTCGTGGAAGGCCGCGAGCACGGCCGCCCGGTCGTCCGCATGGATGTTCGCCATCCATGTTTGGAGGGTCATGTCTTGCCGTGCGGGATCGCTCCCAATGAGCCGAGCATACTGATCGCTGGCCACGACCGTTCCCGAGGGGATGTCGAGATCAAACCACCCTTGGCGGGAGGCTGCCATCGCGAGTTGGAGCCGCTCATCCGCGCGCCGCGTGTTCGCTTCGGCCGTTATGCGCTCTTCGAGTTCCCGCTGCAAGCGCTCGTGCGCCTCGAGGGCAACCGTATGCGCGTAATGTACGACCAACCCGACGAGGATGAGCGCGACGCTGAACACCAACCAGTTGATCCAGCCTATCGGGCGGCGCATGGCGGCGATTTGCCCATTGGCCTCGCCGGCGACCAGCGCGCCGACGAGCGCTGATGTGAGCAGTATCGTCCCGATGAGGGCGCGACGTTGGAGAAACACGCCGGCCACGACGACGGCACTCACGAAGCTGAGGCTGGTGACGGAGCGGATGGAGCCGTACTCAAGGCAGCCGACCACCGCGGTCCCGAGCAGCGCGCCGATCATCACATAGGTTGCGACCGCGACTCGTCCACGCGCGAGAAGGTACAGGGTGGCTGCGGTCGCAACGAGCAGTGCACTCGGCGCCATGAGCTCGACGGTCGTCACCGTGTTGAACAGGCTCGCCGCGACGAGCACAACGGCAAGCCCGAGCATCGTGGCGATCAACACTGGCCGTAGCACGGACCGAGCGTTGCCGGCGAGATGCAGAGAGAGCAGCGGATCCGTCATAGAACACCTGCCAGGAAAATCCCTGCGGGGGGAAACGGTGCTAGATGAACTGAATCATAATTGGGGACTCCAGTCGCAGCGCGCAAGCGCAAGACGCCTAAGACTCACCCGACTGATAACCAACCCGCTGGCGGGAGCGTATGGGAATCGAACCCACCCAACCCGACGTCGTCAGGTCGCATCGGTTTTGAAGACCGAGGAAGCCACCAGGCTTCATACACTCCCCTGCACGGGCGCGGCACTCAGCGCACCTCGATGGCGCGATCACCGCGCGGCAATACGACGCCAATCACCACCGCGCCTTCCACGCGCGCCTGATACTCCGCGACGCGCGCTTCGGGAATGGCGACGAGCAGTCCGCCGGACGTTTGCGGATCAACCAGAATCGCTTGCATGTCGGCGCTGGTACCGCCGAAATCCACCAGCGGTTCCAAATATTCGGCGTTGCGCTGTCCACCACCGGTGGTCGCGCGCACGGCCAATGCCTCGCGCGTTCCGGGGAGCAACGGCACCTCGGCGGCGTTGATGCGCAGCGTCACATTGCTCGCCCGAGCAATATGGGACGCATGGCCAAGCAAACCGAAACCCGTGACGTCGGTGGCGCAACGCAACTCCAGCGCGACGGCGGCGCGACTTGCCGTCGCGTTGAGCGTTGTCATCGACTTCACGAGCGCCGCGTTTTCTGCCGCGCCGAGGAGACCACGTTTGGCGGCGGTGCTGAGTAATCCGGTGCCAATGGCTTTCGTGAGCACCAACACATCGCCGGCCTTCGCGCCCGCATTGGTGAGGACGCGCTGCGGATGCACGGTACCAGTCACCGAGAGCCCGTACTTCAGCTCTTCGTCGGTGATGGTGTGGCCGCCCACAATGAACGCGCCGGCCTCGTGCACCGCATCCTGCCCACCGCGCAACATCTCGGTGAGCACCTCGAGCGGCAGCTGCCCCACGGGGAAGCCGACGATATTCATCGCCGTAATCGGCTCGCCTCCCATCGCGAACACATCGGAGAGCGCGTTGGTGGCCGCCACGCGACCAAAGTCGTACGGGTCGTCCACGATGGGCGCAAAGAAATCCACCGTCTGCACCAGTGCGAGCTCTGGCGTCAGCTGAAAAATACCGGCGTCATCGAACGTCTCGCGCCCAACGAGAATACGCGGATCAGTGCGCCGCTCGAGCGCACCTAGCGCGCGCGAGAGGTCGCCGGGCCCCATCTTGGCGGCACAGCCGGCGCACCGCGCGAACTCCGTGAGACGTACCACGTCGTCGCGCGTTGCCGCCAATCCCGTGTCGTCAGGCGTCACGGCCTGCTCAGCCGATTTTGGCGACGCATTCAATCTCCACACGCACGCCACGCGGCAGACCGGCCACCGCCACCGTGGAACGGGCGGGGCGCGAGTTGCCGAGGTGCTTGGCGTAGACCTCGTTGACCTTGGCGAAGTCCGCCATGTCGGCGAGGAAGATCGTGGTCTTCACCACTTCGCCCCACGACGCGCCGGCATTGCTCAGCACGGCACTGAGATTCTTCATCACCTGCTCGGCCTGCGCGCTCACGTCACCGTCCGCGACCTGCATCGTGACGGGATCGAGTGCAATCTGTCCGGCGGTAAACAGAAAGCCGCCGGCAACAGTGGCCTGCGAATACGGGCCGATCGCTTCTGGGGCATCGGCGGTGTGGAGGTAGCGCACGCTCATCGGGATTCCTTTTTATGCTTCGTGAAGTCCGAACAACCGCTGGGCATTCGCGGTAACCAGATCGCCGAGTTCGGAAGGCTCGGCGCCCCGGGCGGCGGCGACGCGTTCGACTGTGTGGGCGACCCAGGCGGGCTCGTTGCGCTTGCCCCGATTGGGGACGGGCGCGAGGTACGGCGCGTCGGATTCCACGAGCAGTCGATCATTGGGGACGAGACGCAACAGTTCGTCATCGGCCCACTTCTTGAACGTCACGATGCCGCTGAAGGAAATGTACCATCCGGCCTCAAGCCCCGCGTAGGCCAGCGCGTGGGAGCCGGTGAAGCAATGCAGCACCCCGCGAATGCCTGCGGCGCCGGCTTCGCGCACCATGGCGACGGTGTCGTCTTCCGCCTCGCGCGTATGTACGACCACGGGCCTGTTGGTGTCTTTGGCGAGCGCCAGTTGCTCGGCAAAAGCGCGCCGCTGGTACGGGCGCGGGGAGTGATCGTAGTGGTAGTCGAGCCCGCATTCCCCAACCGCGACTGCGCCAGCATCGATCAAGGCGCGGAGGAGCGGGATGTCGCGCGCCGCATCGAACTCGGCGGCGTCGTGCGGGTGAACGCCGGCGGTAAAGCGCACAAAACCGGGATGCGCGTCGGCAATCAGCCGAGCGCGCTCCGCGGCCGCCAGCGACTCGCCAATGGCCACGAGTGCGACCGCGCCGGCCTCGCGGGCACGAGCGATCACCGCCGGTGCGTCGTCGGCAAAGGCGGGGTCGGCGAGGTGGGTGTGCGAGTCAATAAAGCGCATAGGGATGTTTCGGAATAAAAAAGCGGGGGAATGGCGATGGCCACTCCCCCACTCTGCCGCCCGCTGCGTGCAGCGGGCAAGACAACTCGACGGACGCTACTTCCGCCCTTCGATCGCGCGGGGGTACTTCTTTTCGATCCAGAGGAGGATCGGCGACGCGACGTAGATGGAGCTGAACGTGCCGGTGAAGACGCCGAACGCCATCACCCACGCAAACGGACGAATGACTTCGCCGGCGAAAAAGAGCAGCGCCAGCGTAGAGGCGAACACGGTCGCGTGGGTCAGAATGGAACGCGGTAGCGTTTCGTTGACCGAGCGGTTGAGCGTGTCGTACAGCGCTTCCTTGCGGTTCTTGCGGAGGTTTTCGCGCACGCGATCGAAGATGATGATCGTATCGTTGAGCGAGTAACCAATCACGGTGAGCAGCGCGGCCACGACCGTCAGGGAGATCTCGAGGTGCAGGATCTTCATGAAAGCGATTGTGGTCAGAATATCGTGCGCCGTGGCGACAACCGCCGCCACGCCGAAGCGCCACTCGAAGCGCCACGCCAGGTAGAGCAGCGTGATGCCGAAGGAGAACAGGATGGCGATGAGTGCGCCGCGACGCAGTTCGGCACCCACGCGCGGGCCGACGACTTCACCGCGTCCGACCTTGAAGGCTCCCTTGCCGACAACGGACTCGACGACCGCCTGCACCGTACGCGAGGCGGCGTCGACGGCCTTGTCGCTGGCGTCACTCTGCACGCGAACCGTGTAGGTGCGAGCGTCGCCGAACTGCTGGATTTCGGCGCCCTTTAGGCCGCCGGCATCGAGCGCGTTACGGAGCGCCGAGATATCTGGCGCTTTGTCGAACTGCAACTGCATGAGCGTGCCGCCAGTGAACTCGATGCTGTAATCGAATCCGCCCTTGATGGCGAGCGACGTCAGGCCGATGGCGATAAACGCGACCGTGAGGACCACGGCCGTCTTCCACCAGCGGATGAAATCGTACTTGGTGTCGTGGAGGATGCGCAGCATCAGATGCTCAGCGTCTCGGCGGAGCGATTGCGGCTCAGCCAGAGGAGGAAGAAGGTGCGGACGACGAAGATGGCAGAAACCATCGACGCCGCGATGCCGGCGAGGAGGGTGACGGCAAAGCCCTTCACCGGGCCGGTGCCGTATTGATACAGCACGGCGGCGGTGAGTGCCGTCGAAACGTTGGAGTCGATGATGGCGCTCATCGCGTGGCGGAAGCCTTCGTCGATGGCGGTGCGCACGGCCTTCCCGTGCACCAACTCTTCACGAATACGCTCAAAGATCAGCACGTTGGCGTCCACCGCTATACCGATGGAGAGCACAAAGCCGGCGAGTCCCGGCAGCGTGAGCACCGCGCCGAATCCAGCGAGCGCGGCCAGCGTGAAGAGCACATAGAGCACCAGCGCGACCACGGCGAGCATGCCGGAGAAGCGGTAGTACACGAGCATGATGACGACGACGAGACCGATGGCGATCACGCCGGCGAGAATACCCTTGTTGATGGAGTCTTGACCGAGGCTGGCACCAATCTGCCGGACCTCAGCCACCTTGAGCGGCGCTGGCAACGCACCGGCGCGCAACACGAGCGCGAGATCCTGCGCGGCCTGCAGGTCGCCGCCACCCATCGTGATCTGACCACGCGTCCCGATGGCGCTCTTGATGACGGGCGCGCTCATCACGCGGTCGTCGAGCACAATGGCCATGTAGTCGTTGACGTGCTTGCCGGTTTCGTTCTTGAAGCGGCGCCCACCTTCGTTGTTCAGCTGGAACTCCACGACCGTGCCTTCGATCGGCACCGAGTTCGGCTTGGCATCGGTGAGGTACTCGCCGGTGATGATCGGGCGCGCGTCGAGCATGAAGATCGGGCGCAACCAGCGATTCCCAACGCTCACGGTGTCGACGCCCCACTTGAGCACCTTGCCAGGAGGCAACGCCGCCTGAATGTCAGCGTTCGCGAGATAGCCTTCGATCTCGGGCTGATCGGTGGTGGCAACGTAGTAGAAGCCCGGATACTGCGCCGGCGAAATGAGCCGTGCGAAGGGTCCGTTGGCCGCCGTCGTGGCCGTGTCGGCCGCCGACTTTTTCTTGGCAGAATCCGCCGCGCCAGCGAAGAGCGATTTGATTTCGCTCCCCTTTTTGGCGCTGTCGCCGCGCACATCAGGCGAGGCAGCCTTGGCGAGCTTCTTGTCCTTGATGATACCGTCGAGACGCGGCGCCACTTTTTCGAGCGCGCCGGTTTTGTCGGTAATCTGGAACTGGAGGAAGGCCGCCTTCTGCACGACGTCGGTGGCACGAGCCGGATCGTCAATGCCGGGGAGTTCCACGACAATGCGATCGGTGCCCACTTTCTGCACAACCGGCTCGGACACGCCGAACTGGTCGATACGGGTGCGGACCACCTTCAGCGCACGATCGAGCGCTTCGGGCTTGTTGGCGACGGCGCCGCGCGACTCGTCGATCTCGAGGGCGAGGTGCATACCCCCACGGAGATCGAGTCCGAGCTTGAGCGGGACTTTTTTGACCGTATCATAGCCAAAGCCATCGGCACGCTTGACGCGTTCGATAGTCTGGCGCGGGAAGAGCGCCCATCCGGAGGCGACGATAAGCGCCGCGATCGTGAGCAGCCGGTACTTCAGGTTCGACATTCCGAAGCCGGAAAGGTGGTGAGAGAACAGGTTTTGTGAGAGCCTTAAACAGTAGCGCCCGTACCAGGGATGGTCAAGCCGATGTTGGCTCGTGGCATAGGGTTGTGGCTAGAGCCCAACCCGCGCCTGCCGGAGCGCCGAGCGGGCCATCTGCTCGTCCACCCCCAGTTGCCGAACCAACGCCTCGGCATTGGCGAATTTAGTCACATCGCGCAGTCGGCGCACGAAGTCGATCCTGACGCGCTGACCGTACCAATCGCCGTCGGTATCGAAGAGGTGCGCTTCGAGGATCGGCACCGGGTCGTCGAAGGTGGGGCGTGGTCCGAGGTTCACCATGCCCTCGTGGGAGCCGGTGCCGGTCTGCACCAGCACGGCGTAGACCCCCTCTGGCGGCATCAGTTTCCGCCCGGCGGCGCGCACCACGTTGATCGTGCGAAAGCCGAGGGTCCGTCCGCGCGCTTTGCCGTGCGTGACCGAACCGCTCACGGCGTATGGACGGGCGAGGCCGTCGGTGGCGCGGGCGAGATCCCCTCCGGCGATGGCGCGACGGATGGACGTGGACGAGATGGGGCGGCCGTCCCGCCCCTGCACCGGCGGCACCACCGTGACTTGAAAGCCACGCGAGGCACCAAGTTCGCGCAGGACGTCAGCGTCACCGGAGCGCCCGCGTCCGAAGCCGTGGTCGTAGCCGACCAGCAGCTCGCGCATTCCAAGGCGGCGCAGGAGGACTTCGTCGACAAACTGTGTGGCGTCGTAGGCCGCGAGTGTGCGCGTAAACGGATACACCACCGCGTAATCGAGGCGGCTCTCCACGAGCACCTCACTCTTTTCTTCGACTGTGGTGAGGAGCATCGGCGCGGCCGCGGGGTTCACGATCTCGAGCGGATGCGAGTCGAACGTCACGAGGACGCTGCGCAATCCAGTTTCCGCCGCGCGCGTGGCGAGCAAGTCGAGCACGAGCCGATGCCCGCGATGCACCCCGTCAAAGGTGCCAATGGTGAGCACCGTGCCGGGAATATTCGGCGGCAAGCCACTCGCAGCGCGCCAATCCATTACGCCGCCGGTTCGCGCATCACCACGCGCGGCTGAAAGCGATCCCCTTGCTCGGACGTGCGGCGCTCGCCAAATGCCACGAGTTGTCCCGCGCTCGTGGCGCTGGCTGGGTCGAGAAGCGCGGCGTAACGGCCTTCCACACGGGCTTGCACATCGATGCCGCGTCCGATCTTCACGACTTCTTCTGCGGTCAACGCCTGGTGCGGATACCCCTCGAGCGCGTCCACAGCGGGCGCGAGGTTCGTGGAGCCACCGGCCTGTAACTGTTCCAGCGGAATGGCGCGCGCCAAACTAAAAACCCCCGCCCGATGCCGACGCAGCGCGGTAAGATGCGCGGCACTCCCCACGGCCCGCGCGAGATCGCGCGCGAGCGAGCGCACATACGTACCGCCCCCACACTCCACTCGCATCACGCATTGCGTGACGCCACCCTCCTGCTCCTCGAACGTCGAGAGCGAGAGCGCGTGGATCTGCACGGTGACGGGCGCGAGATTCACCTCGATGCCGGCGCGCGCGAGGGCATAGGCGCGCTCACCGTTGATTCGCTTGGCGGAATACGACGGCGGCACTTGTGAGATCGCTCCAATGAGCGATGGCACGGCGGCGAGCAACGCGTCGCGTGTGGGGAGCGGTGCCTCGCGCGTCACGGCGCCGAGCAGATCTTCGGTGTCAGTTTCGGCGCCGAAGCGCACGACGGCCTCGTACACTTTGGGATCGTCGTTGACGTACTGCAGCAATCGCGTGGCACGCCCCACGAGCAGCACGAGCAGGCCGGTGGCGAAGGGGTCGAGTGTGCCGCCGTGGCCGATGCGTTTTTCGCCGAGGGCACGTCGTGCGACGCTCACCACGTCGTGCGATGAGACGCCCGCCGGTTTGTCGACGAGCAGGACGCCGTCGGCGCCCTTACTCGGGCGTTTCGTCGGCTTTGGGCTTGACGCTGGCAAGGAGCGTCTCGATGCGCGCCGCGCGCGCGATGCTGTCGTCCATCTTGAACGTGATGTGCGGCGCCAGTCGCAGTTTGAGCGCGCGCCCCACGGGGCCACGCAGCGACGAGGCCACGGACTGTAACCCTTCCATGGTCGTCGTCTTTTCGTCGTCCGTGCCATACACGCTCACGAACACCATCGCCGATCCGAGGTCGCGCGACATCTCAACCCCGGTGACAGTGACGAGCCCCTTCACACGCGGGTCGCGCACGCCAGCCGCCAAGGCCGCCGCGATTTCCTCGCGTACGGCCTCCGCGACCCGGTCGGGACGTCGCGTATCGCGCGGCACTAGTTGCCCGGCGAGTCGAGCGTGCGAGCGACCGATTCCTTGCGGTAGCACTCGAACATGTCACCGACCTTCACGTCATTGAAGTTGTCGATGCCGATACCGCATTCGAAGCCGTCCTTCACTTCCTTGGCGTCGTCCTTGAAGCGACGGAGCGATCCGATGGTGCCGTCGTACACTTCGACGCCGTTGCGCATCACGCGCACACGACCCTGCCGGTTGATCACGCCGCTGCGCACGTACGAACCGGCAATGGTGCCGATCTTGGACACCTTGAACACTTCGCGCACTTCGGCTTCGCCGTAGATGACTTCCTTCTCATCCGGGCGCAGCATGCCTTCGAGCGCCGCACGCACATCGGCGACGGCCTCGTAAATGATCTTGTACAGCTTGATGTCGACGCCTTCGCGCTCAGCGGCCGTACGCGCCTTGGTGTCGGGGCGCACGTGGAAGCCGATGATGATGGCACCGGACGCCTTGGCGAGCAGAATATCGCCTTCGGTGACCGCGCCGACCGCACGCTGAATGACCTCGACTTGCACTTCGGCCGTCGACAACTGTTGCAGCGCGTCGGCGAGTGCTTCCGCCGGGCCGCCTTGGTCGGCCTTGATGACAAGCTTGAGCGTGCGCTTCTGGCCGCCCTCACCGGTCTGCGACATAAAGTCTTCGAGCGACACCGCCCCCTTGGCGGTACGACGGCTCTTGGCTTCGCGGTCGAGCCGCTCGCGACGCTGCGCGATTTCGCGGGCTTCCATGGAATCTTCCACCACCAAGAACTGATCGCCGGCCATCGGCACTCCCGTCATGCCGAGCACCTGCACCGGCATCGCCGGTCCAGCGCTCTTGACGATCTTGCCGCGCTCGTCGAGCAGTGCGCGCACGCGTCCGGAGAAGAGTCCGCAAATGAAGTCGTCACCGACCTTCAGCGTTCCGTTCTGGACGAGCACGGTCGCGACCGGACCCTTCCCGGCGTCAAGCTGCGCTTCCACCACGGAGCCCGTGGCGCGACGATCGGGATTGGCCTTGAGATCGAGGATTTCGGCCTGGAGCAGAATCTGCTCGAGCAGTTCCTTGACGTTCGTTCCCTTCTTGGCCGAGATCTCCTGATGAAGCGTTTGGCCGCCGAACTCTTCGAGCACGACACCGTGGCTCAGGAGTTCCTGCTTGACCTTGAGCGGATTTGCCGCTGGCAGGTCGCACTTGTTGATAGCAACGATCATCGGCACGCCGGCGTTCTTGGCGTGCGAAATGGCTTCGATGGTCTGCGGCATGATCGAGTCATCCGCCGCCACGACGAGCACGACGATGTCCGTCACCTGCGCACCGCGCGCACGCATGGCCGTGAAGGCTTCGTGGCCCGGCGTGTCGAGGAAGGTGATCTGCTTTTCGCCCGCGACGGTGACGTTGTAGGCACCGATGTGCTGCGTAATGCCACCGGCTTCGCCGGCGACGACGTTGGCCTTGCGGACGTAATCGAGGAGCGACGTCTTGCCGTGATCCACGTGGCCCATGATGGTGACAATGGGCGGACGGAACTTGAGGTCTTCGACGGCGTCCTTGACGACCTCTGTTGGCGAGGCCGCGTAATCTTCTTCGCGCTCGGCGTTGAAGCCGAACTCGCTGGAAATCATTTCGATCTGGTCGAAGTCAAGGCGCTGGTTGATGGTGACCATCAGCCCCAAGCTCTTGAATGCGAACGAGACGATCTGCGTGGCGGGAATCTTGAGAATGTCGGCGAGTTCATTGACCGTGATGAACTCGTTGACGCGCACAAGTTTCTTCTCGCGCTCGGCCATCTCGGCGCGCTGCGCTTCGAGCTCTTCACGCCCCGAGTCATCGCGACCGCCGCGACGCTTGGCGACCGGTCCGCCCATCTGGCGCATGGTGCGCGAGATGTTGGCCGACACGGCTTCCTGATCGACCTGCCCACGCTTGCCCTTCTTGCGACGCGGACCAGAGCTCGGCGCACCGCTTCCCATCGGCGGTCCACCCATGCCACCGCCCGTGGGGCGACGGTCATCACGACGCGAGACGCCACCACCACTGCCGCTCCCTGGCGTCGCCGAGGCAACGGGACGCGGCGGGAAGGGCAAACCACTGCCACCGCCACCCTGACCCGGACGCTGACGCGGCGCGCCAGGGACGATCGGGCGAGGACGCGGACGGCTTGGCATGGACGGCTCAGACGAACCCGTCGAGTACGGCACCGACGGCGGAGCCGGAGGAGCCGACGGAACTGACGGAGCAACAGGAGCGGGCGGCGCAACCGGAGCCGATGGCGCAACAGGTGCGACGGCAACCGGCGCAACGTCCTTCGGCGCGGCAGGAGTCAGCGGTTCGACGACCGGCGCGGCCTTTGGCGGAACGACGGCCTCAACGGCAGACGCAGCTGTGGTCGGCGGCGTGGCCGGTGCCTTGGCTTCGGGCGCAACAGGAGCCACAACGACGGGCGCGGGCGCCTCGACGACAGGTTCCGGCACGACGACGTCTGCCTTGCGGCGACGCGTGGAGGCCGGACGTGGCGCTTCTGGCTCAGGCGTGGGCTCGGGGGCCGGTTCGGCCTTTTTACGAGCTGCCGGTTTTTTGGGCTTGGTGGGCGCCTCGGCCTCAGCGGAAGGCGCATCGACGGCCGCGGTGGTGCGCCGACGACGCGCGGGCGTCGCCGACGGCTCTGCGGCCTTGGCGCTGCGTACGCGCTTCTCGCGCTCCCAGCGCGCACGCACGCGTGCCGTCTGGTCGTCGGTCAGTGGCGTCAGATGGCTACGAACGACGACATCGAGTGCACGAAGCATCCCGATGACTTCGTCGCTCTCAATGCCGAACTCGGCGGCCAACTCATGAACCCGAAGCTTGCTCAAACTACCTCCGTTATGCGATCACGCATTTGCGCCATCGACGATGGCGCGAATGCCCTTCGCCAACTGCACGTCGACGATGCCAACCACCGCCGTCGTTTCCCGCCCCGTCGCGCCACCCAGCGCGACTGCGGCGGCTCCGTCTACAATCGGGACCCGCTTTGCCGTGAGGAGCGGCACGACTTTGTCGCGGCTGTTGGATGATGCGTCGCCGGCCACAATGGCCAGCCGAAGCGTCCCCTTGCCCGCTGCCTCCCTCACCCGATCCACACCCACCACCGCCAGTCGGCCGCGCACGCCAAGCCCAACGAGCCCCAGCACGCGCTTCCAACTGGCGTCGTTCATCACCCCTGCGGCGCGTCGGGCGCGGCGGGCGTCTCAGCGGCCACGTCGTCTGCTTCGTCGTCGGTGAGTTCGTCAATCATCTTCATGATGCGATCAGCCTCTTCCGGCGCGATGCCGGGGAGCTTGAGGAAATCCTCGCGCTCGAGGTCGATGATGTCGTTGAGCGTGCGATAGCCGCCGGCCTCGAGCACCGCCACCGTGGCGGGCGGGAGTCCTTCGATTTCGCTGAGCTGCACATCGGCCGCGTCTTCGTCCGGCAACGGCGCAAAGAGCGGCACATCGCCACCGCGCTCGAGCCATTCGCGGCTCGAGTACAGGTCGATCTTCCACTCGGTGAGTTCCGAGGCGAGGCGCACGTTCTGTCCGTTGCGGCCGATGGCCAGCGAGAGCTGGTCTTCGTCGACAACGGCCTGAATGGTTTTGGTCGCGGCGTCGCTGAACACGCGCGCCACCTTGGCGGGCGCGAGCGCGAGCTTGGCAAAACGCTCCGGGTCAGCCGACCACGGCACAATGTCGATGCGCTCGCCGCCGAGTTCCTGCACGACGGCCTGCACACGCGCGCCCTTGAGCCCGACGCACGCGCCCACCGGATCAATCGACTCATCACGCGAGACGACGGCGATCTTGGTGCGGCTGCCCACTTCGCGCGAGGCGGCTTTGATTTCGACAATGCCCTGCTGAATTTCCGGCACTTCGAGCTTGAAGAGCGCCTTCACAAAGAGCGGGTCGGCGCGCGACAGCACGAGACGCGGCCCCTTGGGCGTTTCCTCGATCTTCTTGAGCACGGCGCGAATGGGCTCGCCCTGCTTGTAATCCTCGCGATGGTTCTGCTCGCGATACGGAATGATGGCTTCGGCTTCGCGGAACTTATTGAGCATGATGACGATCTTGCCACGCTCGATCTGCTGAATTTCCCCGGACAGCAGGTCGCCCTGCCGCGAGGTGAATTCGTCGCGAATCTTGGTGCGCTCGCCTTCACGGACGCGCTGAATGATGCGCTGCTTGGCGGCCTGCACGGCGGAACGACCGAACTCCGCGAAGTCGACGGGAATTTCCATCACGTCGCCGAGCTGATAGTCGGGGTCCTCGAACCGCGCTTCTTCCAGAATGATTTCGCGCGCGGGGTCCTCGACCGTTTCGACGACCGTCTTGAGCAGGACGATTTTGATATCGCCCTTGAGCTCGTCGATGTCGACTTCCGCGTTCACGGTCACGCCGTGCTTCTTGGCGAGGGCCGCATTGATACCATCCTGCAACAGCTCGTGCAGCTCGCTGCGCTCGATCTGCTTGAGATTCGCAAGCTCACGAATCGCGTTGAGGATTTCGGTTGAACCGGCCATCCAGAACTCCTACGGTTTCCAGTGAAAGACGAGGCGGGCTTCCTGCACGTCCGCCAACGCCAGCTGATGTTCGTTTCCTTTGAGGTCGCGCACCACGATCTGCTCGTGCCCGTCCGTTCCCGTTACGGCGACAATGTCGACTTCGACACGGCCGCCCACCGACGCAAAACGCGGGCTCTTGACGCTGGCCCGTCGTCCTACAAACCGACGCCACTCAGCGATGTTGCGCACGGGGCGCTCCATGCCAGGCGACGACACTTCCAGCACGTACCGGCTATCCACCAAGCCCGGCGACGCATCCAACTTGGCTTCGATCGCGCGTGACGCCCGTTCACAGTCGCCTACCTGTACCTTCTCGAGATCACGACGGTCAATGCGAATATCGAGAACCGGACGACTCCGAGAACCCCCGACGCGGAATTCCACGAGGTCCATTCCCAGTGCGTCAAGTTCAGCAACCACAATGGGTTCCAGCGCTTGCTTCACGTTACGTCACCGATAGGAACAGAGACAAAAAAATGTGGGGAGAACTTCCCCCACATCGGCCGGCGTCCAGACTCGTCGGTCAGACATACAATGATACTGGCGGTGAGGCGGTGGAGCAAGCCCCCTCACCCCCCGCTCGGCCTTATGGCGCGATCTCCGATTGGGCGATGACGGCCACCTGGCGGCCGGCATCGCCGGCTCGGTGCGAGAAGTAGCGGTCGTTGTCGCAGCGGGTGCAATACGGGCTCGCCGTCACGCGTGCCACGCCGTGTTCCTTGGCCTGTTCCGCCAGCAAGGCCCGCAAGTCCACGTGGCGATGCCGGATAGTGGTCCAGCCGGTGAGGCGCTCAAAGACATCCGGCGACACCTCGTAACAACGACCGCAGATCGCTGGCCCGAGGTGCACGTGGAGCTGCGTGACGTCCACACCGGCGCCCGCAAACTGGGTGAGCGCGCGAGGGACGATGCGGTCCGCTGTGCCGCGCCAGCCGGCGTGGAGCAGTCCAATCGGGCCGCTCGGATGGGCCAGAAAGACGGGGACGCAATCCGCGATGGTCACGGCAAGCGCGGAGCCGCGGGCGGTGGTGAGATGACCATCCGCCCCATTGGCACGGCGCCAACCGAGCCAGTCAGGGCTGTGCAGTAGCACGTCGGTGCCATGCACCTGCTTGGCACTCGCGAGTCGTGTGGCCGCCGGCTCGAGTGATGCCGCCAGCGACTCCCAGCGCGCGACGCAGTCCGCTGCAGGCGTTGGTTCAGCAAGCACAAAGTCGCCGGCGGCACGCGTGGTGGTAAACGCGGTGACGCCGAGCGACTCCAACTCCGGGATGTGATCGCGCGGCGCGAGTGGTGCCACCCCCATCAACGACTCGGGGCCTCGACGCGCCGGATATTGGCGCCCAAGGCATTGAGCCGTTCATCGATGCGTTCGTAGCCGCGGTCGATCTGCCCGACGTTGTTGATCGTGCTCTCCCCTTTCGCACACATCGCAGCAATGAGCATGGCCATACCGGCGCGAATGTCGGGGCTTTCCACTGTGGCGGCGCGCAGTTCGCTGGGCCCGGCCACGAGAGCGCGGTGTGGATCGCACAACACAATGCGGGCGCCCATGCCCACAAGCTTATCTACAAAGAACATGCGCGACTCGAACATTTTTTCGTGCATGAGGATAATGCCCGAGCACTGCGTGGCGGCCACGATGGCGATGGACATCACGTCGGCGGGAAAGGCGGGCCATGGCTGATCTTCGAGCTTGGGCACGTGCCCGCCGAGGTCACTTTGAATCTCAAGCGATTGGTCGGCTGGCACGATTAGGTCATCGCCGTCAGCGACGGTGCGAATACCCAGCCGGTCAAAGCCCATGCGCACGGACCGCAGGTGCTCGACGCCCGCGCGCTCGATGCGCAGTTCGGAGCGCGTGACCGCTGCGAGACCGATGAACGAACCGACTTCAATGTGGTCGGGTCCGATGGCGTGCGTGGCGCTGCCGAGGGGTGCGCCGCCGTGGATGGTGACGACGTTGGTGCCGATGCCCTCGATGCGGGCGCCCATCGCTACGAGAAAGTGGCAGAGATCCTGCACGTGCGGTTCGCAGGCGGCGTTCCGCAACACCGTGGTACCGGTGGCGGCGACGGCGGCCATCAGCGCGTTTTCGGTGCCGGTGACGCTGGGTTCATCGAGAAAGACGTCGGCGCCTCGCAGTCCCTGCGTGGTGAAGACGATGCGATCGGTGAACACGTGCTTGGCGCCGAGTTCTTCGAGGGCGAGAAAGTGCGTGTCGAGGCGACGGCGGCCGATGACGTCCCCGCCGGGCGGCGAGAGTTCCACGCGTCCACAGCGCGCGAGCATCGGCGCGGCGAGGAGGATGGAGGCGCGAATGCGCGCGCACATCACAGGATCGAGCGAGGACGCGCTGACATTCTTCGCGTGCACGCGGAGTGTGTTGCGCTCCGTCCACTCGGCCTCGGCGCCCGTGGTGCGGACGAGTTCGACGAGCGTTTCGATGTCGCGAATGCGCGGCACGTTGGTGAGCGTCACCGGCTGATCGGTGAGCAGCGTGGCCGCGACAATGGGCAACGCGGCGTTTTTGTTGCCGCTTGGCCGGATGGAGCCGGAGAGGCGGCGACCGCCTTCAACGAGGAACTGGACGGCGCTCATGGCAGCACTCGAGAATGAATCCGATCGTGGGGTGACTGCGCCGACGTGACACAGGGGAAGCACGGGATTGCTTGCCCTGTGACGATCATCGACCTACTATCGAGGATATGACGATTCACCTCGCATTTCCGGCACTTCTGGAGCAGGCCGCGACGACGGCCCGCGACACCATCTTGGTTCGCCAGCTCCCCCCCATTCGCACGCCGTTCGAGGAGCTCGTATTTACGGCGGGTGGACTGACCTCGATTCTCGTGTTGGTTCTGGTGGCGATGCTGGTGGTCGCCTTGCTGGCGGTTCGCCGATCGGTACAACGCGCGCACGCCACGTTTGAGCGCCGGCTCGAAGATTTTGGACGTCGGCTCGACGACGTCAACTCGCTGGTGGGCCGCGTGACCAATCAGGCGGACCGGGTGGCGGATTTGACGGGTTCGGCGATTAGCGGCGTGGAGTGGGGCGCCGAGAAGATCAACGAACTGCGCAAGCGGAAGCGTCGGCCCCGGCGTCGCCGGCGTGACGGTGGTGCGTCGCCCGACGGTGGCAGCGACTCTACGCCGCCGGATGGAGAGTAAGTCGCGCTCGGTCCTCCCGTTCTGGGGGACCGCGACGCTGTGCGCCGTCGCGTTGCTTGTGCTGTGGCCATCGGACGCCTTTGCCTGGACGCCTGGGACGCACATCCTGCTCGGCGAGGCGGTGTTGCGCACGGCGGCGTTGTTGCCGCCTGCGATCGCGGCGTTGCTCCGCGCCCATCCGCAGGACTTTCTCTACGGCTCGATCGCTGCGGACACGAGCATTGCCAAGAAGTACGCGCGATTCGGCCGCCATTGTCACTCGTGGGCCGTGGGACTTGAGATTCTGGAACGTGCCAACGATGAGCCGTTACAGGCGTTTGCCTTTGGCTACCTCGCGCACCTCGCGGCCGACGCGGTGGCACACAATTACTTTGTGCCGCATCAGTTGGCGGTGACCTCGAGCACCACGGCGCTCGGCCACTCGTATTGGGAGAGTCGGTTTGAGACGCACTTGAGTGAACGCTATCCCGCTCGGGCGCATGACATCATTCGGCTCGACCACGGGCGCAGCGACGAGCACCTCGACGTCATTTTGAGTCCCACCATTTTTAGCACGCCAACCAACCGCCGCATTTTTCGCGGGATGGTAGTGGTCACGGACTCCGATAGTTGGCAGCGGGTGTTCTCGGTGCTCGTCGAGAATAGCCGATGGGACCTCGAAGAGCCGGTGGTGGCTGGGCATTTGTCGCGCTCGTACGACTTCATCATGGATTTTCTCTCGCGCGACGCCAAGTCGGAACCGTTTGCACTGGATCCCTCAGGCGACGTCGCGTTGCGCACCGCCAAGCAGGTGCGCCGTGGCGCGCGGCGGCGCGGTGGCGAGGACGCCGTGCGCGAAGAGGCCACGCAGCAGTTCGGACTCCCGGCCGCGACCCTGCCCTATGCGCGCGCGCTCACCGACCCGCTTTACTTGCCGCGTTCCGCCAAGAGCTGATTCACCTTTTTGGGATCGGCGCTCCGGTTGGACTTCTTCATCACGAATCCCACCAGCACGCCCTGCAAGCGCGCTTCGCCGCCCATGAATCGCGCGGCTTCGTCGGCGTGTTCGGCCCACACGTCGTCGATCCACGCACGAAGCTGTGCATCGTCGCCGACTTGCAAGAGACCGTCCCGTTCGGCGATCGCCCGCGGGTCGGCCGCATCGCGGTGCATGGTATCCAGTACGGTCTTCGCGGCAGTTCCACTCAATACGCCGTCGCGAACCAGGGCGATCAACGCGCCGAGTCGTGCGGCCGTCACGGGGAAGCTGTCGATTGTGGCGCCTGTTTCGTTGAGTGCGGCGAGGACTTCTCCCGTCACCCAGTTGGCGGCGGCCTTTCCGTCGCCCGCAGCGGCAGCGGTGTGTTCGAAATAATCGCCGACGGCGCGTGAGGCCGTCAGGACCTCCGCATCGGCGGCGGTGATACCGAAGTCGCGGCGATAGCGCTCACGTCGGGCCGCGGGAAACTCCGGAAGCGCCGCGCGGTGCGCAGCGATGTATGCCGGCGCGAGCACGAGTGGCGGGAGATCCGGATCTGGGAAGTAGCGGTAGTCGTGGCTCTCTTCCTTGGAACGCGCCGGCCGCACGGTACCGCGCCCAGCGTCGAACAACATCGTCTGCTGCACGATCACGCCACCGGCATCATGCACGGCACAGTGGCGCGCGAACTCTACCTCAAGCGCCCGCTCGACATTCGAGAACGAGTTGAGGTTCTTGATTTCCGTCCGCGTGCGAAATGCCGTTTCGCCAGGAAGTCGTGCGCTCACGTTGGCATCGACGCGCAAGCTACCTTCTTCCATGGAGCAGTCCGACACATCGGCAAAGAGCAACACCTCGCGCAGCGCGCGCAGATATGCGCCGGCCTCGGCGCTACTGCGAATTTCCGGCTCGCTCACGATTTCGACGAGCGGCACTCCCGAGCGATTGAGATCAATGGCCGTGAAGCCGGCAAAGCGATCGTGCACGGACTTCCCCGCGTCCTCTTCCATGTGAATGCGGGTGATCGTGATTGCGCGCCCGTCAGGGAGCACCACGCGTCCCCGTTCGGCGAGCGGCCGATCGAACTGCGAGATCTGATATCCCTTGGGGAGATCGGGATAGAAATAGTTCTTGCGGGCGAACACCGAGCGCTCATACACAGTGCACTCGAGGGCGAGCGCGGCTCGCGTGGCGAGTTCCACGGCGTGGTCATTGAGCACCGGCAATGCACCGGGGAGCGCGAGACACACCGGGCAGGTATTGGCGTTGGGCGCGTCGCCGAAATTGGTCGAACAGCGGCAGAAGATTTTGGTGCGCGTTTTGAGATGCACGTGCACCTCGAGCCCTACGACCATTTCGTAACGATGGGCGCTCATGCGTGCGCATCCTTGCCGAGCGCATGCTCTAGCGCGTACGCCACTCGGAACATCGTGGCTTCGTCGAACTTGGCGGCGAGAATCTGTCCGCCCACCGGTAGCGCGTCGGTGCGGCCGATGGGGACGGACATCGCCGGCAGCTCGGCCAGATTGGCCGTGACCGTGAAGATGTCGCTCAGGTACATCTCGTACGGATCTGAAATGGCGCCAATCGGAAAGGCGGTGGTGGGTGCCGTGGGCGTGAACAACGCATGCACGCCGGACGCCCACACCGCATCGAAGTCGCGACGAATGAGCTCCCGCACCTGCATCGCTTTGCGGTAGTAGGCGTCGTAGTAGCCGGCCGAGAGCACGTAGGTGCCGAGCAGAATGCGACGCGTGACCTCGGCGCCGAAGCCGCGACTGCGCGTGGCTTCGTACATCGCGCGCACGCCGTCGCCGTCCACACGGAGGCCGTAGCGGACCCCATCAAAGCGCGCGAGGTTCGCCGAGCACTCAGCGGGCGCAATGATGTAATAGGCGGGGATCGCGTAGTCGGTATGCGGCAACGACACATCGCGCACAGTAGCGCCGCGGGCCCGCAACGCATCAAGTGCGCGCTCGCAGTGCGCACGTATTTCGGGAGCGAGCGACGACGGAAAGTATTCGACCGGTTTGCCGATGACGACGCCCGTGAGGTCGGTGTCGGTGGTACGCAGCACCGGCGCTGGGCGCGGCGCTGACGTTGAATCGTGGGCCGTATCATCGCCGGCGATCACTTCGAGCGTGAGGGCGGCATCATCTACCGTGCGTCCGAACACGCCGACGTTGTCGAGCGATGATGCGAACGCGACGAGGCCGAACCGACTGACGCGGCCGTAGGTGGGTTTGACACCGACAATGCCACAGAATGACGCTGGCTGTCGAACCGATCCTCCGGTCTCGGAGCCGAGTGCGATGGGGGCAATCCCCGCCGCGACTGCGGCGGCGGATCCGCCGGACGAACCGCCTGGCACGCGAGATGGGTCGATAGGATTTCGCGCGGGGCCAAAGGCGCTGTGCTCGTTGGAAGAGCCCATCGCGAACTCGTCCATATTGGACTTACCGACGAGCACCGCACCGGCGGCGCGTAGCCGCTCCACCACTGTGGCGCTGTACGGACTCACGTATCCTGCGAGCACGTTCGATCCGCAGCTCGTGGTAAGGAAGGTGGTCGCGATGTTGTCCTTGATCACGACGGGCACGCCAGCGAGCGCGCCGCCCATCGGCGCTGCGGCTGCCTGGCGCAGCGATGCGTCGCGATCCGCGGAGATGATGCAGTTGAGACCGTCCTTCCCCGCACCGACGGTCGTGGCGCGGGCAAAGCTCGCTTCGGTGAGCGCGGCGCTTGTGACGCGTCCGTCGCGTACCGCGGCGGCGATGTCCGCGGCGCGCTGTTCGAGCCACGGCGCGGTCACGACTCCTCCTCGGCGCCGTCGTGCGTGGCCAGACGCGGCACGAGAAAGAATCCGTCGCGCATGAGCGGTGCAAAACTCTCGCGGGTGCGGTCGAGTGGTGTGGCGGGGCCTTCGTCCGGCCGGCGTACGAGCCCTGGGTGCGCGTCTACGTCGGCGCTGACGGCGCTCGTATCCGCGCCCTGCAGCGTGTCCATATGACCGAGAATCCCACTCAACTCTGCCACGAGCGCGTCGAGTTGCTCTGGAGGCACACCGAGGCGTGCCAACTGCGCCACATGGCGCACGTCCTCGCGAGAGACGCTCACTATTCGAATCCCCGCTCGAGCCCCGCGAAGGCTGCGACGAGCCGTTTGCGTCCGACTTCGTCGTCGTCGAAGTCCACCGTGACTTTGAGATCGCGGCCGTTGCCGGAGAACTCTGCGATGGTGCCCGACCCAAATGTTTTATGACGCACCCGTTCGCCCTTGGCGAACGCGGGCACGTCCTGCGACATCTCCTCAAACTCCACGGGCTTCTCGCGGGCGCGATCGGCGTGCCAGCCGAGCCGCGGGGTGTCATCGGCCCACGCGGTGGGCTCGCGCACGGGACGCAGGGCCGCACTACGTCCACTCGCGCGCAGGCGAATGGTCGCGATGGGGGTGAGTAACTTCTCGGTGGCTGGCGAGATGAAGCTCGAGAGCACCGACTGCATCAGCTCACCGTTCCGACGACGGCTCCGCGCCCACGAGAGTTGCAACACTCGTTCGGCGCGTGTGATGCCCACGTAGAACAGGCGACGTTCTTCCTCGAGCGCTTCGGGGTCGTCGAGTGAGCGACTGAGCGGAAAGAGGCCCTGCTCCAGGCCACCGATGTAGACCACCGGAAACTCGAGCCCCTTGGCGGTATGCAAGGTCATCAGCGTTACGGCGTCGGCATCCGGCCCAAGTTGGTCGAGTCCCGCAACGAGCGAGGCGCGCTGCAGAAAATGATCCAACGGCCGCAGTCCAACTTCGCCGCCATCTTCGATCACCGTTTCGGCCGCACTGCGAATGAGTTCGGCCACGTTCTCGAGGCGCTCGAGCCCCTCGGGGCCTTCGGCGCGCAGCGCGTCGCCATAGCCGCTGCGATCGACGATCTCGGCGAGCAGGCGATCGACGCTGGCGTCGGACGCCAAGACGCGGAGTTCCTCAAAGAGCACCGCAAACTCCTCGAGCGTGCCGCGCGTGGACGCGCGGGCCCCACCGATCAGCTCGGGACGTCGCGCCGCGTCGAGCAGTGAGATCCCCGCCTCGCGTGCGGCGATGGCGAGCAGTTCCACCGTCGCATCTCCAACGCCGCGACGCGGGGCACCAATGGCACGCCGGAAGGCTTCCTCGTCGGCCGGATTGGCGACGAGGCGCAGCCACGCGACGAGATCACGAATTTCACGACGATCGTAGAAACGCACCGCGCCCACAATGCGGTACGGCACCAAGCGCCGCCGCAGCGATTCTTCGAGCGGACGGCTCTGCGCGTTGGTGCGATACAAAATGGCGATGTCCGCCGCGGTGGTACCGCCGCGCGACGTACGTGCGAGGATGTCCTCGACAATGGAATCGGCTTCGTCGCGGTCGTCCAATGCCGTCAGCAATGTGACGGGGTCGCCAGCGGGACGCGTGGCGCGCAGCGTCTTGCCGCGCCGGCCGGTGTTGTCCGCGATCACGGCATTGGCGAGGTCGAGGATGCCCGGCGACGACCGATAGTTCTCCTCGAGGCGCACCACGGTGGCGTCGGGCCAATCGCGCTCGAACTCGAGAATGTTGCGAACGTCGGCGCCGCGCCAGCCGTAGATCGCCTGATCGTCGTCGCCCACGACCGCGACGTTGCGATTCACACTCGCGAGCAAACGGATCAACTCGTACTGCGCGTGGTTGGTGTCTTGGTATTCGTCGACCAGCACGAATTTGAATCGCCCCGCCCACTGTGCGAGCACGTCGGCGTTCTGCTGGAGAATCTGCACCGGCAGCCAGAGCAGGTCGTCAAACGAAATGGCGTTCGCGGCACGGAAGGCCGCGTCCCAGTCCGCATAGAGCGGCGCGACGGCCTTGGCGAGCGGCGTGAAGGCGAGGCGGGCGTATTCCTCCGGCGACACGAGCGCGTTGCGCGCCTCCGACACGGCGTCGGTGATGGCGCGCGGCGCCCACGTCTTGGACGAAATCCGGTGACGCTCCATCAGCCGCTTGGCGACGGCGAGGGTATCGTCTTCGTCGTAGATGGTGAATGCGCTGGTGCGCCCAACGCGATCCGCGTGGGCGCGCACAAAGCGTGCGCCAATGGAGTGAAAGGTGCCAATCCACATACCGGCGGGCTGATCACCGAGCTGGCGGGTGATGCGCTCGCGCATCTCCCCTGCGGCCTTATTGGTGAACGTGACCGCGAGAATCTGCGACGCCCGCGCGTGACCCTCGTGCACGAGTCGCGCGATGCGGGTGGTGAGGACGCGCGTTTTGCCGGAACCGGCGCCGGCGAGCACGAGCAACGGCCCCTCGGTGTGATCGACGGCTTGTTGCTGCGCCGGATTGAGTGCGGGCCCGGCGGAGTGTGCGAGAGTCATCCCGGCAAAATAACGTCGAATACAGCGCCGCGGTCGGAGGGCACCAGAACCAGACGACCGCCGTGATTGTCTTCGACGATGCGCCGTGTGAGCGCGAGCCCAATCCCCCACCCCCGCTCTTTGGTGGTGAAGCCGGCGGCAAATATCTTACGCCGCAGCGCCTTGGGAATGCCCGGCCCGTCGTCCGCCACGCGCAGCCGGACACCGCTCCCTGCGGCCGGTGTGAGGCTCACCACAATCGACCCGCCGCGCCCCGCCAGCGCGTCGATGGCATTCTTGACCAACGATTCAATGGCCCACTCGAGCAGCACCCGATCGCCGGCAATTTTGATAGGGTCGTCGCCCTTCTCGAGCGAGATGATGATGGGATGCGCGAGTGTCGGCACCCGCGCCGAGAAGTAGGTCACCACATCGCCGGCAACGGCGCCCAACTCCACCCGCTCGCGTTTGGGCGGTCGTCCGATGCGCTCAAATCGGTGCGCCACGCGCTCCAAGCGCTCGACGTCCTTGATCATGTGCGGCACTGCCTGCACCACCATCGCGTCGTCGCGATCGCGCAGGAGCTCCACCCACCCGCTGAGGCTGCTGAGCGGCGTTCCCAGCTGATGCGCTGACTCCCGTGCCATGCCCGCAAAGACGCTTTCGCGGTCGGCACGATTGCGCGTGCTCATAATGACAACGCCGGTAATCAGCAGCACGCCGATCATCGCGACCTGCAATACCGGAATCACCCGCATCCCGCGCACGAGCTTGGAGTTGCCAAAGTGCACCGCGCCGCCGCCGGGAAGGCGCACGGGCTTGTTGGCGCGGTCGAGTTCACGCACGTAGTCTGCGACCTGCGGATCGTGAATAGACGCGACGAACGGCAGATTGGCCGAGGCGCTCGGCCGACCAGAAGGATCGGTGACGATCAATGGAACGCCGAGCCGATCAATGCCCTTGGTCACATCGATGAGCGCGAAATCGGCACCGTCACCCTGCGGATCAGCGAGCGCGCCGAAGGCCTGCGCATACATCCGCCCAGCGGTGGCTGATTCCTCCCGCAGCTGGCCGACGACCAACTGGGTGTACCACAACAAGGACCCGAGCACGAGCAGCAGGCCGACCGCAACAATGACGACCGGCGCGCTCCGTTTCATGGGCTAGCGCAACACGTCGGTGCCGAGCAGTGGGCGCAACACGTCTGGCACCAAGACAGTGCCGTCGGGCTGTTGATAGTGCTCGAGAATGGCCGCGACCACGCGCGGAAACGCGAGCGCCGACCCATTGAGCGTGTGGACGAATCGCGGCTTCTCACCCTTCGCCGGGCGGTACCGGATATTCGCGCGACGCGCTTGGAACTCACCAAAGTTGGAGCAACTCGACACTTCGAGCCACTTGCCGACGCCCGGCGCAAACACCTCGAGGTCGTACGTCTTGGCGCTCGAGAATCCGGTGTCGCCTGCCGCCAGCAACAGCACGCGATACGGGAGGCCCAGCAACTGGAGCACGCGCTCGGCATGACCGGTGAGCAGTTCCAACTGCGCGGCGGAATCCTCGGGCGCCGTAAAACGCACCAGTTCGACTTTATCGAATTGGTGCACGCGGAGCAGGCCGCGCGTGTCTTTACCAGCGGCCCCAGCTTCGCGACGGAAGCACGCACTCCAAGCCGTGAGCGCAATCGGGAGCTGGGCGCCATCAATCAGCTCGTCGTGCATCACGTTCGTCAGCGGCACTTCGGCGGTCGGAATGGCAAAGAGCGCGTCGTCGCGGAGGGCGTACATATCCTCCTCGAACTTCGGCAGCTGTCCCGTGCCCACCATCGAGTCGCGATTCACAAACAGGGGAACCCAGCGCTCGTCGTACCCGTGCTCGCCCGTATGCAAGTCGAGCATAAAGTTCATGAGGGCGCGTTGGAGCCGAGCGCCCATGCCGCGATACACGATAAAGCCAGAGCCGGAGATTTTGGCGCCAGCGGCGAGGTCAATCAGCCGCAGCGACTCGCCCACTTCCCAGTGCGGCTTTACAGATTCGGCCGCGCGCGGCTCGCCCCAGGAGCGAACCACGGTGTTGTGCGACTCGTCGCCCTCGGGAACTTCGGGGAGCGGGAGATTGGGGAGTTCGAGGAGAATCGCGTCGAGCTCATTCTGCGCGGCGCCCAACTCCTGCTCGAGGCGAGCGATTTCCTCGCCGAGCACGCGGGTGCTTGCCACCAAATCGTCCGCCGACTCCCCTGCCTTCTTGAGACGCGCCACTTGCTGACTGGCGGCGTTCCGCGCGGCTTTCCGCTCTTCCACCGCCTGAATGGCCGTTCTGCGATCGCGGTCGAGCGCTTCGGCGCGATCAATTAGCGGCCCCAATGCGTCGAGCTTCCCGCGGCGACGCATACCGTCGCGGAGTGCGTCGGCCTGCTCGCGCACCATCCGTGGATCGTGCATTACTTCGTGGGGAGACCGGCCTCGAGCGACCGGAAGGTGCAGTTGCTGTTGATCGTCGTGCGGCCGTACAGCGTGCGCGTGGTCAGATCAATGGAATCGACCACGACCTTGGCGTACAGATACGGCAGCGCGTACAAGCTACAGGTGGTCGACGGGGCCTGCACGATCACCGTCTCGCCGCGCTTGGCAACGGTCACGGAGTCGTACGTGTAGCCAGCGGTCGGAGCCAACGTCACCAAGTCATAGGTGGTCGTGGCCTTTTGGATGCCGACCTGCCGGTTCCCCAGTGGGTTCTCCCCAACAGTGTGAGGCGGCAGGAAGACGACGTCGCCCTTGGCGTTGAGGTCGAACGCGACATCAAACGAGAAGGAGCCATCCACTTTTGTGGTGGCCTTGGCTGGCAGCGAGAGCGCAGACGAGAAATTGAGCGCCGAGCCCGACAGGGCGTGCACCACAAAAATCTGGGTCGCGTTGGTGTACTGTGCCTTCATCGCGTAGGGATCGGAGCAGGCGGAAGCTGCCGCGGCAACCCCGATCAGGGCGCAGAGAAGGGTCGCCCGGCGAAGCGGAGCGACAACTGTATAGGCGTGTTGGGTCATCGGATGCAGAGTAGTGTATCCAGAAGAGGGTCCAAGTTCAAGCGAATCAGACGCTTGACTTCATTCGGGTGATAGGTACACTTCGTCAACCTTTCCACTGGAGCCGCGATGCCCACGATTCGGGACCTCGTCGCCGCCATCCGGCAGCGCGAAGGGGTCGAGGCGGCAGTGATCCTCGGCCGCGACGGCCTCTTGATTGACAGCCAGGTCGTTCCGGGGCTCGACGCCGAGCATGTGGCGGCGCATGTCCCGTCCATCATCCAGTTTGCGGACGAGCTTGGGGCGTCCGCCGAACGCGGGGCGCTCCAGACGGCTGTCCTTGAGCTTGAGCACAGCCTAGCCGTGGTGTCGTGCCTCTCCCCCGATGCCGTCCTGCTGGTGCTCGTGCAACCCAGCGCCGACCTCGGTCAGTTGTTGTACGAACTGCGCCGGAATCGCGCGAACATCGCGGCGTTGGTGTGAGCCGTACCAGACGGGGCAACCGCCGGTGAGCCATCATGTGCTGGTGGCCGACGATGAGCCGCACATTGGGCGCATCATTCAGACCAAGCTCGAACTGGGACCGTTCCGCGTCACCCTCGTGTACGACGGGGGCGAAGCATTACGGGCCCTTGAGCAATACCCCGACATTGAGCTGGTGCTCCTCGACCTGATGATGCCGGTCAAAACGGGGCTCGAGGTGCTCGCGGCGATGCGCGCGGATCCGCGCTGGGCGAAGCTCCCCTGTATGATCCTCACGGCGGCCGGCCAAGACCAACGCTTTGACGAAGCCATGCGACTTGGCGCCGCCGATTTTATGACCAAGCCTTTTAGCCCCAAGCGCCTGCTAGCGCGGGTAATGGAGTTGACCGGCGCCGCCGGTTCCACCCCCGCATGACCGATACCCCTTGGATTGTGGTGCTCGCGGGCGGCATTGGCTCGCGCTTTTGGCCGCTCAGCACCCCTGAGCGCCCCAAGCAGTTGTTGCCGCTGATTTCTGAGTTCTCGATGTTGCGCGACACGATCACGCGGCTCGCGACGATTGCACCGCCGTCGCAGACGCTCGTGCTGACCAACGCGACGCTCGCCGACGCCGTGCGGCGCGAGCTGTCGGAACTCCCCGCGGAGAATGTGATCGCAGAGCCAAAGCCAGCCGGCACCGCGGCGGCGCTCACGTGGGCCGCGCTTGAGGTGGCGCGCCGCGGTGGACGCGATGCAGTGATGCTCTCCGTGCATGCTGATTGGGCCATTGGCGATGTCGAGGCGTTTCGGACGTCGCTGCTGGCGGCGGCCACGGCTGCGCGCGAGGAGCGCGCCTTGGTGACGGTGGGAATTGTGCCGCAGCACGCGGATCCAGGACTTGGCTACATCGAGCCCGGTGCCGTGGTGCGCGGTGCCGTGCGGCGCGTGGCGCGGTTCATCGAAAAACCGTCGCGTGAACGCGCGGTGGAGTTGGTGGCAGCGGGCTGCCTCTGGAACTCAGGGATCTTTGCGTGGCGCGCGGGCGACCTGCTCGATGAAATCGAGGCGCACTGTCCTGAGGTGGCGCCGGCGGCGCGCGCACAGGCGACGTCGATGACCGCGTTCTTCTCCGCCGTGAAATCCATTGCGATTGACGTTGGCGTATTGGAGCGTTCGTCGCGCGTGATGGTGCTCGCTGGCGACTTTGGCTGGAGCGATGTCGGGACGTGGTCGGCGTTGCGGTCGGTGCGGCAACGCGACGCGGCTGGCAACGCCGTGTCAGGCCCCACGCACTTACGCGATGCGCGGAACAATGTGGTGCATGCCGATGACTCAACCGTTGTGCTGTACGGCGTTGAGGACCTCGTGGTCGTCTCCGCGAATGGTCTCACGTTGGTGACCACCGTGGATCGCGCGGCAGATCTGAAGACCCTGCTCGATTCCCTGCCCGAACACGTGCGCCACCGATGACCGCGCGGCTGGTGCTGTACGACGACGCGACCGCGCGCGCCTTCGAACCCTTTGCGCACACGCGGCCCGTGGGCGAACTCCGCGCGGGCGGCGCGTTGCTCCGCGAACGGTGGGAGCGCGTTGCCGCGGCGCGCGCCACGGGGTTTGTGAGCGCGCCCCATCTCGCGACGTTCGCGGAGTTCGACGGCCCACCCGCGATTCACGCGACGACGCTCGAGGCTGGGACCCTGCTCGTGAATGCCCGTTTTGCCGCGGCACTCGACGGCGTCCTCGATGCGGGATCTACCGTGTGGCGATGCGACGGCCGAGTGGCCGCGGTGCGACTCACCGCACCGCTCGACACGCAACGGCTCGCCGACGGTTCGTTGGGTCTCGACTCGCTCGCCACGGACGGCGGCGCCGAACTCCGCGGCTGGTGGCTGCACGATGTGTGGGATTTGACGCGGCACCTCGGCGAGATGCTGCACTCGGACATTCCGCTGCTCGCCGGCGATGCGGAGGCGCCGCCGGCCCACGCCGCAGTCCTCGGCGCGCACGATGCCCTCGTGGCGCGCGGCGCCTACGTGGAGCCGTACGTGTTATTCGACACGACGTACGGCGCCGTACTCGTACAGGCCGGCGCACGCGTTGCCGCGTTCACTCGGCTCGAGGGCCCATGCATCGTCGGCGTGGATGCGCTCGTGGCCGGCGGTCGGATTGCCGGCAGTTCGATTGGGCCCAGCACGCGCGTTCATGGTGAAGTGAGCGCGACGATTTTTTTTGGGCACGCCAACAAGGTGCACGACGGCTTTGTGGGACATTCGGTGATTGGGCGCTGGGCGAACCTCGGCGCTGTTACGATCACGAGCAATCTCAAGAACAGCTACGGCGACGTGGCGCTCTGGACGCCGTCGGGGGTGCGCTCGAGCGGGATGCCGCGTCTTGGATCGTTTATTGGTGATCATGTCAAACTCGGCATTGGGTCGCGCCTGACCACTGGGTGCGTGATTGGCGCCGGTGCGAATGTGTTTGGCTCAGGCATCACGCCGAAGTACGTGCCGCCCTTTGCGTGGGGCGAGCAAGAGCCATTCGCGCGGTGGGAACTCGAGAAGTTTTTGAGCGTCACCGCGCGCGTGATGGCGCGCCGTGATATCACGCTAGATGACGCCGGGCGCGCGCTCCTTCGCGCCGCCTGGCAGCGGAGCCAGCCCCGCGCGTGAGAGCCTGGACGCTGGGCAGCGGCAGTCGAGGCAACGCCATTGTTCTCGAGAGCGGCGAGACACGCCTCTTGATTGACGCCGGCTACTCCGCGCGCACGCTGGCGCGCCGTCTCGCACTGACGGGCGTGGCGCCCGAGTCCATCAATGCGGTGATCATCACGCACGAGCACATCGACCACATTCGGGGACTCGGCGTGGCCGTGCCCAAATGGCGGTGGCCCGTATACGGCAGCGCTGAGACGCTCGGCGGCATTGGCGATCTTGATGCCGGCCAGTCCACGGCGATTGCCGCAGGGGCCTCGTTGGTGATCGGCGACATTGAGGTCACGCTGGTGCCGGTGCCGCATGATGCCGCAGGACCAACGGCGGTGGTGGCGACCGACACGCGCACCGGATTTCGCGCCTGCGTGGCGCATGACCTCGGATGCATGCCGCCCTCGCTCGCTGCGGTGCTTGGCGATCTGGACTTAGTAATGCTCGAGTCGAATCACGACGAGGAGATGCTGCGCACCGGTCCCTACCCGTTGCACCTCCAACGGCGGGTGGCGAGCGACCGCGGGCATCTGAGCAACCGACAGAGCGCGGACGCGCTCGCGGCGGCCGCGTGCGCGCGGTGGCGTGACGTGGTGCTCCTGCACCTCTCGGAGACGAACAACACGCCGCTGCACGCCACCAGCGCGGTGGAGCGGATGCTCCGCCGTGCACGATGCGCCGTGCGGGTCACCGCGGCACCGCAGGACCTGCCCGCCGGCCCGTTCGGCGACCCCTCCGCTGGAGCGCGGCAGTTTGAGTTGGCGATTTAGCGCCACAGGGACTCGAAAAACGGTGACCCCAAACCGATATTTCGCCACATGAGCCAAGGCCACAACAAACGCGATTTTTACCGCGTGTATTACCCACCGAAAGTCCGACCGAAGTTCAACATCGGCGGCGTGACCGCCGAAGTGATTGACGCCTCCGAACGAGGGGTCGCGTTTCGCATCCCCCACAAACCCATGCCGGAGCTGAACAGTGAGCTCGCGGGTACCATTCGGTTCCATCGACGTGAGGTGGACGTGTCGGGGGTGATCATGCGCGTGGACGAACACAAGGCCGTGCTGCTCTTGGACCCGCCGGGGATTCCGATGCAGGTGATTGTGATGGAGCAACAGCGGCAGATTGCGAGCTATCCGGATTTTCGCGCGCCATCGTAGGCCGGGTTGCGGTGCGGTTCGGAACTTCCGCCCGCCTCTCATTGTTTGTGGCATGACCTTCACCGTGTGCTCTCATGCTCAATCTGACCCGCCTCTTCGAAAACAACCGCGCATGGGCCGAACGCATGACGCGCGACGATCCGGCGTTCTTCTTGGAACGCTCGCGTGCGCAAACCCCGCATTTCTTGGCGATCGGGTGCTCGGATAGCCGCGTGCCGCTCGAACTGCTTTCCGGCGCTGCGCCAGGCGAGATGTTTGTGCACCGCAACGTGGCCAATCAGGTGTTTCCGGCTGACCTTAACGTGCTGTCGGTGCTGGAGTACGCGGTGGAAGTCCTCCGCGTGCGCCATGTGCTCGTGGTGGGCCACTACGGTTGCGGCGGCGTGCAGGCCGCGATGGACGCTGGCCAGGGCCAGGGTCTCGGGCTGGTGGATAACTGGCTCGGCGATGTGCGCGACGTACAGCGCCGCCACCGTGATGAATTACGCGACTTGCCGACGGTGGACGACCGATTCAATCGCTTGGTGGAACTCAACGTGTTGCATCAAGTGGTGAATCTCGCACGCACGCCAGTGGTGCAGACGGCGTGGTCGCGCAACGCGACGCCGTTGTTGCACGGCGCGGTGTTCGACGTGCGGGACGGGTTGTTGCGGTCGTTGGTGACGGCAGTGGATGGGAACGACAAGGCGGATGCGTTGATACCGCTGGCGTGAGAGGGAAAGACAACAGCAGTAGGCGGTTTTCGCTAGACCGTTTACCGTTGCGAACAGGCTGGGCGTAGAACTGCGTGCGGTGGGGCGGACAACGGATAACGGACAACGGACAACCGTTTACGGTTTACCGTTGTCCGTTTTGGCGTTTCCGTCGACTGGCTACTCGCCGTTGTGAGAAAAAGAGGGGCGGCGCACAAGCGCCGCCCCTCTTTCCATCCCAGCTACGAGCGCTGGGCTAGTACATCCCGCCCATGCCACCGCCGCCACCCTGCGGCATCTGCGGCGGGTGGTTTTCCTTCTTCTCGACGATCAGCGCTTCCGTCGTGAGGAGGAGCGAGGCGATCGACGCGGCGTTCTGCAACGCCGTGCGGGTCACCTTCGTCGGATCGATGACGCCCGCGACGACGAGATCTTCGTACACGTCCGTGAGGGCGTTGTAGCCGAAGTTCTTGTCCTTCGAGGCGCGCACCTTCTCCACGACGATCGAGCCTTCGCCACCCGCATTATAGACAATCATGCGGATCGGCTCTTCGATGGCGCGACGGATGATGTCGACGCCGATCTGTTCGTCGTGATCGAGCTTCATGCCCTTGAGGGCAACCTGCGCGCGCACGAGTGCGACGCCGCCGCCGGGGACGATGCCTTCTTCAACGGCGGCACGCGTGGCGTGCAGCGCGTCTTCGACGCGAGCCTTCTTTTCCTTCATCTCGCTCTCGGTCGCGGCGCCAACATTGATCACCGCAACACCGCCGGCGAGCTTGGCCTTACGCTCCTGGAGCTTTTCCTTGTCGTAGTCGCTCGTGCTCTTCTCGATGGCGACTTCGATTTCCTTGATGCGGCCGGAAATCTTGTCTTCGTCGCCGGCGCCGTCGATGATCGTCGTGTTGTCCTTGTCGATCACGATGCGCTTGGCGCGGCCGAGATCGGTG
This sequence comes from Gemmatimonadota bacterium, assembly GCA_026387915.1. Taxonomy (NCBI): domain Bacteria; kingdom Pseudomonadati; phylum Gemmatimonadota; species Gemmatimonadota bacterium. The sequence continues at coordinate 255,661 of JAPLKS010000009.1, forward strand.
AGCACGGCGTTTTCGAGCTTGAAGCCGACTTCTTCGGAGATCACGTTGCCGTTGGTGAGCACCGCGATGTCTTCGAGCATCGACTTGCGACGATCGCCGAAGCCCGGGGCCTTCACGGCGGCAATCTTGAGCGTGCCACGAATCTTGTTCACGACCAGCGTGGCGAGCGCCTCACCCTCGACATCTTCCGAGATGATGAGCAGCGGCTTGCCGGTCTGCGCGACTTTCTCCAATACCGGGAGGAGATCCTTCATCGACGCGACCTTCTTGTCGTGGATCAGGATGTAGGCGTCTTCGAGGACGGCTTCCATCTTGTCCGGATCGGTGATGAAATAGGGCGAGAGGTAGCCGCGGTCGAACTGCATGCCGTCCACCGTCTCGAGCGTCGTCTCAAGGCCACGGGCTTCTTCAACCGTGATGACGCCGTCCTTGCCCACTTTCTCCATCGCGTCGGCGATCAGGTCGCCGATTTCCTTGTCGTTGTTCGCGGAGATCGAACCGACCTGGGCGATTTCCTTCTTGCCACTCGTCGGGACGGAGATCTTCTTGAGCTCCTCGATGATGGCGATGACGGCCTTGTCGATGCCGCGCTTGATCGCCATCGGGTTCGCGCCGGCCGTCACGTTCTTGAGGCCTTCGCGGAAGATCGCCTGCGCCAGCACGGTGGCGGTCGTCGTACCGTCGCCCGCGTTGTCGCTGGTCTTGGTCGCGACTTCCTTCACCATCTGCGCGCCCATGTTTTCGATCGGATCGGAGAGCTCGATTTCCTTGGCAACCGTCACGCCGTCCTTGGTCACCGTCGGCGCGCCGAACTTCTTGTCGATCACGACATTACGACCCTTCGGGCCGAGCGTGACCTTCACGGCCTCGGCGAGCTGGTCCACGCCGCGCTTGAGCGCTGCGCGAGCCTCAACGTTGAAATGCAGTTCCTTTGCAGCCATAGTCTATTGCCCTCAGAGGACGGATATCAGGAAACGACCGCGAGAATGTCGCTCTCGCGGAGGATGAGCATCTGTTCGCCAGCGACGGTCACTTCGGTGCCGCTGTACTTGCCATACAGAACCTTGTCGCCGGCCTTCACTTCCATCGGCACGCGCTTGCCGTCTTCGGTGCGACCCGGGCCAACCGCGACCACTTCACCCTGCTGCGGCTTTTCCTTGGCGGTGTCGGGGATGTACAACCCGCCGCGCATCTGCTCCGCTTCTTCGAGCGGCTTGACGACGACTCGGTCGGCCAACGGCGCGACCTTCGAGGCGTTCTTCGTTGCCATAGTGTGGCTACCTCCTGCTTGTGGTTCGAGTGGTAAACGAAAGGTCTTCTTCTGTTAGCACTCACGAGGGGAGAGTGCTAACAACAGCTAAACATACTTGCAGGGGGTGTGCCATTCAAGTTGCGCCAAGTTGAACGGCTGCAACGAATTAGCGACGGCTATTCGGCCAATTTGGCAGAGGGGGCCGCGCAGCTAGCCTGCCGTGACGGCTGCTGGGCTGGTCCGACCGACGATGCCGCCGATTTTCACGATACGGCGGTCAGTGCGACGCGGGAGCATATCGCCCGGCCTGAGGGACTGTGGCGCGACTACTGAACCAGCAGCGCGTGCGCCATGGCCAGCCCGACCAGCGTGAGGTCTGGCTCCACCAGCTCAATCTCCGAGCACAGCGGCTTGAAGGCGGCGGCGAGCCCTCCGGTGGCGATCACCAGCGGAACCGCGGGGCGTGGCCAGGCCGCCTTGATGCGGCGTACCAATCCGTCGATCGACTCTGCGGAACCGAGCACCACTCCGGAGCGGATGCACTCGTCGGTCCGCCGCCCGATCACGTTCTTCGGAGCGACGATCTCGGTGGCCGGCAACATTGACGTCCGCCGGAACAACGACTCCGCCGACACTTGCACGCCTGGCGCAATCACGCCGCCAATGAACACGCCGTCTGCGGTGATGCAGTCGTAGGTGGTGGCGGTGCCGAGGTCAACGACGATGCAGTCGCGCTTGTGGAGTCGGCTGGCGGCCAGCGTGTTGATGAGACGGTCGGCGCCTACGGTGAGCGGCTCGTCGACATCCACGGTAATCGGGAGTTTGGAACGAGCATCGACGATCACCGACTTGAAGCCCGAGAGTCGTTCGCAGGCGTCAGCGAGGGGCGCGGTGACCGCGGGCACCACGGAACCGATGGCGCTCCCCTGCACCGTGGCGCGATCCACGCCGGACGCGTCGAGGAGGGCGCGCAACCAAAAATAGACTTCATCGGGCGTGCGCGAGGGGTCGGTGGTCACGCGCCAGCGGCTCTGCACGGTCAGTCCGTCGCAAAGCCCGATGGTCGTTTCGGTGTTTCCCACGTCGAGGCAGAGGATCATGGCGTGTCTCCAGCGAGGACCAACGAACCGGCGCGAAAGAACTGCTCACCGGAATCTGTTACGATAGCGAGCGAACCGTCATCCGTCACCCCGCGGACGACGCCGACGGCGGGGGCGGTACAGGGCCGACCGGCGGCGTAATCGCGAACCGCAAAGGTTGCCAACTCGATGGCGGAGAGCGGCCCGCGCTCTGCGGCGGCTCGGCGGAGCGCCGGCACAAGCTTGGCTAAGACGTCAACGCGATCGGTGTTGGGACGTAGCCCTGCGGCAGTCGCCACCTCAGGAGGAGTCGACACATTCACACCCATGCCGATCGCCACCCACTCAACGCGCGCCTCACGCCAGCGCGTCTCCACCAATATGCCCGCAAGCTTTCGATCACCAACATACAGATCATTGGGCCACTTGAGTCGCACCGGTGCGTCGGCAAAGGCCTCCAGCACGGGAGCCGCTGCCAATCCGAGTCGCAACGCGAGCACGTCGAGTCCGGAGGGGGTGCTAGGACGTTCGAGAAGAGTGAACCAGAGTCCTCGGCCCGACTCGGACACCCACGTCTTTCCGCCGCGGCCGCGGCCAGCGCTTTGCCGGTCCGCCAGCAGCACCGTGCCAGCCACGGCCTGAGCCTCGGCGGCGCGATGCGCCACGTCCATCGTGGAGTTCACCTCCGCGTACAGCTCCACGTGAGCGACGCCGAGGGCGGTCGCAATATCGGCCGCACTGCGCGCGTCGTACGTCTCAGCCACCACGAAGGGCCAAGAGTGCGAAGACGCCAGCACCGAGGATGAACCGGTACATGGCAAAGACAGCGAAGCCGCGTGTCTTGACGAAGCGGAGCAGCACCGCAATGGCAAGCCAACTACTCAGGCCGGCGGTGGTCACCCCCACCACCAGCGGAAGCGATACGCCGGATTCGCGCACGGCCGCCGGCAGTTCGAGCGCGGCCGCGGCCGCGATGATCGGCATAGACATCAAGAAGCTGAAGACTGCGGCGTTGGTGCGATCGAACCCCATCGCACGACCCGCGGTGATCGTGGCGCCCGAGCGCGAGACGCCGGGGATAATCGCGAATGCCTGCGCGCACCCGACGAGCAATGCGTCCAGCCAACGCATGGAGTCGATGACACGATCTCGGCGCGCGCGTGCATCCACGAGCCAGAGGATCGCGCCCATCGCAATAAGTGCCGTCGCCGTGAGCGCCGGCGTGCGAAACACCGACTCCGCCTGATGCTTGAGCAGCTTGCCCGCGATGGCGCCTGGGATGGTCGCGATCACAAGGAACAACACGCGATGGTCGTCGAGCGTCTGCAGCCGGCGCGTGCGGGCGATGCTCCACGCGGCCACAAGGAGCCGTCGCCATTCGGCGCGGAAATACCAGAGAAGCGCCACCAGTGTGCCAACGTGCAGAGCGACGTCAAAGGCGAGACCTGGCTCCTTCCAACCAAAGGCCCACGGCGCGAGCGATAAATGCGCTGAGCTACTGACCGGGAGAAACTCCGCGAGTCCCTGCAGGGCGCCAAGGATGATCGCTTGCAGTACGGTGATATCGTTCATGTGAGGACGGATTGATAGAGCGCTTCGTACTCCGCGACAATCTGATCGGACGAAAAGCGCGCACGCGCGTCGGCGACGCCGGCATCGCTCATGGTCTGCCAGCGGGCGGGATCGCCGAGGATATCGCAGGCCGCGGCGGCCATCGCGTCGATATCACCGACCGGGCGCAACGCGCCGGATACGCCATCTTTGACGACTTCGCGCACGCCGCCCGCGTCGTATGCGATGACTGGCGCGCCACAGGCAAGGGATTCAAGGGCACTGAGGCCGAACGATTCGCGATCGGTGGTGAGCACAAAGAGATCCGCCGACACGAGGAGCGGCGCGACATCTTGAATGCGTCCGAGGAACTGCACGTCGTGCTCGACACCGAGGGTGCGCGCCTCTTCCTCAGCGGCCACACGGTCCGGACCATCACCGACCATCACGAGCACACTCGGAATCCGTTCGTGCACCTTGGCGAAGATCTGAATGATGTCGCGCACCCGTTTGACGGGGCGGAAGTTCGAGATGTGCATGAGAATGCGACGATCATCGCCAATCTGCTGACGCAGCGCGGGCGGGTGCGCCGTGCGGTTATAGACGGCGGGATCAATGAAGTTATGAATGACCTGAATCTCGCCCGTGCGGCAACCGAAGGCCCGAATGGTCTCGTCCTTGAGGAAGCGCGACACGGCCGTGACACGATCAGACTTCTCAATGGAGAACTTGGTGATCGCGTGAAACGAGTGATCCTGTCCGACGATAGTGATGTCGGTGCCGTGTAGCGTGGTGATGACGGGAATGTCTCGCCCTTGGTCGCGCAGCATCTGCTTGGCAATCCAGGCACTGGTGGCGTGCGGGATGGCATAGTGCACGTGCAGGAGGTCGAGCCCTTCGTTGATCACCACCTCGTGCATGCGGACGGCGAGGGCGAGATCGTACGGAGGATATTGGAAGAGCGGATAGCGACTGACGTCGACTTCATGAAAGAAGACGCGCGGCAAGAAGACCGGCAGACGAAAGGGCTGCTGGTAGGTAATGAAGTGCACCTCGTGCCCGCGGTGCGCGAGCGCGATGCCGAGTTCCGTGGCCACCGCGCCTGAACCGCCGTAGGTGGGATAGCAGGTGATGCCGATCTTCACGAGAAATCTCCGGTGCGCCACCACGTATCAGCGAGCCCGACAGCCGAGGCGAGCGCTGGGTCCAGCCGGACAACGGGTTGTCCTTCCAGTTGATGCCGGAACCAGGTGCGCTGCCGTTTGGCGTACTGCCGTGTGCTCACAAGTATAGCCTCTCGAGCTTCAGCCGGCGTGCAGTCACCGTGCATCATTTTTCGGACAGCACTGTAACCGCAGGCATTCCACGCTGGCGCATCGGGCGGAACGGTGGCCTCAAGTTGACGCACTTCATCCGGCCAGCCGCCAGCGAGCATGCTGTCGAGACGCTGCTCGAGTTGCGACGCGAGCGCGTGGCCGGGGTCCACCACGAGCCACTGCGCTCGAAAGCGCGGCGGGCGTGCCAGTCGTGCCTGTAACTCACTGAGTCGCTCGCCGGTCAGGAGCGCGGTTTCGATGGCGCGGAGCAGTTGAGTGCGTCCGAGCTCGGCGAGCGCGGGGTCGAGCGAGCGACACCAGCGGCGGAGTTCATCCACGGAAAGTGTTGAGAGTACGGAGTCGAGCGATGCACGTGCTGTTGGATCAAGCGGCGGCGCGTTGAACAGTGGCGTCAGGAGTGCCTTTAGATACAATCCTGTTCCGCCGACGACGAGGGTGTGCGCCGCGCCGACTTCGTGAATGGCTCGCTCCGCGTCATCCGCCCAGCGCGCAGCGGACCACCGTTCGGAGGGGTCTGCGACATCAATGCCCACGTGCGGCACGCGTGCAAGGTCCGCCGCCGTTGGCTTGGCAGTGCCAATATCAAAGCCTCGGTAGATCTGACGCGAATCCGCGCTCACGAGCGTCAGACCGTGACGCTCCGCAAGCGCCATTGCAATCGCGGACTTGCCGGCGCCGGTTGGTCCGCAGATGATGCGGAGTTCAGCGACGGCCGAAGCGGCGCTCAAGCTCATCCCAGGCGATGTGAACGATGGTGCTGCGCCCGTGCACGTCGTGCGCGGGAAGCGTGGTACCGGCGAGTGCAATGAAGAGCGCGCGCATTTCAGCGCTGGCGAGTTCGTCGCCGGCCTTCACTGCCGCCTTGCAGGCGACCGTCGCGGCGAGCCGCTCGTGCCGGCTCAGGCCACTGCCGAGCCGATCGCCCGCGAGTGAGGCGAGCGTGTCGCGCAGGCAGCGTTCGGCGTCGAAGCGCGGGTGCGGCATCGGCACACTGTGCACGGCAATCGTGTGCGCGCCGAAGCCCTCAACCACAAAGCCGAGCCCCGCCAACAGGTCGCGATGTTCTTCGAATGCCTCCGCCTCAGCGGGGGCGAGATGGACCGTCATGGGAAAGAGCAGCGTTTGCGATGGCGCTTCGCCGCGCGAGAGCGAACCCATGAAGCGCTCATACAGAATGCGTTCGTGCGCGGAGTGCTGATCGATGAGCACGAGTCCGTCTTCGCGTTCAAACATCATCCAGGTGCGGCGCAGCTGTGTGAGCGACGGCACCTCGATGGCCGGTTCGGCGGCGCGCGCCGTGTGCCCATCGCTGCCCGAGGCGGATTCCCCGCTTCCGTCGTCATCAAGGGGCGCGTCAAAGAGCGGCGCGCTCGTGGAGCTGAGGGGCGTGCGGAGATCGGCAATCTCGAGTGGGCGGCCGAGGTCGCCTGGGCCCGTCGACGGCCGGCTGAACGCGCCGAAGGCGGCGACGCTCTCTTCTGTGCCGAGCGCTCGGCGGACGGCACGTTCAACCACGCGCTCGGTGGGCCAGCGTTCGCGGAATCGGACTTCGGCCTTGGCGGGATGCACGTTCACATCCACATCGCCCGCCGGGACGGTGAGCTCCAACAGCAAGGTGGGGCGAACACCAGAGGGGATGGTGGTGCGATACGCCGCTTCAGCGGCGCGCACGATGCCGTTGTCGCGCACCGCGCGGCCATTGACGGTGAGAAAGACGCGACGGCTGACGAGCCCAACATCTGCGGGACGTTCCACCAATCCGGTGACGCGCACCGGACCGCTGACGTCGTCCACCACCACGAGCGCCTCCGCGAGCGAGGCCCCCCAGAGAGCGGCCACGCGCTCACGCAGCGTGGCCGCTGGCGGTAGGGTGAGGACGTCGCGGCCATCGTGCTGGAGTGTAAAGCGAATGTCGCGGCGCACGAGTGCCATGGTCGTGAGCACATCGGAGACGGCGCGCCACTCGCTCCGCGCGCCTTTCAAGAATTTCTGCCGCGCTGGCGTGTTGAAGAACAGTGATTCAACCGTCACCGTGGTGCCGCGACGTCGCGAGGTATCGGTGACATCCGCGAGGACGCCCCCCGCAACGCGCACGCGCGTGCCGGCTCCGTCGTCGAGCGCGGTTTCGATTTCGAGACGAGACACGGAACCGATCGCGGGAAGCGCCTCACCGCGAAAGCCAAAACTCTCGACGCCAACAAGATCAGCGGCCTGGCGAATCTTGGAGGTGGCGTGTCGCTGAATGGCGAGCGTCGCGTCTTCGCGCGACATGCCAGTGCCATCGTCGCTCACCCGAATCGTGGCGCGGCCGCCTTCGGCGACGGTGATATCCACCGCGCTCGCGCCAGCATCGATGGCGTTCTCCACCAGTTCTTTGACGACCGACGCTGGGCGTTCGACCACCTCACCAGCGGCGATCTGGTCGGCGACGGCGGGAGGAAGGACGGCTATGCGTTGCACGGTGGTCACGAGAGAAATCTTCCGATGGGAACAGGGCGGGTCAATCGCGCGCGAGGGAGCCGGTCGACGCCGCTGGGATCCATCCGGCCCTCGTGGCGTCGAGTCGAACCAACAGCCAGACACCTTGGCGCGCTTCCACCGTGCCCACTTCACCCACGATCGGCGCGGTACCAGACTCGGCACTGAGGGCAGGAAGGGAGCGCATCGGGTCCGCTTCAATCACAACAACGAGTCCGCGGTCGTCGAGACTCCGTTCAAACGAGAGGGCGGCGGTGGTCGCTCCGCCACCAAGGACGAGCGTCAGCGCCATCAACCGAAGGGCGGGACGGCGGCGCCAGAGTTGTGCAATGGACGCGCCCCATCCGATGCACCAGATGACCAGAGCGAGCAGCGCGGGGAGTGGCGCGGGTATGGGCAGCACACGCGCCGGCCCGGCGTCCTGCGGCGCGCGGACAAGGAGCAGTCGCTGACGAACATCGGCGGACGTGGGATCGAGCCGTAGGGCGCGCTGCCAGCCGAGGACTGCATTCCCTGTGTCGCTCACGGCCCACGAGGCCGTGCCAAAGTTGGCCCACGCCGCTGCCGTATGCGGTTCGAGCTTGGCGGCGTCCGCAAAGAAGCGCGCCGCGCGGCGGGCATCCCCGCTCGCATACGCGGCCGTGCCCTGCGCGAAGGACTGCGTAGCCCCGCTCTGGACGACCAGTGCGGCCGCCGACGCCGCGAACGCGAGGAAGAGCACCAGCGCCGCCGTGGCGTGCTGCCGACGTGGTCGTGGCACGCGACGTCGCGCCTCGGCGTCAACTTTCGCGAGCACCGTCTGTGCACGCGCGGCGAGCGCTGCGCTCCCGACATCGGTGTCTCCACCAAACGCGGCGGCGTCGAGCGCGCCGAGCACCGAGGCCACGTCGGCGGCTGTCGCGGGCAAGACGCCTTCTAACGCGAGGGCTCGCTCCCATGCACCGGGTCGCGCTAGCGCAGCAGGGTCAGCATGCACGCGCTGCGCGAGCGCCGCGAGCAAGGTATTGCGAATCTCTGCTGGCAGAGCGGCGCCATCGCGCGCCATCGCCGCGAGGCGTTCGGCGTGCGTGATCGGCTTGCGCTGGCGACGCGGACGCCGCCACCCCCACGCTAATACCGCGAGCAATGGAGCGAGTGCAAAGAGCGCGCGGGCGAACGCCGACTGCCCCAACAGCGCAGAGGACGGCGCACCGAGCTCCGGGCGTAGCGGTAGCACCGGCCCATCGACGGCAGGCGGCGCTTCAGCGGGCGCTGCGACGGTGGAATCCATGACCGCGGCCGCCGCACCTGCCGTCGCACGCACGGTCAGCACGGCGCTTGCGGTGACCTCGTACTGCCGCGAGAACGGATTGAAGAAGGGATACCGAATCGCCGGCACTTTCTGCAGTCCGGCAATCTGGGGGGTGACAAGCCAGTCGAATTCTTTGACGCCGCGAAGGAGTGCCCCAGAGGAATCGACGCGCACCCGTTCGTCGGCCTTCACGACGTGCGCCCACTCGAGCTCCAGCGCGGGGCGTGCCAGTAAGGTGACGTTCCCCTGCCCTTCGATGCGGAGCGTGAGTACGTAGGGATCGCCCGAGCGCTGAGCACTGGAGTCCATACTCACCGACGCCCGCCAGACGCCAACGGCGCCCAGCCAATCAGGGGGTCGATTTGCCGCCGGCACCGGAATCGCGACAATCGTTACCAACTCGGAGCGAAGCGAAAATGATTCTTCTCGACTGAAAAAGCTGGCCGACTGCGGGAGCGCGTAGGTGAGACGTGCGGGTGCGATTTCATAGCGCCCCGGTGTCAGGGCAAACACCGCGCGGCGGAACGCATGCACTTCCATCGCACGTCCGTCAATAGTGCCAGTGAAGCCGCCCGAACGATCCGGCAGATCATACGCTAGCAGCGCACGAGACTCTGGCGGCACAAACTCTGGATTCCGCCGCAAGCGCTGACGCGTTTCTGCGTCAACGAACACGCCGAGCTGATAGGTGGACTGCTGCCCGACATAGACGGTTTCCGGTACCGCGAGCGCGTGGAAGTCCACGCCGCGCGAGCGATCGAGGCGCGAACGCGTCACGACTTCGGGGAGCGGCACCTGCGCGCCCCGCGACCCCTGTGCGACTTGCAGCATAAATAGTGCGGCGAGCAGCATCACCAGTCCTTTCCTCCCGGTGCACGCTCCTGACGCGTTCCCCGCTGGCGCTTGGCCTGCGATTCTTTTTCGTCGCGCTGCGCCGCGGCGAGCAGTTGCTCCGCCTGCTGACGGCTCATCCCCTGCCGTTCCTCAGGGCGCGAGCGCTGCTGTTGCGGTTGCTGATTGTCTTTGTTGGAACTCCCGCCTCCGCCATTCTGCTGGCGCACGCGCAACGCGAGCTCGTAGTTCCAGCGTGCGTCGGCATCGTCGTTGCGCTGGAGGAGCAATGTCCGATACGCCGCGGCGGCGACATTTGCCTCACGCACGGCGTCGACGTCCGCACCGCCGCGCTGTGCACGACGAAGATGCGCCAACCCGAGGTTGTAGAGCGCGCGTTGCCGCACGGACGCATCGGGCGCTGATGCGGCGCGTTCGAGTGCGTCAATGGACGAGTTGATCGAATCGGCAGCGAGGAGCGCGGTGCCGAGGTTGTACAATGTTGCAGGGCGCTTGTCGCCCTCGGCGATCTTCTGCTTCCATGCCCGCGCGGCCTGCACGAATCGTCCAGCCTTGAAGTGATCCATGGGGTCGCTCTGCGCGACGACGACCTGCGGCACGAGTAGCGTGAGAAGCGCGAGAAGCGCGACGGGCGCCACGAAACGGAACCAGCGGCGAGCGAGCGCGAACGTTCCGCCGTCGGCGCGCCACGCATCGAGGAGCAACAGCAGAAGCGCAGGAAAGAGAAACAGGACAAGATGCAGCGGACGCGAGCGCCCTTCTTGCACGTCACGCTGCTGACTGTCGAGTCGGCGCAACGCTTGCTGGATGCGCGTGCCGCGATCGGAGGTTCCCGCCGGAATGAATTCGCCCTGCGCCGCAGCGGCGATGTCGCGTAGCATGGCGGGGTCGTAACGCGTGATGACGATTTGCCCGGCTTCGTCGCGTTTTGGCACAACGGCGGAGCCGTCGGCCAAGGGGATCTGCCCCCCCGCTTCAGTTCCAAAACCAACCGTCACGATGGCAATCTCATTGTCTCTTGCGCCGCGGGCGGCGGCAAGCGATGCGGCTTTATCGTCAAATGCTTCGCCATCGCTCATGATCACGAGCGCACGTCCCGCCGAGCCGCGCGCCGCACGGAGGAGATCCACACCCTGCGTGATGGTGGGCGCGAGTGCCGTGCCGGGCTGGCCGACGACCGAGGGGTCGAGGTTGTCGAGGAACAGATCCACCGCCCCGTCGTCATTCGTGAGTGGCGAGAGGATGTAGCTTCGTCCGGCAAAGGCCAACAAGGCCACGCGATTGCCGGGAGCCGCGGCGCGGAATACGCGCACTTCGCGCTTGAGGCGTTCGAGTCGGCTCGGCAGTTCATCGGTCGCGAGCATCGAGAGCGACGCGTCAATCGCCAGCACCACGTCCACGCCCTCCGTACGCACGATCGCCGTGCCCATCCCCCACCGCGGTCCCGCCACACCGAGCGCGATCAATGACACCGCCGTCGCCACACGGGCGGTGCGCCAAAGCGGCGACCGTCGTGCCTCGACAGGCGCCAATCGCTCTAGAGCAGCCGGGCCGCCGAGCCGCGCCAAGCGCTGCATCCGGCGCCGCTGCGCCATTGTAAAGAGCGCCACCGTTCCAAGCGGCAACAGAGCGGCCACCACCGCGATCCACGGGAAATCGAAGCCGATGCTCATGGGAGCGGCCCCCGCAGCGCGACGAGGCCGATCTCGAGCATGAGTGCCAAGAGGGCGATGGTCAGTGGCCACCGGAACAGCTCGCGATAGCGCACGAACCGCTTCGCGTGAATCGGAGAGCGCTCGAGTTGGTCGATCTGCTGATAGATGCGCTGCAACGCCTGGCCGTCGCGCGCGCGGAAGTATCGCCCGCCGCTCGTGGTGGCGATGTACTCGAGCAGTGGCTCGTCGAGTTCCACCGGCCGCAGTTCATAGCGCAGGCCAAAGACACCGCGCCCCACTGGCACCGGCGCCATGCCCTCGGTACCAACGCCAATCGTATAGATGCGCACGCCCATCGCCGCCGCCGACTGCGCGGCCGTGCGAGGGTCGATGGTGCCACGATTGTTCACACCATCGGTGAGCAAGATGAGCACCTTGGAACGTCCTGGCGCACCCCGCAGGCGATTCACCGAGGTGGCAATGGCCGTGCCGATGGCCGTTCCGTCTTCGAGTTGACCCGGCTGTAAGTTGTCGACCGCTGCCAAGAGCACGGGATAATCGATGGTCAGCGGCACCTGCGTCAGCGCCTCGCCCGAGAACGCGACGAGCCCGACTTGATCGACGACGCGCCCGCTAATGAATTGCTTCACGCGATCCTTCGCGACCTCCAGACGGTTCTGCGGCTGAAAGTCTTCTGCCAGCATCGAACTCGACAAATCAATCGCCAGCATAATGCTGATGCCGTCGCCGCTCACCTGCTCGACACGCGCGCCCGCGCGCGGCCTCGCGAGGGCGATCACCGTGCCGGCAATCGCGAGCACACGAGCCGCCAGTAACACGCGGGCCGTCCACCGCCCCGTCGAAGGGCCCGTAGCGAGCACCTCCACGCGCGAAAACAAAATCGCGACCGGCGTGCGACGGCGGCGCCACCAGAGCCAGAGGGCCAGCACCAGGAGTGCTAGCAGCCAGAGCGGCTCGCCGAAGTCAAACCATCCAAACCGCATCAGCGACGCGCGGGGCGCTGCGGCCCCCGTTCACGGACGCGCTGCCGTTCCGCGTGCGCCGTTTCCACATCGCGCACGATCGCGCGGGCTTCGGCGGCAAGCATCACGGCATCGGCGCGATTGATGACCGACTCGGCGAAGCGCACATCTTCATCGCGATCCAGTAGCGTGGCGAGTCGCTCGGGCAGCACCGGAAAGTCGGCGCGCGCGAGCACGCGATGGAGCTCCACCACCGTCAATGAGGCCACGGCTTCAGGAAACCGTCTCGCGAGATAAGTGCGCAGAACGTCCGTATGCGCAATGACGTGTCGTCCGTGCTCACCAGCATCGGCGAGCGCGAGTTCTTCGAGCGCGCGAAACGCCGCGGAGGCTACCACAAAAGCATCCGGTTCCTTCGGTGCGTTGGGAGGACGAACCCGTTGCTGCCGCATGTAGGCATAGCTGAGCCCTCCCACAATTGCGAGCACAACCCACAGGCGCCACAACCCCGTTGGAAGCGACATCGGATCGCGCGCATCACGCGCTATCTGGAGCGTGGAGTCGGCGGGGAGCGTGGCAAGGACAAAGACGGCGGGGACGGTCACCTCGTAGCTGACCGATACGCCAGCCACCGTGACCACAACCGGAGCGAAGTGCGGCACGCGACGCCCCACATCCCACGCGGCCACACGATACGACGCGGTACGGTCGAGCAGCGCGTCGTCGGGCGTGTCGTTGGTGGAGAGCGGATCCATCGGCTCAATGGCGTCGGTGCTGTCGGGCAACGCGGGGAACTTGATGATGGCGCTCTTGGGCGCACGCACGTGTAGCGCCACGACAAACGGTTGGCCGGCGCTGACTGTGTCTGCCGAACTTGTGGCCGTGACCTGTGCAGCGCGCGCCGCGGCGGCTTGCCCCGATGCGCCGGCGGGCAGCAACAGCGTAAGGACCATCGCCAGCCGGCGCGAGCCACTCACCGGCGACGCCGCCGCTTGAGTCGCGTTTCGCGCGTGTGGAAGAAGCGCAGCAACGGTTCCGTGTAGCCGGCCTCCGTGCGCACGATCACCTCATCCACGGCGAGCCGGCGGAGCAACGATTGGCGACTGGTGCGTTCTGCGGCCAGCGTGGCAGCATAACGCTCGCGCACGTCTGCATTACTTGTGTCGATCTCCAGCAGACGCCCCGTTTCGGCGTCAATGAGGCGCGCCACGCCGAGGTCGGGCAGTTCACGCTCGCCGGGATCGTCCATCACCACCGCCACGAGATCGTGCCGCTGGGAGAGTTGCTTGAGTTGCCGCTCGATGGGCGGTGTCACGAAATCGGAGATCACGAACACGATGGCGCGATGCGTGAGTACCTGCGCCGCCCAGTCGAGCGCCACCGAAAGGTTGGTCGCGCGCGAGGTCGCGGGCCACGCGAGGACGTCGCGCACCAAACGGAGCGCGTGGCGCCGTCCTTTGCGCGGCGGCACCACATGCTCGATGCGATCGGAACACAACACGAGCCCGACGCGGTCATTGTTGCGCGTGGCCGTGAGCGCGAGCACCGCCGCGAGCTCGGCCGCGAGCGACTGCTTATCGCGCGCGCCCGTGCCAAAGCGACTCGACCCCGAGCAGTCTACAATCAGCAGTACGGTGAGTTCGCGCTCTTCGACATAGCGTTTGACGTACAACCGCCGCATGCGCGCACTGACGTTCCAGTCAATGGTGCGCACTTCGTCGCCCGGCTGGTATTCGCGCACCTCCGCGAACTCCATCCCTTGCCCCTTGAACACCGAGTGGTACTCGCCGACAAAGCGCGCGTTGACGAGCCCGCGGGTGCGAAGCTCGATGCGCTTGACCTGCCGGAGGATGTCAGGGGAGACCCCGCTCACGGCGACGGTACGGCGTCGAGCACCCGAGCGACCACCTGATCGCTCGTGACGTTCTCCGCTTCCGCCTCGTACGTGAGCAGCACACGGTGCCGCAGCACGTCAGGCGCCATCGCCTTCACGTCGTCGGGCGAGACGAACCCGCGACCGCGCAAGAACGCGTGCGCGCGTGCGGCCTGCGCCAGCGCAATCGTCGCACGCGGGCTCGCGCCATACTCAATAAGATTGGTGAGGTCCGCGATGCCGGCTTCCGCCGGACGGCGCGTGGCCGCCACGAGATCGACGATGTAGTCCACAATACGCTCGTCGAGAAACAGGTGCGCCACATGCTTCCGCGCCGACAAGATCTGCGCCGGCGTGGCCACGTGCTCCACGGTGATCGTGTCGCCGCTCGCCATCCGACGCATGATTTCTTTTTCTTCGTCGCGTGTGGGATAATCCACGCGCAGCTTGAGCATAAACCGATCGACCTGCGCTTCCGGCAACGGATAGGTGCCTTCTTGCTCGATCGGATTCTGCGTGGCGAGCACGAGAAACGGTTCCTCGAGCACAAAGGTGGTGCCGCCGATGGTCACCTGATGCTCCTGCATCGCCTCCAGCAGCGCCGCCTGCACTTTGGCCGGCGCGCGGTTGATTTCGTCGGCGAGCACGATGTTTGCAAAGATGGGCCCCTGCTTCACCGAGAACTTGCCGGTGCCCTGATCGTAAATCTGCGTGCCCACCACGTCGGCGGGGAGCAAGTCCGGCGTAAACTGAATGCGGCTGAACGTCGTACTCACTGCCTCAGCGAGCGTGCGCACCGTGAGCGTCTTGGCGAGCCCCGGCACACCCTCAAGCAACACATGCCCGCCCGTGAGGAGCGAGATGAGGAGCCGTTCGACCATCTGTTCCTGGCCGACGACACGCCGCGCCACTTGGGCGAGTACCTGTTGAATCATCGTGTGGTCAACCACACCAACCGTCTTTTGCGTCACATCAGAATCCAGAGAAGTGGACAGAGACCCGGTTCCCTACTACCCCACGGGTTGCGCCATGGCTTCGAGCAGGCGCCGTTCTTTCGACGTGAGCGCGCGCACCTCGCCCGGTTCGAGCTTGCCGAGCGTGATGGGGCCAAACTGCACGCGAATCAAGCGCAGTACTTCGAGGCCAACCGCCTCGCAGAGGCGACGGACTTCGCGGTTGCGCCCTTCGGTGAGCGTAATCTCCAGCGACCAGGTGCGATTGCCGGCCGGGGTCGCCGTGATGCTCGTGATTTCCACGACCCCATCGTCGAGGGCAATTCCGCGACGCGCCTGTGTGACGGCGGCCGGCGCGTTGCCTCGCACCGTCGCCACATAGGTGCGCTCCACGCCGGTACTCGGATGCGTGAGGGCGTGGGCGGCGTCGCCGTCCGTGGTCATCAGGAGCAGCCCTTCGGTCATGTAATCGAGCCGCCCCACGTACGTGAGCCCCGGCGTCTCCGGCACGAGATCAAACACCGTGGCGCGCCCTTCGGGGTCGCTCGCGGTGGTGAGCACACCGGAGGGCTTATAGAGCAGATACCATTTGACCGGCGGCGGCGCGGAGATCTTTTTGCCGTCCACCAGGATCGTGTCCTTGGTGGGCGTCACGATCTGCCCGGTGCGGGCGATGGCGCCATTGACGCTCACGCGGCCGGCGGCGACGAGCTCTTCGGCTTTACGACGCGACGCGATGCCCGCACGCGCCAAGGCTCGCTGGATGCGCATAGTCCCGGCGGTCATTGCGGTTGCGCTTGCGGCTCCCGGCGCAACGCGATGGCGAGTTCGTCCACGCGCGGCAGTTCTTCGAGGTGCCGCAGCGCGAACTGTTCCAAAAAGAGCGAGGTCGTGCCATACAACAACGGGCGACCCAAGCCTTCACCGCGCGCGCTTACTTCAATGAGCCCGCGCTCGAGCAACGACTTGAGAATGGCGCCCACATCCACGCCGCGAATCTCCGCGATTTCGGCGCGGCCAATCGGCTGCCGATACGCGATGATCGCCAACGTTTCGAGCGCCGCGCCGGAGAGTCGAGCCGGACGCACCGCCATCTGCGCGCGTTCAATGGCCTCGGTGTATTCCGGACGGGTTAGCACCTGCCAGCCGGCGCCCTGCTGCACGAGTTCCACGCCGTGACCATCCACGTCGTAGTGCTCACGCAATTCTTCGAGCGCGGCCTGCACCGCGGCCGGTGTGGCCTCGGCGTCGAGCGTCGCAAGTTCTTCGGTTGGGATAGGCCGAGGACTCGCGAACAGCGCGGCCTCAAGCAGCTTCGCCAGCGAGTTCACGTCGAATCTCCACGTCAGCAAACGGTTTGGGTTGCGCAAGCTTCAGTTCGCTACGCTTGGCAAGTTCGAGCAGGGCCAGGAGGCCGGAGAGCACTTCCCACGGTTCGGCATCGTCGCGCACGACATCACGCCACCGGGCAATGGCCCGCAGTTGGAGCACGGCACGAACGGTGAGCATGGCACCGTCCACGTCGAGCGCGCGCGGAATGACTTCGTGCAGCGTTGGCTTGCGCGCGGCCCGAAGCACGCGGTCGGTGGCCGTGAGCAGTTCCGCCAGTGAGAGCGCCAGCGGTGCCTGCGGCGGCGGCGCGAGTTCGGCAAAGTAGGCGCGGGCAAAACGGTTGCGGCGATCCTCGCCGAGCCGTTCGAGCACGTCGACCACTTCGCGCATCTGTTGGTATTCCAGCAGGCGTCGCACCAGTTCGGCGCGCGGGTCTTCCCACGTGTCTTCCCCTTCACGGCGCGGGAGGAGCATGTGCGCCTTGATGCGCAGGAGGCGCGCTGCCATTTCCAGATATTCGGCGGCCTCGTTGAGCGCGAGCGCGTGGATTCGGTCGAGGAACTGCCGACAGATGTGCGCGATCGGGATGTCGTAGATGTCGATCTTTTCGTCGCGGATGAGCGAGAGCAACAAGTCGAGCGGTCCGTTGAAGTCGGACAGCTCGATCATGAATCCCGCGTCAGCGGTGGCAGTGGCAGTTGGGCTGGTCACGACGTCCAGGGGCTAAGCAGCACGTAAGGCGAAAGCGTGTGAATGGCGGCATCGTTGAGCCAGTGGACGGGCGTCATCCACCAGTCGAGCACCGGGCGACCAAACGAGAGCAGCGCAAACAAGAGCAGGAACCCATAGCCCGACACGCGCTGATCGCTCCACGCCAACCGAGCCGGCAACAGATGCTTCATCACGTGCGAACCGTCGAGGGGCGGAATGGGCATCAAGTTGAACGACGCCAATATCAGGTTGATCATGATGCCGTACATAAAAGCCAGTTGTAACAGCGAGGCCGTATTATTGAGGACCGGGAGCGCCCGCCCCACGAGCCCCAACAGCCACACTAAGCCCGCCAGCACCACCGCCAGCAGGCAGTTGGTGACGATTCCCGCCAATGACACGATGATATCGCCTCGGCGGAAGTTTCGATACAGGCGCGGGTTGACGGGCACCGGTTTGGCCCCGCCAAAGGCGAAACCCATGGTGAAATAGGTGATGATGGGCAACAACAGCGTCATCACCGGATCGATGTGCTTGGCGGGGTTCCACGTCAGCCGCCCGAGCATCAGGGCGGTATTATCCCCCTGCCGGAGCGCGGCGTACCCATGCGCATACTCGTGCGCCACCATCGAGAACAGCAGGACCGGGGCGACGAGAAGAAAGAGCTGGAACTTGTCCAAAAGGCGCGGTGGGTCGGCGGCGGAAAAAAGAGGCCCTCTCGGGCAGTCGAGCAGTAAGTTAGGGGTGGGGGCACCGAGAGTCAAAACCGTTGTGCGCCTTGACTTTCCCCCCTGCCGGCTGTAGGCTTCTGATTCTCGTCCGTGCTCCGTGCGGGCGTGTTTTACGTTAGTGCCTGTGCGGCCAGATGATCGCGCGGCATCACCTTACTTGAGAGATTGTTCCGTGCCGAGAATTGCGTCCGCGAAAAAAAATATGCGGAAGTCGCGCGCGGCCGCCGTGCGCAATCGCGCCCAGCGTTCCACGCTGCGCACCGCGCTGAAGACCGCCAAGTCGTCTGAGGCGACTCCCGAGCAGCTGAAGACCGCTGCCTCCCTGCTTGACCGCGCCGCCCGCAAAGGGCTGATCCACAAGAACGCTGCCGCGCGCAACAAGTCCAGGCTCGCGAAGAAGGCGTAGTCTTCGGTTGCTTGTACCGCAAAAGGGCCGCGACGAATACGTCGCGGCCCTTTTTGCTGCCCGCCCCAGTCCGCCTGTGTCCCGCACGGGGCCCGCGAGACTCGCAGCCAAGAACCGGGTGCGGACTTACGGCGCGCTCGGAATACGGTAGGTCACCTTTCCCGCCGCGTCGAGGAACTCGACCTTCGCGTTGCCAAGCGAATCGACCGCAAGGCGGAGCCGCGGTTTGCCGGACCGGTCCGACAGGTCAAGGACCGCGCTCTTGGCGGGGTCGCGCCCCAGGAACAGCCGCTGCGCCACCATCGGGATGCCATTGCGCGGCGAGGCCCACTTTCGGACCGCGGCGGAGCGCACGGCCGTGTCGGCTATGCGCATGAGCGAGTCGCGCTCATCGACCAAATCCTTGATGTCGAGGTCGGGGCGGTCGGCAATAGAGAATCCCACGCGACGCAGCCCGTTTTGATCGGCGTAGTCCAAGTTCAGCACCTGATCCTGATTGAACTGATCAAAGGACATATGCGTGGACGCCTGATACGTCCCGTTCGGCAGCTTCCGCCCCTGGAAGGTGAGTCCGCCATTCTCCGTGCCTTCATCGTTGAAGAAGATGATGCCCGGTCGCCCTCCGCCGGCGTAGCCGAACGGCTTGCCCTTGTACACGGGGCCGATGGAGCGCGGCCGGTTGCTGATCACCATCCGATAGTTGCCGTCGGGCTCGACGACGTTGATGCGCTCGACATCAATCTCCGTGAACTTCTCATGGCGCCCCGCCCCATCACGCGAAAACGCGGAGGCCACGAGCACCGTGATCGCCAACGTCGAGACGACGGCATAGCGCTTGAGGAATTTGACGTCCCGCTCGAGCCGGTCTTGCATGGGGCTACTCCTGATCAGTAGATCCAGCGGCGCGATTCCTCGCCCGTTGGCATGTGGGCCTTCAACGCTTCGCCAACCAGCCGGACATACTGCGCCCAGGTCCACGCGTGCCACGAGTGCCCTTTCATAGGGCGCCCATAGGTGAACTCCGCATCGGACACAGGATTGGTCGTTCGCTTGGCGAATTCTTCGAATTTGTAAACGGCCAGATTAAGCCAGTAATCGTCCATATCGCCGGCAAAGAAGTGCAGTTTCCCCTGCACCTTTGGTCCGAGCGCTGGCCAGTTGGCCTCGGCGTAGGCGCGCAGGTCGAACCCGTGATCGCGCATGTATGTCGCGACGCTGTGGTCAATAATGCCCGTCTGCTTATTCCAGAGCGGCTTGGGATAGCCGTCCTCCCCCACCGGACCGTACACGGCCTCCCACGCTTCGAGCTGAAAGGCGGCACGCCCGTGACTGCCAAGGACGTCTTCGAACAAACTGAGCTGCCGCGTGCTGTAGAGCCCTTGGCCGTCGCCCGTTCGCTGGAAATAGCGTTCGGTGGAGAGGAAGGGACCGAGCGGTACCGAGAACGCGTTGGAGTCGGCATAGGCATTCACCATGCCATAGCGCGTGAAATCAATGGGATCGGGCTGGAGCACCCACGCCCCGCCGAACATGTCGGGGTGTTGGAGCATTAACGCCAACGTCTGCCAGCCACTCGTGGAGGCACCCTCGAGATGACGCGCCCACGGTTCGCGAAGAATGCGGAATTTCTCCTCGAGAAACGGAATCATCTCTTGTGTGACCGCATCGCCGTACGGGCCGTTGTTGGCGGAGTTCACCGAATATGAATCGGGGAAGTACGGCGTTTGCTGCTGAAGGGTGATGGCAATCACTCTCGGAAAGGCGTCACCATTCCACGCGGTGTATGTCGCGTAGCCGCCTTCGAGCCCTGTATTTGGATTGATGCCGCCAGCGGGGCCGGGGCCTGCAGCTGCGCCCGCTGGAGGGGTCGGCGGACGCGTGGAGAATGAGAAGGGCGTGGTGCCATGCCCCAGCGCGTACACACTCGGATACCGGACGTTGGGATGTTCGGCGTACCCTTTGGGGAGCAGTACCGAGGCGTGAAGAAAGATTGGGCGCCCCCAGAACTTCGTGAGCATCGGGCTCTGGAAGGTGACGTGCTTCACCCAGTCGGTGTCCACCAACTTTGGCGCCGCCGGAATTACGTGTGAGACGTCGAGGCGAATGACGCCGCCATAGCCGACGTGCATCGGCACGACGTCGCTATACAGATTGCCCTCTGCCGCACTAAAGAACTCAATCGTTCCATCGTTCATGTGCAGCCAGATATTCTTGCCGTCGCTTCGGTGCACCTGCTCGTACACGTTGACGACTGCCTGCGCGAAATAGTCGCCGGGCGGAAGCGTGGCGAGGCCGCCAGGATATCCGACGGCTTTCGCGTCTACACCGGTCGCCACCCCCGCCGCGACCTGTTCGAGGTCCACCGCAACAACGAGCGGCCCGCGCAGTGAAAGCGCGAGCCGCGGTTCGGGTTGTGCTGTCTTGGCGATCGCAATCACGAGGCGACCGGTGAGCGCGCCGGCGTGCACCGAGGCCGGTACCGTCACCGAGAAACGCGGCGACTGCGCACCCGCCGCACCCGCCCCGAGGGCGAGTGCGGCGATGCTTGTGCTGAACCTCACGGCTTGCGCGTCCGGTCGATTGGCGCCGGGCGTGCGACTTTCTTCACTGGATTTTTGGCCAACTGCTCCAGCGCAACCTGCACGGCGCGCTCAAGTTGCATATCGCGCCCAGCGAGCTCTTCGGCCGCACCGTTCTCCACCATAATGTCCGGTGGGACGCCCTCGTTCTCCACGGACCACTTTCCGAGCGTGTCGTAGAATGCGAGTGCCGGTGCCGTGATGCCGCCACCGTCGATGGTCTGCGGGGTGCCGAGTGTCCCGACGAGTCCGCCCCAGGTGCGCGTGCCAACCATCGTGCCAATCTTGCGCGCGCGGAACATGTAGGGCAGCGCGTCGCCACCCGACCCCGCCGACTCGTTGATCAGCATCACCTTCGGCCCGAAGATACCAGCCGCCGGCGACGTGACGACCTTGCCGTCGCGCTGTGCAAACCACCCCATCACCTTGCGATCGAGTTCATTGACGATGTAATCGGCCACCATACCGCCGTGGTTGTACCGCTCGTCGATGATCGCGCCCTGACGGTCCTGCTGCGCAAAGAAGTAGCGCGTGAAGTAGCTGTAGCCTGGGCCACCCGTGTTGGGCAGCCAGACATACGCGAGGACGCCCTTCGACAACGAATCCACCACGTGGCGATTGTGTTCGATCCAGGCGCGTGTCCGGAGCCCTTCCTCGGAGGCAATCGGAACGACGGTCACCACACGCGACCCCTCACCGGTGGCCGACCGCGCCACACGCAGCACCACCTGCCGCCCCGCGAGCCCTTCGAACGGAGCGTACGGATTGGTCGGCGGCGCCAGCGGCACACCGTTTACTTCGAGGAGGTAGTCGCCTTCGCGCACATCAATGCCGGGCGCACTGAGCGGCGCGCGGAGTTCCGGGTTCCAGTTCTCACCCGAATAGATGTGCGTGATGCGATAGCGCCCGTTTTCAAGCGCAAGATCGGCACCGAGGAGTCCCACGTTGACTGGCGCGGTCGCCCCGTTATCGCCTGGGCCGCTGAGATAGGAGTGACCAACGGTGAGTTCGCCACCGGTCATCGCAATGAGGTAGCCGAGGTCTTCGCGATGGTCCACCGACGGTAGCCAGGAGGCGTAGCGCTCGTAGACGGCGTTCCAGTCGTTGCCCTGCATTTTTGCGTCGTAGAAATACTCGCGCTGAATGCGCCACGTTTCGCGGAAGATATTGGCCCACTCGGCGCGCGGATCGAGATTGACCTGCATCGCGGCGAGCGCGAGCGCACCGTCCCCCACCTTGGCCGGTGCGGCCGTTCCCACCACGCCCCAACGCGCACCGGCGCCAGCGCCGCTCATGTACAGAAGCTTTTTGCGATCGCCACTCACCACGAAGCTGCGTACGCCATCCATGAACGGCATGGGCGCGCGTGCCTTGAGGTCAAACTTGTGTAGCCGTGCAGGCGCACCAGGTGCGGCCGCTTCGACGTAGAAGACGCTGCCGGCGGGGCCCGCCGTCAACGCTGAGTAATCGCCGGCCGGCGTCGCAAGCGCGAGAATCCGCTGGTCAATCTTTGCAAGGTCAATGCTCGCGGCACTGTCAGCCCTCGGCCGCGCCGCGGCACCAGCGCTGTCGCCACGTGCGCGGGGCTCGGCAGCGGCGACCACCGGCTCGTCACCGCGCTCTGGGAGCAACGGCGATGGATCAGACGCTCGCAACAACGTGATGTAGAGCGAGCGTCGAATAGGCCGATCGATGGAGCTCATTTCGAGCCAGCCGGTGCGTGGCCCAATGTCGGTGCTGGCGAGGAAGTACAAATAACGACCGCCCGCGTCGAACACCGGTGTGATCGCATCGCTCAAGCCGTCGGTGATCTGGTGCGGCTTGCCTTCGGCGAGGCTGTACAGCATGACCACGCGGAAGTGGCTGTCAGTGCCCTTCGAGTAGGTGAGCCAGCGAGAATCCGGCGACCACGCCGGCGTCATCTCGCGCCCCTGATCTGGGTACGTGTCGGAATCGACTTTGGTGAAGCGACCCGAGGCGACGTCCATCGTCCACAGGTTCAAATGATTGTCAATCAACGAAAGCTGTTTGCCGTCCGGGGACCAGTTGGCTTCTGAGAAGTACGCCGACGTGGGCAGCGCGATGGAGCGCGGCGCGGTGAGGCCCGCTTGGTCGCCGATCATCAGCTGATATTCACCGGTGGCGTCAGAGAACCACGCGAGACGAGCACCATCCGGGGCCCACGCGGGACCGCGATCATGCGTGCCCGACGAGTGCGTGATGTTGCGCACGTCGCCCTTGTCGGCCGGCACAGTGAAGATGTCGCCCCGTGACTCAAACGCCGCACGTACACCGGTCTGCGACAGCGCGGCGGTGCGAATGGCGCTCGCCACATTGCGGACACCGGCCCGCGCCCACGGCATGTCGCCCCGCACCGTGATGGCGAGACGGCGCGCCTGACCACTCGCGATGTCGAACAGATGCACGTACCCGCCCTGCTCGAACACAATCGCGTCGGGACCGGCGCTTGCGTTCATGACGTCGAAGTCCGTGAAGTTCGTGAGCTTCTTCACGGCTTTGGTGTCGGTGCGATACGAGAACAAGTTCGAAACGTTATCGCGATCCGAGATGAAGTAAATGGTGTTGCCGATCCACATGGGATCGTGATCATTGCTGTCGGTCCACGGCAACTTCGCGACCGCGTGATCGGCAAGCGTCATCACCCGAATCGGATGTACGCGGCCACCACGATAGCGACGCCACTGGCTGCCCTCGTACCACGCCGGCACGAAGTTCTGCGGGATTTCATCGTACGCGAGACTCTTGGCGTCGGGTGACAACGCCCCGTGCCACGCTCTCGGAACGGGAAGCGCCGTAGGCAGACCACCTTCGACCGGCACGCGATACAACTGCGTGTACGACGATCCCGGCGCCGTGGTGCGCTCTGTGGCGAAAATCACGGCCTTTCCGTCGGGCGTCCATCCGCGCACGTTGTCGTTGCCGGGATGGAACGTGAGGCGGCGTGCGTCACCGCCTGCGGTTGGCACGACATACACATCCATATTTCCGTTGATCGTCGCACTGTAGGCGACGAGCGCGCCGTCTGGCGAAAAGTGCGGCTCGGACTCCACGTCGACGGTCGAGGTGAGGCGCCGAGCGTCGCCGCCCGACCGCGCCGACACCCAAATGTCACCGCCGTGGGCGAACACCACGGCGTCCTTGGACACGGAGGGGTGCCTGAGCAACCGCGTGCCTTGCGCAGACGCGGGTGATACGACCAACGACGCGAGCAAGATCAGCAGCGCGCGCGTGAGCCTTGGTGTATTGCTAGTCATGCAGAATTCTCCAATGAAGTGAGTGACTGGCCGAGGCCAGTTCACTTCGTCCGTTGTTTGAGGAAGGCAACACCCAACACGCGCACCGACGCAACGCCACCGGCGCCGTCGGGGAGAAACACGAGCGCCGAACCACCGACCGTACGTGCCGTTGCGCGCGCACGGAAGGAATCGTGCGGCGCCGGATCGAGCGCACCAAAATCGAGCGGGCCGTACTTGGCGTGGAGCACGCCGTCCGCGACGGTCACCGTGACCGCGCCGTACGTCGAGTCCGAATAGGTGCCGGCGTAGCGTTCCAACGGGAACGAAGGAACCGCTGGCGCCGTTGGGGCAGCCGCCGCCGACGCCACCGCCGCCTGACGCGCCCGAGCGGTTTCGTCGAACAGGGTATGGAGTTCCCCGCTCCAGTCGCGCGAAGCGGCACCGGTGAAGAGATCAAAGCCCTGATACATCAGCGCGTGACGCAACTCGGCGTGGTCAAGATTGGCGAGCACATACACGCCAATCTTCTGGTCCGGCATCAGGCCGATGATCGCGCTCATTCCGTCGATGCTACCGGTGTGCATCCAAACGGTGGAGCCGTGATAGTCCTGGACGAACCAGCCCAGCGCGTAGGAAAAGGTGTTCGGATTGGCGAGCCGCAGCGCGGGATACTCCGACATCGGCGCGCGGATTTGCGGCGCGACGATTTCGCGGAAGGTCGCGGGCGCGATCAACCGATTCGATCCCACACGGCCGCTGTCGAGCATAAAGCGCATCCAGCGCGACATATCGCTCACACTCGACCACACCGATCCGGCCGATGCGACGGCGTCGGTGCTTCGGACCGGCACGACCTGCACGCTGTCGCGCGCCATCCCGTGCGGCACGGCAACATTCGGCTGCCCGGCGATTCCCGACACCAGCGGAATCGACTCGCGCATGCCGAGCGGCGCAAAGATGCGGGTGCTGACGAATTTGTCCCACGACATCCCCGACAGCTTCTCCACGATCGCGCCACCAATGGAGTAGACAACGTTGTGGTACTCCCACTTCGAACGGAACGATGACGACGGCTTCACCGTGCGAAGCCGTGTGATCATCTCAGCGTTCGTGAGGTCGCCGCGCAACCAGAGCAGGTCAATACCCGGCAGGCCACTGCGGTGCGTGAGGATGTCACGAACAGTGAGTTCACGCGTCGCCCACGGATCATAGAGGCGGAAATCGGGGAGAATGTCGATCACTCGGTCGTCCCACTTCAGCTTGCCTTCGTCCACCAACATGGCCAGCGCCGCAGTCGTCATGGCCTTGGTGGTGGAGCCGATGGCAAAGCGGGTATGCTCGTCGGCCACCGTCGGCTTGCCGCGCTCCAGGACACCGTAGCCTTTGGCGAACACGAGCGAATCGTCTTTCACGATCGCAATGGCAAGCCCCGGTACATTCCACGCTTTTGCGGCTTTGGCCACCAGGGCGTCGAATGCCACCAGATCGACCTTCGGCGCGGCCTTGTTCGCGGCCTTCGCGGCGACCTTGTCGGCCTTCGACTGCGCTCCCGCACTCGAAGCGACGAGCACCGCCACCATCATCACGTGCAACAGCCGAGCGCAGGCGCGCCCGCTGGGAACTTTACGACTCGCAATCATGGTGTGGCTCCGGTACGGTTGGAAACGACTGGAAACTCGACATAGGATGAACGGCCCGGCGCCCGCCAGATGCGTTGCGTCGCGCGAATAAAATCAGTCGGCTTGGCCTCAAAGATGTTGGGCACGAAGCGCTGTGGGTTGCGATCAATGAGCGGGAACCAGCTGCTCTGCACCTGCACGCGAATGCGATGCCCCTTCAGGAACCGATACGCTTGCGTGTGCAGGTCAATCGTGAATTCATTCACGGCGCCCGGCACGAGGGCCTTGGGCTTTTCGAAGCTCTCGCGGAAGCGCCCGCGAAACACGTCGTTCGCCACCATGAACTGAAAACCGCCCATCTTCGGGTCGGCCGCGTTCCCTTCGGGGAGCACATCAATGAGCTTCACCACCCAGTCGGCATCGCTGCCGGTGGTGGACGCAAAGAGGTGTGCGGCGATCGATCCGCCGAGCGTCACATCTTCTGTGAGAACGGGTGTCTCCCACGCGGCAACGTCCACGCGGTCTTGCACGAAGCGTTGATCGTCGGAGAGCCAGGTGGACCAGGTCGAGCCGCGGCCGCCAAGCGATGCCACAATGGGACGAGCGCGATACGGCACGGGCGCCGCGGGGTCGCTGATGTATTCGTCATACGCGGCCGTGGCGCTCGCGGCTGGGGCGTTGAACGACAGGGCGCCCGCCGGCCCGAAATACAGCTTCCGCTGCGTCACGCCGGCTTTGAGCGGCCAACTCTCGTACGACCGCCACGCATTCGCGCCGGCCTCGAACACCGTGGCCTCGGCGAGGTGAAGTTCTCCCTTCCCCTTGAGCCAGTAGGCAAACCAGGGCGCTTCAATCCTCGAGCGATACTCGCGCGCCGTGGGCGCTCCAAAGTCGATGGGACCGAGCTTCTGTCCACTCGCGCCGCGCCACCCGCCGTGGTTCCACGGGCCCACCACGAGATAGTTCTGGTGATTGGTATCGAAGCGCTCGAGTGCCTCGTAGATGGTCACCGCGCCATAGAAATCTTCTTGGTCCCACCAGCCGGCGACGCTGAGCGTCGGCACGGTCACGCGGGTGAGGTACTTGGTCACCCACTCGCGCTGCCAGAAGGCGTCGAAATTGGGATGGCTCGCAAAGTTCCCCCACGTGGGGAGCGAGCCGTTGAGTTTTGCCGGCACGTTTGACAGCGGCCCGAGATCGAGAAACCATTTGTAGCTGTCGTATTGATCGAAGGCGAACGGTGTAATCGTCTTGCTCGCCTCCATCATGGCGACATACTCAAACCCGTAGCTCAGACGGAACGCGCCGTTATGATGAAAGTCGTCCCCGAGAAACATCGACGCGGGTGAGGCCTGCGGTGACACGGCCTTGAGCGCCGGATGCGGATCGAGCATCGACATCACGGTGAGCCAACCCGGATACGAGACGCCGAGCTGCCCGACGCGGCCGTTGTTGTGGGGAACGTTTTTGAGCAACCACTCAATGGTGTCCCAGGTGTCGCTCGCTTCGTCGACCGCTTTGGGATCGCTCTTGTCGCGTGGCGGGCGCAGCATCACGAACTGTCCTTCGCTCGTGAAGCGACCACGATTGTCCTGGTAAACAAAGATGTAGCCCTCGCGCGCCAGTTCCGCGTAGGAGGTGGCAAAGCTGCCCCCAGCGCCGGCAATGCCGTACGGCGTGCGCGTGAGAATAAAGGGGAGATCCGTGGTGTTCGCTTTGGGCGTGTAGATGAGCGTGTGGAGCGAGACTCCGTCACGCATCGGGATCATCACTTCGCGTCGGTCGAACCAGGCGGCGTTCGGCACTGTATCGCCAACGCTTGGAGCCTGCGCGCGGGCGGAGCCGGCGGCGGTCACGGCGAGTAGAGCGGCGAACACCAACCGCGCGACGCCGACGGGGATCCTAGGCATGTGTCGCTGGAGCAGAAGGGTGAACGCAAGACGGGCGCGGCGAGTCCTTCCGCCGCGCCCGTCTTACGATACTTACGGTTTTACGAAGTTGGGATTGTTGACTCGCTCAACATCTGGCAGAGGGAAACAGGACTGCGATCCATAGGTACCGCCGTTCGGGAAGAGCGTGCCCGAGGCGGGGCTGAGCTCGATACTGTACCGTCGAATGTCACCGAGCCGGTGTCCCTCAAGGAAGAACTCGCGACGACGTTCTTCAATGACCTGCGCCAACACCTGCGCCGAGGTGAGCCCCGTGCCGTCATACGCCGGGATGCCGGCCTTTGTGTGCAAGGCGTTGATGAATGCCACGGCCGACGTCAGGTTGTTGGTCGAGACGGCATTCTCCGCCTGAATGAGCTGCGACTCCGCCCAGCGCGTGATGGCCATGGGCGACGTCGCGGTGAGCGACTTGCTCGCCTGCCACACCGCACCACCGGTCGTACCTAATTTGCCACTATTCACCACGGAAACCCGGGGATCAGCAACTCCGCCGAAGGTCAGACCACGGTACGACGGATCGACCGTAAAGAAGAAGTTCAGCACGGTCGTCACGTAGGCCGCATTCTGGCGCCGCGCGTTCGTCGCATCAACGGAAATATTGGCGACGTAGTTTGCATCCGTGATTTTCGCTGCATCGGCCGCCGCAGCCGACAGGCTCCCAAGGTTTTGCAACGTGCGCGCGCGTCCCATGGTCGCGAGGCTGATCGTCGCGGCGTCACCGGCGGTCGTCGCGGCGGTGATCGCCTTGTCGAATCGAATTTTCGCTTCGGCAAAGAGCTGCGCCGGCGTCATCTCCGGTCCGACGTTGATCGCCGCCGAGCACATCCCCTCGCCGAGCAGCACGAGGCTATAGCCGCTATACGCATAGGATTGACCAATGAGCTTGGTACGATTGGTCACCTGCGCATCAGTCCATGCTTCGAGTTTCGCTGCGACGGTATCGGCGGACGCGCGTGCGGTGGAGAGCGGCGTGTAGATACCAGGAACCTGAAGGCTGCTGGCGCAGCTCGCCGTACCGTACCCCGAGTTGCTGGGCAGCGTGCGGCGGTCATAGTCGAACGTATTCGAACTCGAGATCGCGTTGGAGAGTTCGTCCATTAAGACACCGCTCCCAACGGCGTAGCGCGAGAAGGCGCACTCAAAATCGCCGATCGCGCCGTTCACGAGCAGCTGCGCGTTGGCCGGCACGTACAGTGTCGACGCGGACAGCTGGCCCGGGTTTTCCTGCTTAAGAGTCGTGAGTTCACTGCACGCCATGGCAGCCCCAAGCCCCAGTACGGCGGCAAGGGCAAGCGCCTGGCGAGCGGGCGAACGGTGCGAGATGCGGGTCATCGTGCGCAGTCTCCGAATGATGTGTGGGCGCATGGTTAGAACTTGTAGTTCAGCGTGAGCAAAATGCGCTGCAACGGCGGCACCAATCCCTGATCTTGGGTGGTGATCGACGTTGCGGCATTGGCGGAGTTGACCTCAGGATCGATTCCCGAATACTTGCTCCAGAGGTGCAGCTCACGTGCGGCCAGCGTCATCGACGCGCGCGAGAGGCCCGGCAGCCAATCTGGGAACGAATACGTGGCCGACAGTTCGCGGAACTTCACGAACGAGCCGTCCTCAATAAAGGCGTCGCCCATCTGGGCGCTGTAGGCCGAGATGTTCGCCGCCGCCACATACGTCGCCGGGTAGTTCTTGGGGTTGTAGTTGACGTCGCACAAACCGGCGCCCGCAAGTCCCTGGCAGCGAATCTTGTCGACGGCGTTCACCAAACGGTTGCCGCTGCGGAAGTCGACCAACGCGTACAGACGCAGACGCTTGTACAACGTCAGCGTGTTGCCGAGCGACCCAGAACGCGCGGGGGTCGGTGAACCCAAATACACGAACGGCGCGGTCGCGCAGGCCACCGACGCTTTCCCCGGGCCACCGTCACACAGGACATTCGTCGCAAAGCCGGTCGTGGCATCATGGTCCGCCGACACTACCCGACGTGACCACAAGCCGCCGATCGGATAGCCGATCACATTGAACTGCCCCTCGCTGGTCACCAGCGAGGGCACGCCGCCGAGGCTCTTGATGATGTCGCCATTGGTGCTGATGGAGTAGGTGATCTGCCAATCAACATTCTTGCGGCTCATCGCCTGATAGGTCAGCAACAACTCGGCGCCGCTGTTATCGACTTGACCCAAGTTGGAGAACTGCGTGCCAGCGAAGCCGCTCGACGGCGCGATGCCGCGGGCGACGATTTCGTCGAAGGTCTTCTTGGTCCAATAGGTCAGGTCGAAAGAGAGCCGCCCCATGAGGCTGCCCTCGATGCCCACTTCGAACTCTTTGCCACGCTCTGGCTTGAGACCGGAGTTGCCGATAGAGCCTGGCGTCACGGCGTTCGTGCCGCCGGGGCCCTGCACCGGCGTGAAGGTGCGGAGGGCCGCGAATGCGGCCGGCTGGCGGCCTGACTCACCGTAGGCAGTACGCAGACGCAGCGCGTCGACCCACTTATTGGCCTTCCAGAACGACTCCTCGCTGACGACCCACGTCCCACTAATCTTGGGATACGTGACCCACTTGAATCCGCTGCCGAATGCGCTGTTGTTGTCCACGCGAACCGCCGCGGTGACAAAGACGCGATCGCGCCAGCCGAACCGCTGCTGGAAATAGCCGCCGATCGTGGTGTTCAGCGTGTAGCTCTGCGTCGGCGTGATCGGCGTTGCGGTGGCGGAAATCATCTCGACGCCCGGTGCCGGGAACGAGAGGCCACCGGCGGTGCTGATGTTCAACTCCGTGCGATAGAACTGAAGACCGAGCGACGACGTCGAGCTGATCGTCGGCGTGATATTGGCCGTTGCCGTGCTGGAATAATCGCCCGTGATATACGAATAGTTCCGCAGCGTCTGCGCGATACGTCCGGCCGCCGCTGACGGGGAAAGCCCAGCCGACAAATCGGGCGTCGCGAACCGCTCGAGGTCGCGATCGTCTTCGTTCGTCTGGTCGAGGCCAACCACAAGGCGCTGCGTGAGCCACGAGAACGGATGATGCGTAATCGTCTCGCTCCCCGTGAAGCGATTGACCGCCTGCGAGTTATCCCACAGCTTCTGCGCGACGCCAGGCTGCCAGTTCGGGTAGAAGCCGCGCCCCGCTGGGAAGAGCGAGGAATGCCCCGCTTCGGCGCCGAGCATTGCCGACGCGCCAAAGTCCGTGCCGAGGTGCGCGTTGAGATTGACAAAGTTCAGGCTCGTGGCGAGCACGAGCTCCGGCGTCGCCACCACATTGAGGTTGGCATGCGTCGTGAATCGACGGAGCGCGTTATTTGCCTCAATGCCCTGGTCGTTCTCAAAATCGCCGGACACATAATAGGAGATGCCGTCGCGGCCGCCGGACACGGCGGCCGTGTAATCACGGGTCGTGCCCGTATTGAAGAGCGGCGTGCCGCGCGCCGCTTCCTGCTTGACGCCATTCCACGGAATGATCGTGCCCGTGGCGTCCTTGAAATAGTTGGTCCTGATGCGGTTGCCCGCATCGGTAAAATCGAGCGAGCCAGCTTTGATCTGGAAGTTCCAGTGCGCCTTGCCCGCCGCAGCGCCCTTTTTGGTGATGACCTGGATGACGCCGTTGGCGGCTTCGGTTCCATAGATGGTCGCCGCCGACGGACCCTTGATGATTTCGATGCTCTCGATGTCTTCGGGGTTAATGTCGTTCAGACGCCCACCGACGGAGCCACCCTGCGCCGAAAACCCGCCCGCGCCCACGCCAAGGCCGGTCGCGCTGTTCACGCGAATACCGTCCACGTAAAGCAACGGAGAGTTGTCGAGCGACAAACTCGAGCGCCCGCGAATTTGAATGGCCTGCGACGCGCCGAGGCGCGACGTGCCGGTCGCCACCACCACGCCAGGCGCGCGCGCCGCGAGGAGGTTGCTGAGGCTCGGCGCGACAGACTTCCCGAGGGCGTCTGACACGTCGATGGTCACCACCGAGTTGCCGATCGAACGACGCGTTTCGCCGCCGGCCGTACCGGTCACAACGACCTGATCGAGGGAGATCGCGGCCGGCTGCAGCTCGACGTCGAGCGTCACGTCACGCGAGGCAGCAACGGTCACCGACGAGCGCGTGCCCGTGTACCCGATGCGACGCACCGTCACAAAACGCGCGCCCGTAGGCACGTTCGCCAGACGATAGCGGCCGTCAGTCCCGGTCGCGCCCGCAATCAGCGTCCCCTCGACGCCGATCGTGGCGCCGGCGATGGGTTGCTGCGTGCGTGCATCCTTAATGACGCCGGCGATCGCGCCGACCGCCGTGCCCTGAGCCGGCAGGACGCTGGGCGCCCACGTCAGCTGCAACACGCCGAGGAGCATCCACGCTACTCGGGACGCTCTCCGCAGGAACAACTGGTGAATAATCGGACGCATGCGAATCTCCTCTCGGGTAAAGAAACGAACCAACACGGTGCCACGGCAACGAACAACAACGTCGAGCCAACCGGAATCGCCTATGGAGCGCCTACCGGGTAAAGCGATAGAATGCACGCAGCGCCGTCTCATCACGCACAAACCCCGTGACGGCGTAGCCGCTGTCGAGCAGACTGTGAAAATGCGAGCGGGTCGCCAGGCGCCACTGCCCCGCGAGGGCGGGATCCGTATTGACAATGACCTGAATATCCACGGGGACTTCCACGAGCACCGCAGACGCGCCGAGCTCCCGCGCGGACGGCGCGACGCCACGCTCGCCCACCGACCGCACGGGCTCGTGCTCGCAGACGCCGAGTTCGTGGTACGGGAGCGGCACCGACGCGGCATCGGTCATCGCCACGACCCGATCCGTGGCGATACCGAGGTGCAGCGGGCTGGCCGTGACACCATAGAGGTTGTCAACATATGACACGATACGCGCACCCAGCCGCGTAACGTTGAGATGCGCATTGCGCGCCTGTAGCGGATCGAACGTCCAGAAGATGCGCGTGACGCCGCGTCGCGCGAGTTCGGCGCGCTGATACTCCTTGAGCAGTCGACCGATGCCGGCTCCGCGTACCTCGCCGCGCACGGCGAGCATGTGCGACCAGTGCAAGGGTCCTTCGGCGTCGGCGCCCGGCAAACCAAACACGAAGCCCACCAAGGCGTCGTGCTCATCGAATGCCCCCACCACGAGACCGCCGATGTGTTCGGCGACCGTGAGGAGCGAGGCGTGGACGGTTTCGCCGTCGCGCCCCCAGGTGGCCTCCTGCAACGCGACGCAGGCGCGAAAATCCGCGATGTCGTCGAGGGTGCGGAGTTGGACCCCCCCGATCGCGCCGGAACCGGACGCGCGCGTAGCGGAGGGCGCTTCAGCGGGGTGAATGCCGAGGGGCTGCACAAATCTCCGAAGGGGCGGAATGCCTGCACGAAATACCCGATATGCAAGAGTACGACAGCGATAGGAATACCGCAATGGTGTACCAAATTGTATCCCGATACTGCATACCGTTGCGCGAAAACATCGCCCGCGCGCATTGCGCTACGCCACGGACCGCCGCTACCTTAGCGGTCTGTGAGCACTCCGCGCACGAGCCACGTCCCAGCCCGCACAGCGACAGCGCCCCGCCCTACTCGGACGAAGGGCGGGGGCCACGTCACCGTCGCGTACGAAACCATTCGCGCCAGCATCATCTCCGGCGAAATTCCTGCGGGGAGCCGGATCGTCGAGCGCGACGTGGCCGCCTATCTCGGGCTCTCCCGAACGCCCGTGCGGAGTGCGTTGCACCGGTTGCAACAGGAAGGCTTTGTCGCCCCGACGGGGCGGAGCGCCGATCAGCGGTTGACCGTCACGCCACTCACCGCAGAAGACGGCTGGGAGCTGTACCTGTTATTGGGACGCCTCGAAGGCCTCGCGGTCATGCCCGTCGCCCAGCGCACACGGTCGGTGCGCGCGACCGTCGCACGTCAGCTCCGCACCATCAATCGCTCGCTCGCCGCGGAGAGTCGGAAACGCTCCGGCGTCAGCCACGCGTTTGAACTGGACCTGAACTTCCACGGCATCTTCGTCGCGGAGAGTGCTGGCCCGCGCGTGCTCGCGCTGCACGAGGTGCTCACCCCGCAGATCGAGCGGTACGTCCGGTTGTATGTGCGGACCATGGGAGACGACATCTCCCTGGCCATCCGCGAGCACGAAGCCATTGCTCGTGCGATTACCGACGGGGACGCACTCGCGGCGCAGCGCGCCGTCGAGGTGCATTGGCACAACAGCGCCGACCGCATTGCCAGCACGATCGTGCAGCACGGGGAGCGCGGGTCGTGGCATCTGCGCAACTAGGAACCCTAGTCGAACTGCGGCGTGCTCAGTGAGCGAGTCAGCACGGTGCTGGCGCGGCGTTCCTAAAAGGCGGCGAGTTCCCCACCGCACTTCTCGCAGTACCACTCGGTCGGGTGGTTCATACTGCCGCATTCATTGCACTTGAGCGACTTCACCACCTCTGCCGAACTCGGCGTCTTCATGCCAAAGGTGTTCGACAGCTTGTCAAAGGCGCCGCTCTCTCGCGCTTGATCTTCGGTCATCCGAAAATGCGGTTCAGCGCCGCCGAACAGTTCCGGCGCCCGTTCGGGTGCGGCCGGTGTCGCGCCCTGCGCACGATGCCCGCTGGGACTCGTCGCGGGACGAGCCGTTTCGGCCGCCGGTTGGCGCGCGGCGGCAGCTGACGCGGGCGGTGTAGAGCCGCCGAGCACATCGCGCAGAAACGCCAACTCATCGGTCGGCGAGGTCGGCACGGCACCGAACGGGCGTGGCTCCGGTGCAGGAGCCGGCGTCGAAGGCGCCACGACGGGGGCCGCGTCCGCCACCGGAGCCTGCACGACCTCCTCCTCCGGCAATTCGTCTTCTTCCGCAGCCGGTGTCACGGGAACATGCGCATCATCTGCGGCGCCTTCGTTCGCAACGGCCGCACTCGCCGAGTTCACCGCTCCCGTCCCCGCCTCACTGAGCAATGCCTGCATGGTCGCTAATTCTTGCCGCACCACCTCACGCGCCGCCTCGAGTTGTTCAAGGGCGGCGTCGCACTTGGCGCGCAGCTTATCCCACTCTTTCGGGGTGTACTCGCCCACGGCGGCGCGCAACTCCCCTTCGGCACGTTCGTCGCGTTTGTGTTCCACGCCGGCGTCGTGCTCCACGAGATCCTGCTCGAGCTGTTCGGCAATCGCGCGCACCGCTCCCATCTCCTGCGACAACCGCGCGTGCGCGTCGGCCAGCTTGGCGCGATAATCCTGCTCCACGCGCATCATGACGTGCGTGGGCGTGGCGCTACGGCGCGCGTCGAGGGCGGCGAGCCACGTTTCGATTTTGCGGCGCTCGTCGAGGAGCGTCGCAATGTGCTGCATTTGGGCCTTGCGGTCGTCGGTCATCGCTTCGCTCTCCGTGCTTCGAGTGCTCGCACGTCGGCCGTGGCCAAATGCGTCACTCCTCCTATCTGTAGCGCGGCGCACACGATGCGCGCCGCATGTTCGAGACTCTCCATGCGCTGGTGCGCCTCCCCCAGCGTTCGCCCCACCGTCACCGCGCCATGATTGGCCAACAGCGCGGCGTCGCACCCTCCCATCGCTGCTGCCACCGTCTCGCCGAGTGCGGCGGAACCTGGCATCACGAACGGCACAATCGGCACCGGTCCCACGTTATACACCATTTCCGCCAAGGCATCATACGGCAACGGCCGCCCCGCGACCGCAAAGCCCGTGGCCGTCGGCGGGTGGGCATGCACCACCGCTCCGATGTCGGCGCGAGCGCGGTACAGCGCGAGGTGCAACTCGAGTTCGCTCGATGCCTGCAACCGACCTCGGACGCGATGACCCGTGAGGTCCACCTCAATCAAATCCACCGAGCGCACATCCACCTTACTCATTCCAGCGGGGGTCACGAGCACCCGGGTTGGAGAGAGCCGCACGGACACGTTGCCGTCCTGACCGGCGATCAGTCCGGATTCATACAATCGCCGGCACACGGTGACAACGCTTCGACGCACACCCAGCCCCGCGGTTCGGGACACCCTAGCCCATTATGGAATGGACGATCCGGCCACCGACGAGGGTACAACTCACTCGTCCAGTCAGGGTACGGCCGCCGTAGGGGGTGTTTCGCCCCTTGGTTTTGAACGCCTTGGGGTCAATCACCCACTGCGCCGTCGGATCGAACACGGTGATGTCGGCCTCCGTGCCGCGCCGCAAGTTGCCACCGGGGAGGTGGAAGAGCTTGGCCGGTGCGCAGGCCATTTTGTCGATCAGCGTGGCAACGGAGATAATCCCCGGCTGGACAAGCCAGGTGATATTCACCGCGAGCGCCGTCTCAAGCCCAACAATGCCGTTGGGCGCATCGGAGAACTCGCGTTCTTTTTCGTCGTAATGGTGCGGCGCATGATCCGTGGCAATCACGTCGATCGTGCCGTCCTTCACGGCTTCCTGCAACGCCAGCACGTCGTCCGCGGTGCGGAGCGGCGGATTCATTTTGGCGTTGGTGTCGTAGCCCTCCACCTCATTCTCGGTGAGCGAGATGTGGTGCGGGCACACTTCGGCGGTCACGCGAATGTTGCGGTCCTTGCCCCAGCGAATGAGATCCACGGAGCCGCGCGTGCTCATATGACAGAGATGCACGTGGCCGCCGGTACGCTTGGCGAGCAAGATATCGCGAATGGCCATAATCTCTTCGGCTTCGCTCGGAATCCCCTTGAGCCCAAGCCGCGCGGAGACCAGCCCCTCGTTCATCGCCCCACCGTGCGCGAGCGTCGGATCCTCGCAGTGGTCGGCCACGGGAATACCGAACGTGCGCGCGTATTCGAGCGCGGTGCGCATCAGTTGCGCACTGACCACGGGCTTGCCGTCATCACTCACGGCCACCGCGCCAGCGCCCACCATTTCACCGAACTCGGCGAGCTGTTCGCCTTTCTGCCCAATGGAAATGGCGCCAATCGGGTACACACGCGCGGCGTTGGCGGCGCGTCCCTGCTTGAGCACAAAACCAACTGCGGCCTGATTGTCCGTCACCGGATCGGTGTTGGGCATGGCGCACACCGCGGTAAAACCGCCAGCCGCCGCAGCGCGTGCGCCGGTGGCAATCGTCTCGACGTCTTCACGTCCCGGCTCGCGCAGGTGACAGTGCACGTCAATAAACCCGGGCGACACCACCTGCCCCGTGCAATCGACAATGGTGGCGCCGTCGGGGCCGGCGATCTTGCCGCCCACGCTCTCAATTTTGCCGTCGCGAATGAGCAGATCGCCCACGGCGTCGAGATTCGTCGATGGATCGAGGAGGCGTCCCCCTCGGAGCAGAA
The DNA here is from genome assembly GCA_026387915.1 of Gemmatimonadota bacterium. Taxonomy (NCBI): domain Bacteria; kingdom Pseudomonadati; phylum Gemmatimonadota; species Gemmatimonadota bacterium. The sequence continues at coordinate 292,814 of JAPLKS010000009.1, forward strand.
TGTCGGTCACGCGCCTCCCTTGGCGGCTTCGGCGAGTCGCGGCGAGTTGCCGGCGAGGAGATAGAGCACGGCCATCCGCACGGCGACGCCGTTGGTGACCTGTTCGAGAATGACGCTATGCGGGCCGTCTGCCACGTCCGAGTCGATTTCCACGCCGCGATTCATGGGGCCCGGATGCAAAATCAGCAGATCACGCGGCGCACGCTCCAACCGCTCGCGCGTGACACCAAATACCCGATTGTACTCACGCAACGACGGAATGTAGCCGGCCTGCATCCGCTCGAGTTGCAGCCGCAGAATGTTCAGGGCATCGGCCCACTCAATGGCCTGCTCAATACGATCGAACACCTGCACGCCCATTTCGTGAATGGCGTTGGGGAGCAGCGACCGTGGCCCGCACACCGCGACTTCGGCACCGAGCTTGGTGAGCCCCCAAATGTTGCTACGCGCCACGCGCGAGTGCAGGACGTCACCACAGATGCAAATCTTCTTGCCGGCAAGCGATCCGAACTTCTGGCGCAGCGTCAACAAGTCGAGCAAGCCTTGCGTGGGATGCTCGTGCGTCCCGTCGCCGGCGTTGATGACGTTGCTCTCAATGCGCTCGGCCAGAAACCGCGCCGCACCCGACGAGCCGTGGCGAATGACGACCATGTCAATGCGCATCGCTTCGAGATTGCGCGCGGTATCCACCAGCGTTTCGCCCTTGGACACGCTCGACGCCGCCGGCGCCACATTGACCGTGTCGGCCGACATGCGCTTCTCAGCGAACTCAAAGGAGATGCGCGTTCGCGTGCTGGCTTCAAAGAACAGGTTGACGATCGTCGCACCGCGCAACGTCGGCACCTTCTTAATCGTGCGTTCGGAAATTTCCCGGAGCGGCTCAGCGGTGTCGAGAATAAGAGTGATTTGCTCGGCCGTAAGATGCTCGAGACCGAGCAGATCTTTGCCGAGTGGGGAGGTCACAGCGCCCCCGTGGCGACGAGCAGGACCTCGTCCTTGCCATCCAGTTCGACGACGCAGACGTCCACGCGCGAACCGACCGGCACTTCCACGTGCTTACCCACCACATCAGGCTGAATGGGCAGTTCGCGACCGCCACGATCCACCAGCACCGCGAGCGAGACACGCGCGGGCCGGCCAAAATCGGCCAGTTCGTCGAGTGCCGCGCGAATCGTCCGGCCGGTAAAGAGCACGTCGTCCACGATCACCACATTCAGCCCCTCAATGGCCACGGGCAGGTGGGTTTTTCCCACCACCGGGCGCGGGCCGACGGTTTGGAGGTCATCGCGGTAGAGCGTGATGTCGAGAGCGCCTAACGGCACCTCGACAGACTCACGGGCGGTGATGAGAGCGGCAATCCGGGCGGCAATTTGGACGCCGCGGCGCTGGATGCCGACGAGCAACAGACGGTCGGTGCCGTCATTGCGTTCTATGATCTCGTCCGCCATACGCGTAATGGTGCGCTCGAAGGCGCGGGCGCTGAGGACGACCGACGTGGGTGCAGGAGTCATGTCGAACGTGAAATATGCCGCGCGACCCATCGAAAATGAAGCACCCCGTTGCGTGCCCCGCCTCGAACCGGCGACCTTGTGGGGATGAATGGCGCCCCGCCCCCGCATTTGAGCCTCATCGTCCCCTGCTACAACGGGGAGGACCGCCTGCCCGCGGCCCTCGCCCAGCTTGGGGCGTTCCTCGCGGAGCAGCCGTATACCTCCGAGCTGATCCTCGTGGATGACCACAGCCGCGAGCCCACGGCGGCGCTGTTGCGCGCCTTTGCGTCCACGCGGCCGAATGTCTCCGTCATTCGCAACGAGCAGAACAGCGGCAAGGGGGTCAGCGTCGGCCGCGGGATGCTGGCGGCCCGCGGCGCCTTCCGCGTGTTCACCGACGCCGATCTCGCCTACCCGCCGTCGGAGGTCAACAAGATTTTGCGCGACCTCGAGGCCGGCGCGGATGTGGCGATTGCCTGCCGCGTGTTGCCCGAATCGCGCTACATGATGAGCCCGAGCTTCTTCCATTACCTGTACACGCGCCACGTGATGAGCCGCGTGTTCAACGCCATGGCGCGGGCGGTGCTCCTCCGCGACGTGCTCGACACGCAGGCCGGACTCAAGGGTTTCACTGCCGCTGCGGCCGAGGCGGTGTTTCCGCGCCTGACAATTCCCCGCTTTGGGTTTGACGTGGAAGCGCTCTTTGTGGCGCAGAAGAAGGGCTACCGTGTGCAGCAGACCGCGGTGTTTTTCCGCTACGACGAAGAACCCACCACCGTGAGCTTTGCGCAGAGCGCCTTCACGATGGCGGGCGAACTATTGCAGGTACGCCTGAATCACTGGCGGGGGAAGTACGACTGAGCCGTCGGGCGGCCTCCGCCGCCTGATCGTGACCGCCGACGACCTGGGATTCACGCCGTCGGTGACGGCGGGCATTCTGGAGGCACATCACGCTGGTTCGGTCACTGCGACCTCCATGATGGTGCACCAGCCGGGGTGGGACGACGCCGTGCGCACGGCGCGGGCAGCCCCAACGCTCGACGTTGGGTTGCACTTCAACGTGCTTGTCGGTGCACCGATGACCAAGGCGACGTCGCTTACCGACACGCGCACGGGCACCTTCCTTCCCCTCCGGAGCCTCGTGATGCGTGCGCTCGCCGGGCGCATTGATGCGGCCGAAGTGGAAGCGGAGTGCACCGCGCAGTTTGCCGCGCTCGTGGCGGCCGGCATCCATCCCACGCATATGGATTCGCACCGGCACACGCACGCCTTGCCCGTCTTTCGCGGCGCGGTGAGCCGTGTGGCCGTTGCGCACGGGGTGTGGCAGCGCCGTCCCCTGGAGTCGCCGGCGCTCTTTGCCGTCGATGCCGCAGCGCAACTGCACCGCGCCGTAATCCGCGCGGCGTGGACGGTGAGCGGAGCGGGCGCGCGCGAGGTGCGGCACACCGATCATTTTGCCGGCATCGCGCTGCAGGGCGGAACACACTTTGACGCGCGTCTGGACGTCTTGCTCGAGCATCTGCGGCCGGGCGTCACGGAACTCATGGTGCATCCTGGGCGCGTGGATGATGCCCTGCGCGCCCTCGACGGCTACACCTGGCAGCGCGAGCGCGAACTCGCCGCGCTCACCTCACGTCCGCTACGCGACCGCCTTGCCCGTGGCGCTACCAGCATCACCAATCCCGTGACGCTCATCGGATTCCGCGCGCTCACCGCGTGAATCCGTAACAAGGCCGAGCAGTTCGGCCTGCATCACGAGCCAGAGCGGAATGAGAGGCACCGTCTTGAGCAGGTAGTGCACGTAGTAGGCCTTGTACCACGCGCGCGGCATCAAGTCGGTGGAGCCGAGGTTGACCACCACAAAGGCGAAGACCATGAGCGCGGTACGCCACCCCGCGCGCGGCATCACGGCAAACCAGAGCGACACTCCAATCATCGCAATCACGAACGACGGTGATTCGGCTTGATGATTGAACAGCACACAGAAAACGAGGATGGACGCCAAGAACTGCGTGCGAAAGGCCACGTCCGCATAGCGCCGCCGTTGAACCGCGAGCGGCAGCAGGAGAATGGAGATGCCCGCGAGTTGCGTGGGCCAGTGCGGCCAGTCCACGCCCCACCAGACGCGGAACTGCCCCATCAGGCCAGCGTAGAGGTCTGCACCGCCCGTGCCGTAGCGTGCGAGCGGCACGGCATCGCGCGACTCAATGGCGAACCACGAGTGGTATTGCATGGCCAGCGCGTCCGGCGTGGTGACGAGCAATGGCAACGCCACCCCGATGAGCGCCACGGCGGCGGCCACAAAGCCGAAGCGCACTTTGCGCGGATAAAAGATGGCGCCGGCGAGCGCCGCAATCGGAAAGAGCTTCACAAAGAACCCAACGGCGATCGCGGCGGACGCACTCCACTGCTCGCGACGCTCATACGCGCTCCACGCCACAATCATAAGGCCCGCACAGAGCGCGTTGGTCTGCCCGCGTTGCAGATCGCCCACCACGGCGAGCCAGGCCAGTGCAAGCGCCATCACGGCCTGCCGGCGCGGGAGGAGCCGCGTGAGTCCGGCCCACACGGCCAAGGCGCAAATGCTGGAATAGCAGAGGTACCCGACAACGCGCGGCAAGGCTGCAAACGGGGTAAAGAGCAGTGCAAACGTGGGGCTGTATTTAAAAAAGTCGGCGTGCTGGTCTGGGTACGCCGCATAGAGATCCTGCGCCGACCGCAGATGCTGCGCCGCAAAAGCGAAGATCGTGAAGTTGTTCTCGGACGACATCAGCGTGCGCTGCAGCGCCACCACCACGGCACTCGCGAGGTACAGCACCAGCAGCCATCGCGTGGGATGGCGCGGTGTTGCCGCGCTGGGCGCGGACGTCGGAGGAACGGCTTCTGTCATGAAATCAAAGTTCGCCGACGCCTCTCAGAAATGAAAGCGGCGCACCGTGGAGGGTGCGCCGCACAGCGATCAAGGGCCTTGCCGCCTTACGCGGCGGCGGGATGCGTCCCACGGCCGACTGGCCGATCGAGGTACACCGTCTCGCGCCCTGGCCCGAGCGGCTCTGAGGCCACGGGGCGCCGAATCAGCCCGATCAGTCGGCCGCCGTCAAACACGGGGAGTGCTTCGTTTGTGGTGGTGTGCATTTCGGGTTCCAGCTCCATCACGGTCATTGTCGGTTCCATGGTCATAGTCCTTCCCTCCGGGGGGCTTCCCTTCACCTAGTAAGACACGCCGAGTGGGCCAAAGGTTTCACCGGTGATAGTCCTCGCGATCACAGACCAGGAAACCCCTCCAGGCGGCGCGGCGTCACCTCATAAAAATGACTGGGCGGCTGCGCTCAGCCATCGTTCTGCCGTCACAGCACCGATACGACTGGGTAACGCCGAGAGGCTAGGTACGGTACATTCGTCAGCCTCAACACTCGTTCAGCTATCTCCGATTCCGCACGCGCGCGCCCTCGGCGTCCCCCCACCCGAACCACGAGAGCCAGCATGACGAAGACCTTACTGACGGTGTACTTCTGGCTGTACGAACAGGACGCGTGGGCGTTCGCCCTGCTCACGGTGGCCGCCTGGTCTGCGCTGTCCGCGGGCGGCGTGCTGCTGACGCGTCGTCTCGCTGCTCGGTTATGGGGCGCCGGCGAAAACAGAAACGAACTCGTCGGCTTCTTCTTGAGCGCCATCGGCGTCTTTTACGGAATTTCCCTCGGCTTGATCGCCGTCGGCGCGTGGGAGCACTACACCACCATCCAGACCCGTGTCGCCGAGGAAGCCGCGACCATCGCGACGCTGAAGGCTGACTTCCTCTCGTTTCCGTCGCCGCTCAAGGAACAGCTCGCCGACAATATCGAGGACTACCTCGACTTCGTCGTCGACTGCGCATGGCCCGCGCAGTCCCATGGGGAGGAACCCAAAGGCGACGGCACCATCATCATCAAGCCCATGCGAGAAGGGCTCAACAACTTCGAGCCGAAAACCAACGGACAGGCCAATCTGCAAGCGGAGGCCATGCGCCGCTTCAACGACCTCCTGCACTTGCGACGCCTCCGCATTGAGAGCGTCACCCACAAGATGGATCCGACGATCTGGGTGGTGGTGCTCTTCGGCGGAGTCCTGAACATCTTCGTGACGTGGTTGTTCCTGATCAAGCCGACCCGGACGCACGTGGTGCTCAACGGCCTCATCGGGATGATGATCGGATTACTCATTTTTCTGATTGCCGCCATGGACCAGCCGTTCCGCGGCAAGATGGGAGTGAGTCCGCAGTCGTTCGTCGCCTTACACAAGAAGCATGATGCCAACGCGCAGCAGGACGAACATCTGAAGAAGGCGTGCCAGGAGAGCTTGGCCACCGCACTACCGCTCGCAAAGCCGTCTGCCAACTAGACACCGCTCAACCGGAAAGGAGTTTCGATGATGCCCGTCGGCCACTACCTCAGTACCGTTCTCCCCGCACGTCGGTTCGGCGCCACAATGGCCCTCGTGGCCTTGGCTGCGGCCCTCGGTTGCTCGGGAGGCGCCGGCGACGCGAATGGGATCGACCCACAACTCGCCCGTGAAATCGCCGCCATCAAGGCGATTGATAACCACGCCCACCCGGTGCGGCCAACCGCGGCGGACGAAGCGCCCGACATGGAGTTCGACGCGCTCCCCGTGGACAACCTTGAGCCGCAGTCGGACCCGCTCCGGCAGCGAGCGAAATCGCCGATTGTCGCCGCGGCGCACACCGAGCTGTTCGGCACCGACAAAGCAGCCGTGGTCAAGGCACACGCCTCGGACTACGCCACGTTTATGCTCGACAAAATGGGCATCGAGACCATGCTCTCGAACCGCGTGGCCATGGGCCCGGGACTCCCGTCTGATCGTTTTCTCTGGGTGCCCTTTGCCGACGCGTTGATGTATCCGCTCAACAACGCGGCGCTCATCACCACCCCCGATCAAAAATCATTCTTCCCGCTCGAGGACAAACTGCTCAAGCGGTACTACGCCGAGAGCGGCGTCGCGGCTAAGCCGGCGACCCTCGGCGAGTACCTCGAGAAAGTGGTGCGAGGCACGCTCGAGCGGCACAAGAAGGGCGGCGCCCTCGCCGAGAAGTTTGAGATGGCGTATTTGCGCACGTTGGCCGTGGGCAACCCAACGCGGGCACAGGCCGAGCGTGGCTACGCGGGGAGTGCCGCCGATTATACGGCGCTCCAAGATTATATCTTCCGCTTCATCATCACGGAATGCGGCCGGCTTGGGATGGCGGTGCACATTCACGTCGCGCACGGCGGTGGTGGATACTTCAATGTGTCGTGGGCGAATCCCCTGCTCCTCGAGCCCCTGCTCAACGACCCGACGCTCCGGAAGACGAATTTTGTGATGATCCACGGCGGCTGGCCGTACACGCACGAAATCACGCCGCTGCTCACAAAACCCAATGCGTATGTCGACTATTCCGAACAAACGGCCTTCAACGCGCCGCACGACGTCGCTGAAGTTTTGCGGTCGTGGCTGGCCTACGAACCAGAGAAAGTGCTGTTCGCGACCGATGCGTACCCGGAGTCGGCGGAGCTCGGCTGGGAAGAAATGGGGATGTACGCCGCCAACGTCGGGCGCGAATCGCTCGTGCGCGCCCTCACCAGCATGATGCGCGATGGCGAGATCACACACGAACGTGCGCTGGAGCTCGCCACGATGGTGTTGCGGGATAACGCGCGAAAGTTGTACGGGCTGAAGTAGCCGCCTCCCGTCCAACGCTAGGTGGTATCGCGAACCCCCCGTCTGAGTTACACTCCCTTGCCACCCTTGGGGCTGGCACCGATTTCCGTTCCGCACCATCTCACGGGGGGACCCCGCGATGTATAGGCACTCAGTTCGATTCAGCTCGTTGGTGTATATCGCCACCGCACTCTGCGTCACGACGCTGGGCGTTGCGCCGCGCGGCGCGGGAGCGCAACCGGCCGCCACGAAGGCGAACGCGAAGAAAGACTACACCGCCGCCGACGTTGCCTTTATGCAGGGCATGATCGGTCATCACGCGCAGGCCGTGGTGATGGGGAAAATGGCGGTATCGCACGGCGCGAACGCGAACGTGGCGAATTTCTGCAAGAAGGTGATCATCTCACAGCGCGACGAGATCGAACTGATGCAGACGTGGCTCACGGATCGCGGCCAGCACGCGCCCGAGGCGGCCACGACACCAATGGCGGGGCACGATATGTCCGGCATGAACATGGCAGACCACGCCATGATGCCTGGGATGCTCACCCCCGCGCAGATGCAGCAGCTCGAGAAAGCAAAGGGCAAAGAGTGGGACCGTTTGTTCCTGACCTTCATGATCCAGCATCACGAAGGCGCGTTGGTGATGGTGAAGACGCTGTTCGATTCGCCCGCAGGTGGACAGGGTCCGGAGATCTTCGGCTATGCGACAGGGGTCGATAATGACCAGCGCGGCGAGATCGAGCGGATGCAGAAGATGTTGGTCACTCTCAAGGAGAAGAACGCAAAATGAGGAGCTCGATGCGAACGTCCCGTGGTATAGCGCTGCTTGCAGCCGGCATGGTGGCAGCGGCCAGTTCGGCGCAGGCCCAGTCGGTGAAGCCCATGACACCCCCGGTGGCGGCCAAGGCGGCCTCGACCACCGATCCGCGTGTCGGCCTCAAGGGTGGTCTGTACGACGCCGCGTCCGCAGCAAAGGGGTTGAAGCTTCTCTCCACCACGCCGAAGTCCGCAAAGCTCGACGGCGACGGCGGCGCGCGTGGGTTGACCTTCGCGAACTCCGACCTCGCCTTCAAGGCTCCGTACGTGTATCAGGGAAACTTCAGCGGGTTCCAGATCTGGAACATGGCGAACCCGTCGAAGCCGGTGCTCACCTCGGTCGAAGTGTGCGCCACGGGTCAGGGCGATCCCTCGGTGTGGGGCAACCTGCTCTTCATCTCGTCGGAGAGCACGGGCGACCGTACCGATTGCGGCACGCAAGGCGTGACGGATCGCATCAGCATGGATCGCATGGTCGGCGTTCGTATTTATGACATTTCCGATCCGGCGCACCCCAAGAAGGTGAAGGACGTCCAGACCTGCCGCGGCTCGCACACCCACACGGTGGTGCCCGACCCGAAGGACAAGGGCGTGGTCTACATCTACGTGAGCGGTTCGGCTGGCGTGCGTCCGGAAGAAGAACTCGCCGGCTGCAAGGACCTCCCCGCCGAAGACGTGAATGGCGCGCGCTTCCGTATTGAAATCATCAAGGTGGAGATCGCCCATCCGGAGAACGCGAAGGTCGTGAGCTTTGGCCGCATTCTCGACGGCCTCGCTCCCGTGACACAGCATGGCCAGGCTCCGGCGGACATCGCCGAAGCAAAGGCCGCAGCCGCCGCAGCCGCCGCAGCCGCCGCGAACCCGGAAGCCGCCGCTGGTCGTGGTGGTAGAGGTGGTCGTGGTGGGCGCGGTGGTCCGGAAGCAGCCCCAACCGGGCCGAACCAGTGCCACGACGTCACGCTGTACCCCGAGATGGGTGTCGGCGCCGGCGCATGCGGTGGATACGGCGTCCTCATCGACATCAAGGATCCGCTCAACCCCAAGCGTCTGCAGGCGGTGGGTGACACGAACTTCGCCTTCTGGCATTCGGCGACGTTCAACAATGACGCGAGCAAGTTGCTCTTTACGGACGAATGGGGCGGCGGTACGAGCCCGAAGTGCCGTTCGGATGATCCCATCGAATGGGGCGCCGACGCGGTGTTCACCGTCAAGGGCAGCAATATGACGCAGGGCGCCTTCTTCAAGATGGCCGCCTCGCAGACCAAGACCGAGAACTGCGTGGCGCACAACGGCTCGCTCATTCCCGTGCCAGGGCGCGACATCATGGGGCAAGGGTGGTATCAGGGCGGTCTGAACTTGGTCGACTTCACCGACGCCGCGCACCCGTTCGAAATTGCGTACTTCGACCGTGGACCGGTTGATGTGAACAAGCTGACCACCGCGGGATACTGGGGCGCCTACTACTACAACGGCCTGCTCTACGGTTCCGAGATCGCGCGTGGCATCGATGTTTTTGAACTGACGCCGACCGATTGGCTCTCGCAGAACGAAATCGATGCGGCCAAGCTGGTGAAGTTTGTGCAGTTCAATCCGCAGATGCAGCCGAAGGCCACGTGGCCCGCGGCCTTCCCGGTCGTGCGCTCGTACGTGGATCAGCTCGTGCGCGGCTCGGGCATCGCGGCGGCCCGCAGCACAGAAATCAATGCGGCGATCGATGCTGCGGAGAAGGCCACGGGCGCGGCCCGTAAGACTGCGCTCGAAAAGCTTGCCGGCGATCTCGCGAAGGACGCGACGACTGCCAAGGACGGTGCCCGTGTAAAGCTGTTGATTGGCGCCGTGAAGAATCTGGCGAACGCGACGAAGTAAGTCTCGTTCACCGAGCAGTGCAAAGGGGCTGGACTCGGCGACGAGTCCAGCCCCTTTCTGCCGTGAATAGCAAAAGGGCGCCTCCCAAGCAGAAGCGCCCTTTTGCTATTCGCGCGATTTACTTCTGCTTCTTTGCCGTTGCCGCGGGGGCAACGTCCTTCTCGATCTTGGCCAACTCGGCCTTTGCCTCAGCGAGCGTCGCTTTCATCGCACCCGTGGGCGCAGACATCGTGCCGGTCCGCGCGCCTGACATCGTGTAGACCCCCTGCAATCCGCTGAGTCGCTGGCGAACGGCCTGCGGGCCACCGCGGCCACCGCCGCCGCCACCACCACCGCCGCCGGCCCGGCCGCCACCCACCAACCGTGTCTCGATGGCCTGCAGACGCGTGACCTCCTCGCCACTGGCAGCCGTGCGCTTCGCAGCGACTTTCGCCGCCAGCGAATCGGTCTTCGCCTGAAGCTGCGCAACCTCCACCACGAACGCTTCGCGCGCGGTGTGCTGCGCTAGCGTCTGCGGCGCCACCGGATCGGCGCGCACAACAAAAGTGCGCGACTCCACGGCCACACCGTCCACTTCGAGCGTCACCTTGAACGTGCCCGGCGCAACCTGCGCACCGCGCGTGGCGATTTCGTGAGCGGGCACCGGCAGCTGGATGACCCCGGGCTTCTGCGACCCTGGGCCACCGCGACCGCCGCCTTCCTCTCCACCGCCACCGCCGCCTCCACCACCCCGCCCTGTGCTCGGCGGCGGCGCAAAGCGCAGATCCCATTGCACGCGCTGGATCACGCCGGCGGCAGTGGATCCGGTCAACTCGCGCACCGACTTGCCGGCGGCGTTCGTCACGAGGAGGCGAACCTTCTGCGCTGACTGACCAAGGTGATAGGTGAACGCCGCGCCCTCGGCGGGGTTCTCACCGGTGTAGAAATAGTGATCCATGTTGGAAATGTCTTCCCAATACAGCATCAACGTCGCGCGCGGCACCGTAAACAAGTGCGCACGCTTGGCCGCGACTGCCGGCGCGTATTCGGCAATCGCCGAGGCATCATCGAGCACCCAGATGCTACGGCCGTGCGTGCCGAGCACGAGATCTTTGGTGCGCGGCTGAATGACGATGTCGTCATAGCGCGTCGTCGGCAGATTCGCCGCGAGTTTATTCCAGTGCGCGCCGCTGTCGTGCGTCACGAACAGCGAGCGCTCCGTGCCCGCGAACAACACGTTTGCCTTGCCCGGGTACTCGGCGAGCCCGCGGATGGTCGCGTCTTCGTTCGGGAGTCCAGAGGCCACGGCCGTCCACGTCTTGCCGAAGTCCGTGGTGCGGAACAAATACGGCGCAAAATCGCCGTCACGGTGCGCGTCAAACGAGACGTAGGCGGTGCCGCGTGACGAGGCCGACGCCACAATGTCTCCCACAAAAGTGCCGCTCGTTACACCACGAATATTCCCGCTCACTTCCTTCCAGGTGGCGCCGCCGTCGGTTGTGACTTGCACGTTGCCGTCGTCGGTACCCACCCAGAGGATTTTTGGATCGATCGGCGATTCTGCGAAATTCGAGATCTCGCTAATCGCATCACCGTCGTTGCGCGACAGTTTGATGTCGCGGTTCACCACGCCCATCATCACGAGGGTGTCGCGATTGATCTGCCGCGTGAGGTCGGGGCTCCGTGTCCAGGTGGAGCCGTAGTCCTTGGAGGTGAACAACCGATTGCCGCCGAGGTAGACGGTACCTGCGGTGTGACGCGACGCCATCACTGGCGCGTCCCAGTCGAAGCGGTAGGGCGGCTCGCCAGCAGGCGCGCGCGGCGTAATGCCGAGGATGTCGCCGGTGAGTGGGTCCACGAGCGAGAGGCTCCCGCCGCTCGAGGATGAATAGACTTTGCGCCAATCTTTTTTATCGACCGCCTTCCCTGTGCCGTCGCTGTACCCAATCTCTGCCCAATCTTGGTTCAGAATACCAAGCCAGTGGCGCGTGGCGCTCGGGCCCATAAACGAGTGGTTGTCCTGAAAGCCCGCGTAAATCCAATAGGGATCGCGATCATCCACGGCAATGCGGTAGATCTGCCCCACCGGAATGTTGTTCATGCGCATGTACGTCTTGCCCATGTCCCAGCTCTGGTGCAGGCCGCCGTCGCCTACGACGTAGATGTGCGCGGAGTTCGCCGGATCCACACGCAGCACGTGGTGGTCGGTCTTGAGGCCGAGGTCGTACGCGGGCGACGTCGGCTCCTCTTCAAATGTGGCGCCGCCGTCTTCGCTCTTTACGACGTAAGTGCCGGGCAACCAGATGCGTTTGTCGTTGTTCGGGTCGATGGTAGGCTTGCTGTAATACATCGGCCGTTCATTCTGCGCGCTCATCCGCTTCCACGTCGCGCCCGCATCTTCGGTGCGGTACGTACCGCCCGCGCCGGAGTGCTCGATGGTCGCAATCAGCACGTCGGGCTTGGAGTGCGCGATGGCGAGACCAATGCGCCCCTTATCTCCCTTGGGGATTCCGTTCTCCAGCTTCTGCCACGTCGCGCCGGCATCGGAGCTCTTGTAGATGTTGCTCCCCGGTCCGCCGCCGTTGAAGCCATACGCTTTGCGCAGTCGCTGATAGGTGGCGGCGTACAGCACCGACGGATTGCGCGGATCCATCACAAGGTCGGTGGCTCCCGTCAGCGAGTCCACATACAGCACCTTGGTCCAGCTGCGGCCCGCGTCGCTGGTCTTGAAGACGCCGCGATCCGTGGTGCCTTTCCACAGATTTCCGACCGCGGCGACGTACGCAATGTTCGGGTCCGTCGGATGCGTGACGACGCGCGAGATCGAACGCGTATCGTGCAGTCCGAGGTAGCTCCACGTGTCGCCGCCATTGGTGGAGCGGTAGACGCCGCCGCCCCACGATGAACTTTGCCGATTGTTTTGTTCACCGGTGCCGGCCCAGACGATCTTCGAGTCACCCTCGAAAATGGCGAGCGCACCAAAGGTATTGTCGGGCTGCCCAACGAAGCTGTCCTTCCAGGTGAGTCCGTTGTTAGTGGACTTCCAGACGCCGCCCGACGCCGCGCCGACGTACAACACGGCCGGGTTCTTGGGATCGATTTGCAGATCGTGAATGCGGCCGCCCGTGGCGGCGGGGCCGATCTCGCGAAAGTGCAGCGCGTCGAAGGGGCCACTCGCGCTCTGTGCGCGCGCCAACGACGACAGTGAGGCCGAGGCCACGAGGACGGCGAGGCAAAGGACGCGACGCACGATAGGAATCTCCCGCTGGTGAGGACAGCCGTGAATCAAAACACTGACTCTTGAATATGGTGTGGCGCGGCGTGCAGTGCCGCGTCATACTTCCGCATGCGTCTACTACGAGCAACCGTCAGGAGCGTCAGCGTGCGACTGCGATTCATTTCGCTTGGGGTGCTGGTGGTCGGAGTCGCCTGCGCTGGCGGTCCGCCGCCCGCCAGCGGCGACATTCCGGCCAACGCCATCGCGCCCTCGCTCGGCGTGAACCTCGCCGAGTATACGCGCACCCCCGAAGGATTGATGTACAAAGATGTCGCCATCGGCACGGGCGCTGCGGTCGATTCGCGCAGCAAGGTGACCGTCGCCTACCGTTTGCTCCTCGCCAACGGCATTCAGGTGGACAGCTCGGCCCGACTCACATTCAAGCTGGGGGCCGGCAATGTCATCAAGGGCTGGCAGATCGGGCTGATGGGCATGCGCGAGGGTGGTGCGCGGATTCTCGTGATCCCTTCGCACCTTGGCTATGGCTGGAAAGAAGTCGGGTCGATTCCGCCGTATTCGACGCTGCTCTTTCGGGTGCAGCTCATTGAGGTCGCGCCGTAGCAGCGTCCCCGGGAGGGCGCAGGCCATCCGTGTGCACGGCTCCTACAGCACCAAGTCCCGCGAGCGAAACCACGCGCGGGTTGGCGCCGCGTGGCCAAGCCCCTCAGCCGATTGACCCGCCGAGCATCGTCGCCACAAGCAGGAGCATCCCCAACGCGGGGAATGACTTCCGGAGCGGGTCGCGAATCTTGATGTGCATCGCCAGCGCACCGAGCATCAGCGCGCCAAGGAGCGACGCGGCAGGAATGACGACGATTGGGAACCAGAGTCCCGCAAGCAGGGCGACAGCGGCGCCGATCTTCAGCGTGCCGATCAGATACACAAACCACTGCGGCAGACCGTAGGCGGCGAACTCCTCGAGCATCGTCTGGGCGGTGCCCCCGCGATACGAGGTGCTGCGACCGAATCGCAGAATCCAGACGTTCAGGAGACCAACGGCCGCGATCACCTGACATATGGCTATGATGTTATGCATACCGCTCCGATCCGACGTCCGTGAACGCGCGCGAGAAGCCACCTCCTCACTATACCACAATGATGCCGCTCCAATGGATGACGTTGATACCGCGCGGCATCTCGGCGATCGCGTTCGCCTGGTACGGAGTGACGCTGCTCGGGAAGCAGACGATGGTGCCAGAGTTTGAGAACTACGGAATGGCGCGATTGCGAACCCTCACCGGCGTGCTGCAGCTGGCGGGGAGCGCCGGTCTGGTGCTGGGAGGCTGGTACCGCCCGCTGCTCCTCCTGTCCGCCGCCGGACTGGCGCTCATGATGGTGGTCGCCGTCATGGTACGCGTCCGCTGCGGCGACAAGATAGCGGCCATGGTTCCCGCGGCCGCGTTGTGTGCGCTCAATAGCTACATCGTGGTGACGGCCTGATCGCCAGGGACCGTCGACGTCATCACCGAGATGGCAGCAGGCGGTCGCAAACGGTCGCGATGCAAGAGAGGCGCGGCAACGAGATCGTTGCCGCGCCTCTCTCCCACGGACGGGGTGAGATTCGAACTCACGGTACGCTTTCACGTACACACACTTTCCAG